>NZ_JBQKDI010000008.1:0-105710 GCF_052121915.1 Collinsella sp. LCP19S3_B11
CAAGCCGTGACCGGAATCGGTGAAAATACGTTAGCGCAACCGGTGAAACCGCCTTTGCGCGAACGGCGCGCCTGTTTAGCGAAACTGGTGAAAAATAGATTGACGCTAACATTCCTGGAGGCGATAGAGAAGTTCGAGGGCGCGGACGCCCTCATCTCCGACGCGGTGGCGAAGGCGCAGCAGGCGGCGGACGTCGCCGCCGGGGCGCTGGAGGACGCGCAGGGGGCGTCGGGCGCGGTGGCCGCGGCGGCGGCGGCCGCGGGCGCGGCGAACGCCGCCAAGGAGGAGCTGCTGGCCGCCGCCGAGCGCGGGGACTTCGACGGGGCGCCGGGTGCCCCGGGCGCGCCCGGAAAGGACGGAGCAGATGGCGAGGACGGCGCTCCGGGCGCGGACGGCGTGAGCCCGACCGCCAAGGTGGAGCAGACCGAGGCGGGCGCGGTCGTCACCGTGACCGACGCCACGGGCACCACCACAGCGACCCTCGCGCACGGCCCCAAGGGCGACAAGGAGGACAACGGCGAGAAGGGCGACAAGGGAGACCCGTTCACCTACACAGACTTCACCGCCGAGCAGCTTGCGGCGCTCAAGGGCCAGAAGGGCGACCCCGGAGAGGACGGGGCTCCCGGTGCTGACGGTGCCGACGGACAGGATGGCCAGGACGGCGTGAGCTGCACGCACTCGTGGAGCGGCACGGTGCTCACGGTGACGAGCGCGAGCGGCACGAGCTCCGCCGACCTCAAGGGGGAGCAAGGCGAGAAGGGAGACCCCTTCCTCTACTCCGACTTCACCACGGAGCAGCTCGAGGCGCTTCGTGGCCCGCAGGGCGCCCGGGGTGCGCCGGGCGTCGACGGTCAGGACGGCGCGGACGCGGAGATCACGGGCGCGACCGCGACGGTGGACTCATCCACGGGCACGCCCTCCGTCATCGTGACGCTCGGCGGGACCCCGGGCGAGCGAACGTTCGCGTTCGCCTTCTCCGGCCTCAAGGGCGAGACGGGAGAGCAGGGTCAGAAGGGTGACCCCGGCGAGGACGGCCAGGACGGCGCGCCGGGGGCGACGCCCGACCTCTCGGCGTACGCGACGAAGGAATACGTGGCGCAGCAGATCGCGGCGCTCGACGACCTGAGCGAGGTGGAGTTCTAGGTGGCCATAGGGACGATAGACAAAGACGTCTTCACTGACATCGCGAACGCCATCCGCGTTCAGAACGGCGGGACGGACACGTACCTGCCCTCCGAGATGGCGGCGGCGGTGCTCGCGCTCGACGGGACGAAGGCAGGCACTCCGTTCCAGGCGGCGCATACCTCGGGCACGGGCGTTATCTCAGATTCCGTGTTTGACGCCATAGCCGACGCGATCAGGGCTCAGAACGGGCTTGCCGAGACGTACAAGCCGAGCGAGATGGCGCCGGCGATTCTGGCGCTCTCCTGGGACATGGGCGTGAAGATCCGCGCCCTCCTGCTCGCGGACGGAACGCTCGAGTTCAACTACCGCGACGGGTGCTCCTCCGACGTGCCCGGCGCGGTCATCCTCAAGGCGTGGGAGGTCGACCCGGCGGGCTACACCTCAGCCGACGCCCGCCCCTGGGACGACGACAAGCTCTCCGTCTCGCGAGCGGTGTTCGATTCCGACTTCTCCGGGAGTGGGCTCGCGAGCGCCGCCTACTTCTTTCATGGCTTCGAGAACCTCGTGGAGGTGGACGGCCTCGAGGAGGCTTCCGGCGCCATCAGCATGAATCAGATGTTTGTGAGCTGCTCCTCGCTCGAGACGATCCGGGCGGAGGTGTTCATGGGGAACGTGACCTCCGGCTCGCCCATGTTCAGCGGCTGCAGAAGACTCGTCGGGGGCAAGGGGCACGTCCCAGGGCAGATGGACGACCACGACGCGCTGAACTTCGGCAAGGACGGCGCGCTGACTTACTCAGACGGGTCCGGGGACGAGCGCGAGTGGTTCCGCTGCTTCCTCTACGCCGACGGCGAGCTCGTGCTGACGGCTGCCACCGAGCCCGAGGCGGGGCGGGAGCTCCTATCCTCCGGGCACCTGTGCACGAACGCTCGGTACAACTCGGTGGGCTACCAGCCCTGGTACGACCATCGGCACGACGTGGAGAAGGTGACCATAGCGGCGGACATGGCCGCCTACGAACACGTGAACACGAACTACTGGTTCTACGGCCACCAGGCCATCGCCGAGGTAGCGGGCATGGGGAACCTGAGGGGCGTGCGCGAGATGCAGCACACGTTCAACAGCTGCAAGGGGCTCACGGAGATCGACCTCTCCGGGCTAGATCCGTCCTCGCTCGAGGGCCTCGCCTACACCTTCGGCGGGTGCGGGTCGCTCGTGACGATTTGGGTCGACGCCGACTGGGCGCTACCATCCTCCGGCGTCTCGGGCTTCCAGACGTTCTACCAGTGCGTCTCGCTCGTGGGAGGGGCGGGCACGGCCTACGCGAGCTCGCGCGCGGGCTACCAGTACATGAGGATCGACGGCGCGGGCGGGGCCGGGTACCTCACGGCGAAGGGCTCCTAAAAGGCACCCCTCCGGCGCTTGCGGCGCCTGCGCCGCATGTGCCGGAGGGGTGGACGCGCCGCCGCAGGGGGCTCGGGACGAACCTGCCGTGCGGGCGGCGCGAGTGGCGGGGCTTTTACCTATCTTCCGAGCAGCACTTCCCTCCGATCGACCATACACTTCCCTGCAAGAGAGCTCCCACGCCTCAAGGCGTCTGACATCAGTTCCTTGAACCAGGAATCCTTCTCTTCGCACAAGGCAACGAGATCTCGTATTCTGACGCCCTGCAGCTTGATGATCTTGTCTTTGATAGCCAAGGCGTTCCCCTGTCGCACGCAAACAGCTCCGAGGCCCACACAGCCTATTCCCAATACAATTTCCAGGCCATGCCGCTTTACGAAGGCCTTTGCCCGCTCCATTCTGCCGTCTCTTGGCTCCTCAGCCGTTTCCGTCTTAGTGCTCTTGCCCTCTTCATTGGCTATATCCTTCATCCCTGCATTCCCTCCTCGTGATCTTTTGGATTGTTGGGTTCGTCCTGAGCCTCGTATTTCCGCTCGTCATTCTCGCTCTCGACCTCCCTAGCGTTCTCCTCCTCTTCTGTCATTTCGTAAGCTTGGATTCCGTTTGCGAGCTCCACCTTCGCCTCGTTTGCCAATGCTTTCTTCTTGCTGTACTGCTTGTAGACCAAGGCCGCGCCTGCGAAGAGGGACCCTGCCACAATCGCGCCTATTCCTGCCCCCTCAATTCGCCCTTGACCGCGTGCGTTCTTCTCAAGCGTGCTCAGCAGAAGGTCGGGCCCCCCGGCCTCTTTTGCCATGTGCGATAGTTCCGCGTAATCCCAAGACATCTTTTCTCCTTTCCTCTACTGCTCAAGGTCTTCTATTTCTTTGCGACGCTCTTCTGTAAGCTCCAGCGTGTCGACGAAGCTGCTTATTGCCTCTCCGATGAAAGACTCAGCGTCAGTCAACTGTTCCATTGACTTCTCGTCCAGCTGTGCCATGACGCTAGGAGGCGTCATGCCGCCGACCTTGTAGTACTTCCCTAGCATGTAGAACGAGACATAGAGATCGCCCTCGACGTAGTCCTCCATCCCGTAATACGCGTCTGCAACTATGGCACGCGCCTCCTCCGAGTTCGCTTGGACACCACGCTCCTCCAAGTCGAAGAGTGAGATGAGCATCTGAGTCATGAATCGGGTCGACGGCCCAAACTTCTCTGACTCCTCGATTAGCTGATTAAGACATTCGTCCAGCGCGGATGGGCTAACCTCAGCTATGCGCTTGTTCGCCCTCGCCGCCCATTTGAAATAGGCAGTGAGATCCTCTCCCTCATCGCTGTCCTCATCCGTCAGGACCCAGGCGTACTCGGGGTGACGAAGAAGAGCGCATATCGCCTCTCCCGTGTTCGGGCCGCCCTCGTTCTCGATGAGCTTCCTCATCTCTTTCGCGAAGAGCAGCTGCTCCTTGTCTTTGCGTAGCTGCACTTCAAGCTCCGTGATTCTACAGTCGAGTGATTCCCTTACATCAAAATCCGGTCTATCAAACGCCGCCTTGATGTCTTTCACTTTGTATCCGAGGTCTTTGAACAGCTTGACGAGGAAGAGCTTAACAAGGTCATCCTCAGTGAAGAGCATGTACCCCGCCTCGCTCCTTTTCGGCGAGATTAACCCCCAATCGTTGTAGCGTTGAAGGGACTTCTTCCCTATTCCGGTCAGCTTGCTGACCTCTCCTGTTGTCATCATGTCCCTCACCTCCGTCCTGAGCATAAACTGCGACACAGTGTCGCGGTCAAGAAGAGTTTTCGAAAGGCCCGAGACAATTTCGCTGTGAATGACTTTGTGAAGTAACGGAACGCATCACTTTGCCCATTTACCTAGTTAGATAAGCATATTTGTGACCACGGCAGACACTTCGGCCAGACGGGGGCGTCCCCGCCTGGGACGGAGGTTGCCATGGAGTCGGTCGTCGCGGCGCTCGTGACGGGGGTGCTCACCCTCGCGGGGGTGCTCGTGTCCAACTCGCGCAGCCGCGCGGTCATGGAGGTCAAAATCGACAACCTAGCGCGGCAGGTCGAGAGGCACAACTGCCTCATAGAGCGCACCTACGCCCTGGAGCAGGACGTCGCCGTCGTGAAGGCGGAGATCGAGAACATGCGGAAGGGGCAATGATGGAGGCTTTCCTGACATCCAACGAGTGGCCGTGGCGCCTGGCGAGAACCATCGTACAGGGCGTGCTCGGCGTGGTCGCGGCCAACGTGGACATGCTCGTGGGCTGCGCGGTGCTGGCGCCGGAGTGGCGCCCGATCGTGGTGGCGCTCGTGATGGCCGTGCTGTCGCCGGTGATGGCGGAACTCGGCGCGGCGCTGCCGTCGGGCGGTGGTTCCGATGAGTGAGCGCGAGTTCGCGAGCGAGGAGGAGCGCTGGGAGGCGCTTCACAGCGAGGGTGTCGAGGCGGCTGCGCCGGATGGCTGGGAGCCCGACGAGGGCGAGGACGGCGGCTTCGAGGAGGTGCCCGATGGCATATAGCATCCTCTTCAAGCAGTGCGGCTCGGACCACATGACACGCGGGCGCCCTGGCGCGATCGACCGCATCGTGGTCCACTTCACGGCGACGCTTGCCTCTGCCCGCAACAACGCGACGTACTTCGCGAGGAACGAGGGCCAGGGGGCGTCCGCGCACTACTTCATAGACGACATCACGCCGGAGATCTATCAGAGCGTGGCCGAGGGCGACACCGCCTGGCACGCCGGAGACTGGCAGATGAACTGCCGCGCGGTCGGCATCGAGGTCGTCTCGGCAGGCGAGGACTTCAGCGCGACCGAGGTCGAGAAGCTGGGCTGGCTCGTGAGGAAGCTCATGGCCAAGTACGGCATCGGCGCTTCCGGGGTCATCCGCCACTACGACGTGACGGGCAAGCTCTGCCCCGCGCCCTACGTGGCGGCGTCCAAGTGGGCGGCGCTGAAGGCGGCGATCACGGGCGGCGTTGTTTCTGAAGGCACGACCACGGCCGCGCCCAGCGGCACGGTCGCGGAGCTCGCGCGGCGCGTCATCGCCGGGGAGTTCGGAAACGGGGCCGCGCGGCGCGCGGCCCTGGGGAGCCGCTACGACGAGGTGCAGGCGGAGGTGAACCGCATCCTTGCCGGGGGCTCCGGCGGGGGCGCGGCCCAGGCGCCGGCGGCCGACGACGTGGACGACTTCGCGCGCTGGGTGATCGCGGGCGAGTTCGGAAACGGGGCGGCGCGCAAGGCGGCGCTGGGCGACCGCTACGCGGAGGTCCAGGCGCGCGTGAACGAGATCCTGTCGTGACGCGCGAGGACGCCCGCTGGGGCGCGGCCACGGCGCTCGCCGTTCTGCTGTGCCTGGGCGCGCTGCCCCTCGTGCCGCTGCCCTGGCTCGTGGGCAGGCTAGATCCGTAGCGTTCCGTCGCTTCACGAAGGTCTACACAAGGAGAGGCCCTCGTCCCTGGGATGGGACGAGCGCCTCCGTCGCTAGCGCCTCCGTCGCTAGCGCCTCCGGCGCGAGCCGGCGCTGAGCGTCGGGAAGTCGCGGTGCCTGGGGCCGTCCACGAGCACCTCGTACCACCACTCGCGGCTTCGCGGCCCGTCCGCCGCGAGGTCGTCGATCAGGCGGGTCTGGGTGACCTCGTCGAGTTCCGCGAACTCGTCGCGCATCGCGTTCTCGATGGCGGAGGAGCTCGCGATCATGTCGTGTAGGATCTGCTTCTTCTCCTCGATGGTGAAGCTCTCGGGCGAGATGTCCATGAGCTCTGCCATGAAGTAGGCGTGGTCCTCGGCGTCCTCGAGTGCCTTCCAGTCGGTCATGTCTGTGCTCCATTTCTCTCATGTAGTGAGTTTTCCCCTTATCTGGGGTGGTACGAATTGCGGTACGAATAAACCCGCTCGGAGCGTTTCACGCCGTTGCGAAGTGTTATTCGGACTTCAATACGACACCTATAACTACCTGCGAGAATGTTGCATTCTGTTACCCGCTGTTCCGAACTGGGGTGCGTCTCCTATATTAGCTCGCAGCTAAGGTTGCGGTAAACGGCCAATGCTCACAGCAATAACCGGAAGCAACAACAAGCCGCATCCACACCCACCGGGACTATAAACGGCAGACTGTCGGCGTCGCCCCATCGTCACTCCAACCTCAACATCTTTGAACACTACAATGCGATAGCCTGCTGAACAGGAACGATCTTATCCAGTTCCGGCTCGATGCGCCTCTTTTCCGCCTCGAGGTCAAACGCTATCTGGCCGCGCAGCCAATAACCATCCGTTAGGCCAAAGTAGCGGCAAAGGCGAAGATCGGTGTCAGCCGTAACACGACGCCTCCCCAAAATAATCTGCCCAATACGCTGTGCCGGAATCCCGGTCTCCTTAGCAAGACGATATTGAGAAATGCCCATAGGAACAAGAAATTCCTCTTTGAGAAGTTCACCAGGAGTCACCGGTGACAGCAAATCGGGCGCGGTCTCATCACTTGTGATAATCGACGATTTCGACATTCCAAGCCATCCCCTGTCTCCACTCAAAGCAGACCCGATAGCGCTCATTAACACGGATACTATATTGGCCGGCGCGATCGCCCTTCAACGCTTCAAGACGATTGCCCGGAGGAACGCGAAGGTCATCAAGTGAAGCACAAACCTGCAGTTGACGAATCTTCCTCAATGCGACCCGCTCAAAGGGCACGAACCTCCTGACCCGCACACCCATTGCAAAACGTTCGGTATCCTCATCTTTGTACGATGCGATCATAGTATCGCCTTACGTTAATAACGTCAAACGTTTCTACAGACATACATCTCTATTATACCGTACATTTGTTCGTATTTTCTAGAACATGCGCCCGCGCCGATTAACCAAGCAAAAGCAATCGTTTGTAGACATCGAGGCCCTTGAGCAGAATTTCCTCGTCAAAGAGCATGGTATCGGTGTGAAGGGCGCTCGTGGCATAGGCAGGACAGCCATCCGAATCGCTCGGGTTTTCTTGACCCTCCGGCACACCCGCGCCCAGCAAGAAGAACACGCCCGGCAGATAGCGCTGATAGAACGCAAAGTCCTCGGCAATTAACAGCGGCTCCTCCACAAGCTGCAGGCCGGGCAAGGCAGGCGCGACGCTGGCAAACAACTCGGGGTCGTTGTCGACCGGCGGATAGCCCTCGGCAAAGTCGAGATCGTACGTGCAGCCCGTTGCGGCACAGGCCTCATCAAGCACGCGACGCACGCCTTCGCGCGCCCGGTCGAACATGCCGTCCGTAAACACACGCAGGCTTCCGGCCACATGGGCCTCCCCCGCCACCGCGTTGCAAACCGTACCGGCCTGCAGCAGACCAAACTTGCCGATGCAGGGCTCGTCGGTGCCCAGCTCGTCCATCAGCTCGCGCTCGGCAACCAAAAACTTCGCTGCCGCCAACGCGGCATCGTGCGACTCCTCGACCGGCACGCCATAGGTCTTAGCAATATGGATGCTCGTACCGTGAATATAGATATGCGTCTCGCTCGAACGCGCCAGCAGCGGACCGGAACAGCTCGCCAACGTGCCGGCAGGCAGATCGGGCCACACATGCAAGCCAAAAATGCGGTCGACCCCATAGCGCTCGAACACGCCGCTCTCGCATACCGTCTTGGCACCACCGGTCGTTTCCTCGGCCGGCTGGAACACAAAGAGCACGTTGCGCCTCATGGCGCCCGGCTGCTCGCGAATCGTACGGTCGACATACGTCGCGGCGGCAAGTGCCATGGCCATGTGACCGTCATGTCCGCAAGCGTGCATCTTGCCGGGATGGGTCGAGGCAAAGGCCGCCCCTGTCGCCTCCTCAATGGGCAGCGCATCCATATCGGCGCGAATCGCCGTGGCATGCGCGGCATCAACGCCGGCGTCGAAGAAAGCACAAACACAGCTGGGGCACGGATGGGTCACTTCGCAGGTGAGCGGTGCCAGCACGCCCTCGATATAGGCAATGGTTAGCGGAAGATCGAAATCGAGCTCCGGAATGCGATGGAGATCGCGGCGATAGCGACGGAGTTCTTGGAGCTCGGTCATAGAGGATCCCTTCGTGAGGCACATCTGTTGCAACTTATTGTGATACAGGATTGTGGCGCACATGTTTCCAGCATATCCCTGCATTTTTTAAACGTTATATACGAATACTCTTGTTTGGTAAAGTGCAACGTGATAGGGTCTTTACCACTTGATAGAGGCGCGGGCACGAAGAGCCGCGGGTGAGCCGGCAGGCTTTGACCCCGCGGGGAGGCGAAACCCGCCGAACTGGGTTTTTCGGGCACGAACAACCTGGTGGGCCTGTGGGAAACACCCACAGGACTGTCTGCAGCAATGCGGGAGCGCTATCCGGACATTGGGTCCACGCTATGCGGATTCGATGCGCAGATGGCGCCGTCTGGATAGCGAGGTTTACGGGACATGGCATTGACCCCCAACGAGGCATATGCGGCCAAGCAGCCGTTTGTGGACAAGGAGACGCTCGAGCATATCGTCGAGCAGTTCCCCACGCCGTTTCATCTATACGACGAGGCGGGCATCCGCCGCAACATGCAAGAGGTGCGCGACGCCTTTGCGTGGAACCCGGGCTTTAAGGAATACTTTGCCGTCAAGGCCAACCCCAACCCGGCACTCATCTCCATTCTCAACGAATACGGCTGCGGCTGCGATTGCTCGAGCTATACCGAGCTCATGATCGCCCGCTCGCTGGGTATCACGGGACACGACATCATGTTCTCGTCCAACGACACGCCGGCTGCGGACTTTGAGCTCGCCGACAAGCTGGGTGCCATCGTCAACTTTGACGACATCAGCCACATCGAGTTCTTTGAGCGTGTTGCGGGGCCCATCCCCAAGACGGTCAGCTGCCGCTTTAATCCGGGCGGCCTGTTCCAGCTCTCCAACGGCATCATGGACAACCCCGGCGACTCCAAATACGGCATGACCACCGAGCAACTCTTCGAGGCCTTCCGTATGCTCAAGACCAAGGGTGCCGAGGACTTTGGCATCCACGCCTTCCTTGCCAGCAACACCGTCACCAACGACTACTACCCCAAGCTCGCGCGCATCCTCTTTGAGCTTGCCGTGCGCCTGGAGCGCGAGACCGGCGCACACGTCGCCTTCATCAATCTATCCGGCGGCGTCGGCATCCCCTACCTGCCCGAGCAGCAGGCCAACGACATTCACGCCATCGGCGAGGGAGTGCACGCGGCATACGACGAGATCCTGGTCCCCGCAGGCATGGGCGATGTGGCAATCTACACCGAGATGGGCCGCTTTATGATGGGCCCCTACGGCTGCCTGGTCACCAAGGCCATCCACGAGAAGCAGATCTACAAGGACTATATCGGTGTCGATGCAAGCGCCGTCGATTTGATCCGCCCCGCCATGTATGGTGCCTACCACCACATTACGGTGATGGGTCAGCCGGGCGGCGCCGACAAGGGCACAGCGCCCGTCACGAACACCTATGACATCACGGGCAATCTGTGCGAGAACAACGACAAGTTCGCCATCGATCGCGAGCTACCGCATATCGACATGGGCGACCTGCTTGTAATCCACGATACCGGTGCGCATGGCTACTCCATGGGCTACAACTACAACGGACGGCTGCGCTCCGCCGAGGTCCTGCTGCGCCCCGATGGCGCGGCCGACCTCATCCGCCGCGCCGAGCGCCCGGGCGATTACTTTGCCACGCTCGACGTGCTGCCGTGCGGCCGAGAACTGTTGGCCAAGTCGCGCGCCGAAAGTGCCCGCCACCGCGCCCAAGACGAGCGCCTGGCAGTCGCCGCCCAATGGAACAAGCGCATCCAGATCGCCGAAGCGAAGGAGAAGAACATGGACATCCGCAATCTCGAGGGCTCAATCGTCGCCCTGGTTACGCCGTTTAAAAAGGACGGCAGTGTCGACTTTGATGCGCTCGAGCGCCTTATCGATTTCCACCTGCAAAATGGCACCGACGCCATCCTCGCCCTGGGCACCACCGGCGAGAGCGCCACGATGACCGACGACGAGGACAACTCCGTTGTCGCCGCGGTGGTCAAGCAAGTTGCAGGACGCGTCCCCGTCATCGCCGGCTCGGGCTCCAACTCCACGCAGACCATGCTCACCAAGTCGCTCACTTACCAGGGCTTGGGAGCCGACGGCCTGCTGCTCATTACCCCCTACTACAACAAATCCAACGAAGAGGGTATCTACCAGCACTTTAAGACCGTCGCCGATGCCGTAGACATCCCCTGCATCCTGTACAACATCCCCGGCCGCTGTGGCTGCGGCATCAGCGAGCGCAACGTGGAGCGCTTGGCCGCGCACCCCAACATCATGGGTATTAAGGAAGCCTCGGGCAACGTCGCCTACGCTGCCAAGATCGCCCACCTGCTGTCCGACGACTTCCGCATGTACTCGGGCGAGGACGCGCTCACCGTACCGCTCATGAGTCTGGGTGCTTCGGGCACCATCAGCGTGTGGGCCGACGTGCAGCCGCAGCTCGTACATGACATGTGCCGCGCCTATCTGGACGGTGACGTGGCACGTGCCCGCGATATCCAGATTGCCGGCCAGCCGCTCATCAATGCCCTCTTTAGCGAGGTCAACCCCATCCCCGTCAAGGAAGCGCTCGCCCAGATGGGTATGATCGAGGCAAACTACCGCATGCCGCTGTGCCCCATGGCAGACGACACGCGATCCGCACTTACCGATGCTCTGAAGGGAGCTGGTCTGCTTGATTAAGACCGTCATTATGGGAACGGGCCGCATGGGCTCGCTCATCCGCACTACCGCCGAGGGTATTGTCGACGCTGCCGGAGAGCCCGTTTTTGACATCGTCGCCCAGATCGGCTTCGACTTGTCCGAGCTCGAGAACGCTCCGGCAGCCGACGTCATCATCGACTTCTCGAACGTTGCGACCTTCGACACCGTCGTCGCCTATGTCGAGCGCACGGGTGCGGCGTTGGTCTCGGGCACCACAGGCTATACGCCCGAGCAGATGGATCGCCTGCGCGAGCTGGGTCAGTGCACCCGCGTCATGCACTCCGGCAATTACTCCATCGGTATCGCAGCCCTGCGTCATCTGGTGGCACAGGCCACGCGAGAGCTGCCCGGCTTTGACTGCGAAATCGTCGAGACGCACCACAACCAAAAGGTCGACGCCCCCAGCGGCACTGCCAAGTTGCTGCTCGACGCCGTCGTCGAAGCCGAACCCGAGGCAGGCTACCACCCCGTCTATGGCCGCGAGGGCATGTGCGGAGCGCGCGACCCCAAGGAGATCGGCGTGCACTCGCTGCGCGGTGGCACTGTCGCCGGCGTGCACGAAGTGAGTTTCTTTGGCCAGGACGAGGAGGTCACGCTCGCGCATCGCGCCACGAGTCGTCAGATCTTTGTCAACGGTGCCTTGGCAGCCGCGCAGAAGCTCGTCACCCGCGAGCACGGCTTCTATACGTTCGACCAGGTCATGTTTGCCTAACCAGGTATCAACCGGATCCACCCAAAGGAGAGACCGCAAATGAGCAATGCAGCCGAAATGGATGCACAGGAGATTATCAACTATATCGCCACCGCGCCCAAGAAGACGCCCGTCAAGCTGTACGTGCGCGAAAAGCCGGGCATGAAGGTCCAGTGGGGCAATGCGCATGTCTATGGCGGCCGCCGTGGAAAGACTGTATTTGGCGACTGGGATGAGCTCAAGGCAATCCTCGACGCCAACGTCGATTCCATCGACTACTACGATGTGGAGAACGACTGCCGCAACTCCGCCGTGCCCATGCTCGACCTCAAGGGCATCAACGCCCGCATCGAGCCGGGTGCGATCATCCGCGACCGCGTCGAGATCGGCGACCGTGCCGTCATCATGATGGGCGCCATCATCAACATCGGCTCCGTCATTGGCGAAGGCTCCATGATCGATATGGGCGCCGTGCTGGGCGGACGCGCCACCGTGGGCAAGAACTGCCACATCGGCGCCGGCACCGTGCTGGCAGGCGTCGTGGAGCCCGCCAGCGCCACCCCCGTCATCATCGAGGACGACGTTATGATCGGCGCCAATGCTGTGGTCCTGGAAGGCGTGCGCGTGGGCAAGGGTGCTGTCGTTGCCGCCGGCGCCGTGTGCGTCGAGGACGTCCCCGCCGGCGCCGTCGTGGCCGGTGTCCCTGCCCGCGTTATCAAGATGCGCGACGAGAAGACCGACAGCAAGACCGGCCTCGAGGAAGGTCTGCGCCAGCTGTAGGGTTACGCGGTTTTACCAAACCGCGTAACGGCTCGACGCTCCACCTTTGGTTCCGTCGTTCTAACGAACGACGGACCGGTCGACGCTGCAAACGCCCCTAAGCGGCAATCTGACGTTCAATCGTCGGTCGCGTACCGAAGTACGCTTCCCTCCTCTTTCACGTCACCTTGCTCGCCTAGGGGCGTTTTCGCTGACGTGTGCTCAACCTACGACGCGATGTCGGCAACCAAGCCGAAAACAACAAAGGCCGAAGCACCATCGGAGCTTCGGCCTTCATCATCTCAGGGCTCCGTCGTATTCAACCATGGCGGGTTGCTTTGACAGGCGCCCTACGGCCGTCTTATAGACCTCGGAACGATCGCGCCGTCCTATTGCCACAATCTCGGCAATCTCAACCATTCCGTCCTCTCGGATTCGGAAAACCATTTTGAGTCCCGCATTCCGCCATTTAATCTTTTTGCAGCCGGCGAGCTCGCCGTGAAGCGGCGTTCCGATTTCATCAGCGCGCGTCTTTAATTTTATTCAAAAGTTAAAAGCCTTATCGATTCTCGATGCTACCGATGTTTTTGAGCTCGATGGAGATGAGGCCGTTGGGCTCGTTGACAAACTCGATGTACTCGGAGTTTGAACCCATCTCGGCCGGGAAGCTGATCTCGATACCCGTGTCGGTACGAATCTTGTGATTGCGTACGGCCGCGCGCTCGACTTGCCTGCGCTCCACGGGCACGCGCTCGGGCACCTTCTCCTCGGTCAGCGCCGCACGCACGCTCTCCTTGATGACCGGTTCGTCCTCAAAGACCTCATCGACGATATCCCAAGGCGGCAGCTCCTCGTCGTCTTCAACCTTCTCGGCAACGGCGGCTTTGACCTTGGCGAGCGCTACGGCCGTGTTGGCGCCGTGCTCCTCGGCGACCTCCTCGACCACGCGCGTCACCGTGTCGATGACCTCCTTACCCGAAACCCCCGTGTCGCACTGCAGCAGGCCGTCGGGAATGAGCATGCGGTCCTCGCCGGCAATCTTGCGCTTCTTATCCACGTAGCCGATCTCCATGGTGCTTGCACGCACGATGGCATAGCTCGGCACCTTTTGCGAGGGGTTTGGCAAAATGGCGTAGTGGCGCGCGATGTCGTTACGAACCTCGCCCTCTTCGCGACCCACTTCGTGCATGAATGCCTGCTTGGAGCCCAGCAGCATCACGGCAAACCAGCGGGTATCCTCATCGTCGTCAAAATCGGCCACGAGCACGTCAATGGACTCGGCTTTCTCGGCCTTGGTGAGTTCGGAAGAGATGAACTCCGCAATCTGCTGAGACAAGTCCACGAACTCACGCTCACCAAAGAAATAGCCCTTGAGCTCGCCGCCAAACGCAGAGTTCTCCGCAAACGTGGCGCGCTTATTGTCGGCCGAGGTACGTGCGCGGCGCAGATGCGTGGTAACAAAGCTGCGCACGATACGGCTTTCGATATCCAGCTCGCGCTGGCTCATGACGTTGACGGCAGAGTCAAAGTCCAGGATATGCAGAATCGCGTGATTGATTTTCATATACGGCATTCCGTTCTAGATCGCTTTTGGCACGAACCAGTATAGCGGTCGAGTCCGCCCCAGGCGCATCGAAGATTGATGCAAAGCAACCTGTCCCCTTTGCATAAAAAAGGCGTCCGGGTCACATGGGCCCGGACGCCTTCGTTGTAGCCTGTTGCTTAAACGAGCCGAATTTAGCAGGAAAAGTCGACGCTGTCGATAATGTCCTTGAGGGCCTTTGCGGAGGCGGTGAGCTCATGCTGCTCGTCATCGTTCAGCGGCACGGGAACGCGGCAGACGACACCGTCGCGACCAACGACCGTCGGCATGGAGATGGCCAGATCGGACAGGCCGTACTCGCCCACCATGAGCGAGGAGACGGGCAGAACAGTCTGCTCGTCACGCATGACGGCAGTGCAGATGCGCTTTACTGCCATAGCGACACCGTAGTAGGTGGCGTGCTTCTTCTCGATGATGGTGTAGGCGGAGTTCTTGACGTCCTCGGCAATGCGCTTCTCGGCAGCCTCATGCTCCAGGTGGCCGTGAAGCTCGCAGAAGGTGTTCAGCGGCACGCCGGCAACCTGAGCGCTGGACCAGGCGACAAACTCGGAGTCGCCGTGCTCGCCCATGACATAGGCCTGAACGTCGCGCGGGTCAACCTCGACGTGGGCGCCGAGCATTTGCTGTAGACGGCCGGTGTCGAGCACGGTGCCGGAGCCGATGACATGGCCCTCGGGCAGACCGGACATCTTGATGGCGGCGTAGGTCAGAACGTCGACCGGGTTGGAGACGATGAGCAGAATGCCGTCGAAGCCAGACTTCTTAATCTCGGGAATAATGGACTTAAAGATGCTGACGTTCTTGTTGACCAGGTCCAGGCGGGTCTCACCGGGCTTCTGAGCAGCGCCAGCGGTGACGACGATCATGGCGGCGTCGGCGACATCAGAATAATCGCCGGCGTAGATCTTCATCGGCTCGGCAAACGTCATGCCGTGCGCAATATCCAGGGCCTCGCCCTCGGCGCGGTTCTTGTCCACGTCGATGAGAACCATCTCGGAGAACAGACCACTCTGCATCAGCGCGAACGCCGAAGACGAACCGACGAAACCGCAGCCGACAATAGCGACCTTCTTCTCGTTAACCATTAGAAACTCCCATCTCTCTCCACAAACAAGCCGCCCGGGAACGACCCGAGCGGCTTGCCGTAATCCCAATACATCCAATCGGGACTTTGATTATGCTCCTATACGCAGCCAAAAATCGACCGTTTACCGAAATTGTTTGCAGGATTCGTAAAATAACTGCACGAAATCGGTTTCGAGCTATTGACGAGCCCAAATAGTCTTCTAATACAGGCCCGCCTCGCGAATGGCCTCGACAGCCAAAGCGATCTGATCGGGCGGCAGGACCAGCGCCATGCGCACGTGCCCCTCGCCCGAAGGGCCAAAGCTCGCGCCCGGCGTCACCACAACGCCGGCCTTCTCCATAAGCTCCTCGCAAAACGCCATGGAATCGGTGCGACCACCGGGAAGCTTGGCCCACACAAACATAGAGCCATGCGCGTTGGGACGCTCCCAGCCCAGGTCCTCAAGACCGTCGCACAGGGCATCGCGGCGCTCCTGGTACTTCAGACGTTGCGCCTCGACCTCATCGCGCGGACCATTGAGGCAGGCGATGGCGGCCTTCTGAATCGGGAAGAACATGCCGAAGTCGATCTGGCTGCGCAGCTTGGCAAAGGCAGAGACCACATCCTCGCGACCGACCAAAAAGCCGATGCGCGCACCGGTGACGTTAAACGACTTGGAAAGCGAGAAGAATTCCACGCCCACCTCGAGCGCACCGGGATACTGCAAGAAGCTGCCGCCGGGCTCGCCGTCAAACACGATGTCGGAGTACGCGTTGTCATGGACGATCAGCAGGTCGTGCTCGCGGGCGAAGGCGATGATCTCCTCGTAGACCTCGGGCGTGCCCACCGAGCCCACCGGGTTGGCGGGCAACGACACGATCATGTACTTGGCACGATCGGCCACCTCGGGATCGATGCCCGCCACATAGGGCAGGTAATTGTGCTCCGCCACCAGCGGATAGTACTCGAGCTTGGCATCGGCGATCTTGGCGCCCGCCTCAAAGACCGGATAGCACGGATCGGGAACCAGAATGGTGTCACCCGGATCGAGCAGGGCCAGGCCCAAATGACCCACGCCCTCCTGCGTGCCGTTGCACGACTGCACCATGGACGGCGTAATGCCCGAAACGCCAAAGCGACGCTCATAGTAATCGCACACGGCCTGCTTAAGCTCGGGCAGGTCGCGCAGGGAATACTTCCACATCTCGGGATTTTGGGCGGCCTGCGTGAGCGCCTCGACCACGTGGTCGTACGGCTTAAAGTCGGGCGTGCCCACGCTCATGTTGTAAATGGTCTTGCCCTGAGCCTTCAGCGCAAGAAGTTTGTTGTTGAGCGAGGCGAAGACCTCCGCGCCAAAGCGGTCGAGACGCTGCGATGCCTGCATGGTGCCACCTTTCGATATAAAAAATACGGCGCTCCGACAAGAGCGCCGCGCGATACGGGCCATCAGATTGCAAAAGTGTAACGCTTGCAACCCCCGTATTGGTTCAATTTAGCCAACCTTAGTCAATTGGATTGAGCGCGTCGATCCGCGCAAGCCACAGACGCGAGCTGGCGTCACTCGGCATACGCCAATCACCGCGCGGGCTGAGCGTCACCGAGCCCACCTTGGGACCATCGGGCAGACAGCTGCGCTTAAACTGCTGGGCAAAGAAGCGACGATAGAACGTACGCAACCACGTGTGGACGGTCTTGGCGTCATAGACACCCTCAAAGCTCTTGAGCGCCATACGGTAGATCTTGCCCGGCTCAAAGCCAAAACGCAGCAGGTAATAGAGGAAGTAATCGTGCAGCTCGTACGGGCCCACCAAATCCTCGGTCTTCTGAGCAATCTCACCGTCGCCCGTCGGCGGCAGAAGCTCGGGGGACACCGGCGTATCGAGGATATCGAGCAAGACCTCGGCAATACGCCCGCCAAAGACATCAGCGGCATAACGTACCAGATGGCGCACAAGCGTCTTGGGCACGCTCGCGTTGACGGCGTACATGCTCATGTGGTCGCCGTTATAGGTAGCCCAGCCAAGCGCCAGCTCCGACAGGTCGCCCGTGCCGATAACAAAACCGCCAGCCTGGTTAGCCAGATCCATCAGAATCTGCGTACGCTCGCGGGCCTGGCTGTTCTCGTAGGTCACGTCCTGAACGGCCGGGTCGTGCTCAATGTCCTTGAAGTGCTGCTCCACAGCCGTGTGGATCGAAACCTCGCGGAAGCTCACACCCAGGTCGCGAGCGAGCGACTCGGCATTCGACTTGGTGCGATGTGTCGTGCCAAAGCCGGGCATGGAAACCGCCGTGATACCCGTGCGCGGCAGCCCCAATGCATCGAAGGCACGCACGGTCACAAGCAGTGCCAGCGTGGAATCCAGGCCGCCCGAAAGACCGATGACTGCAGCCTTGGTACCCGTATGGGCAAGGCGAGTCTTGAGGCCGGCAGTCTGCAGATTGAGGATCGTCTCGCAGCGCCCGGCCAGGTCACCATGGTCGGCCGGCACAAAGGGCGCGCGGGGGAAAACACGGTCGATGTCGAGCGCATCGCGCAGGACAGGTTCTTCGGCCAGCACGCCCTCAAACGAAAACTCAACGGTCGTGGCCTCCGGCGCATCGTCCGCGCGCGTCCACGTGGTCGAACGACGGCGCTCGGCAACCAGACGGTCGAGGTCAACGTCGGCCACCGCCATATCGCAGGTGAGGAGCTTCGTGGCGGCGAGCTTCGAGCCGTTTTCGTAGACGAGGTTCTCGCCCGCAAAGACCATGTCGGTCGTGGACTCGCCCTCGCTCGCGTCTGCATAGGCATAGGCACAGTACAGGCGCGCACTCTGATTGGAGATGAGGCTGCGGCGATAGTCTGCCTTACCGATAATCTCGTCCGAGGCCGACGGATTGAGGATCACCGTCGCACCGGCAAGCGCCATCTCGGTCGAAGGGGGCGCCGGCACCCACAGGTCCTCACAGACCTCAATACCGAGTACCAAATCCTCGGCGCCCTCATCACAGCAGCGGTAGACAAGCCCCGAACCCAGCGGAACCGGACCCTGACCGGCAAACTCAACCCACACGGGATCGGCGGGCGCCGGAGCAAACCAACGGCGCTCATAGAACTCGCCATAGTTGGGCAGATACTTCTTGGCCGTGAGGCCCAAAAGCTCGCCCGCGCAGCACACGGCGGCACAGTTGTAGATATTCTCGGCCACCGCAACGGGGAGACCGATGGTAAAGACAATCGGCAGCTCGCGGGTTTCATCGAGAATATGTGCCAGTGCGGTCTCGCAGGTATGCAGTAATGTGCGGTTATGGAACAGGTCGGCCGCGGTATAGCCAGTCAGATTAAGCTCGGGCAGCACCAGAGCACGGACACCGCGCTCGACCGCCTCGCGAACAGCCGCCAGCGCAACCTCGGCATTGCCCTCGACATCGGCCACGCGAATTCGCGGCGAGGCCGCCGCCACACGCAAAAAGCCATCAGACTGAGAAAGGTGAAGATTCATAAGAATGCTCCCGTGCGTAGACGCCATTCACAACAATTAGCAAGCCCTATTGTAGTTCAACCGCCGGGTGTAACCGCATCCCACCAATTTGGTGAGCTATTGATGAGTTGATGGTATCTGTTAAATGTCACGTACGATTCACATCTGGTGGGTACCCTGATGGCTACACGAAACGAAGCAGATTTACACCGGGAGGGCCCCGTATGACAACCAAGTACACCGACGCGCCGCGCACGCGCGTCATGACACCGGCCGCGCTCAACAACGGCGTTCACGAGAACCATTCCATCGGACAGACCATGGCCATCGCGCCCAAAAAGGGCCTGTTCGACGACATTTCCATTCCCCAAATCATCGCCGGCGCCGCAGCTGCCGCCACGAGCGTCGCACTTGCTTCCAAGATCGGCATCGCCGGATCGGTGATCGGTGCCGCCGTGAGCTCGGTCATCACCGTTGTGTCCTCGCAGGTCTACCGCCACTTTATCTCTGCCAGCGCCGAAGCCCTCAAAGGTACGCACGCCGCCGTCGACTACCCTGCCGGCGCCTATGAGCCCGTTGACCTTAATGCCGAGGAGCACCTGGGCGGCGCCGCGACTACACAGGAAATGCGCCAGGTTGCGGGGCGCGCGACCACGGCGCGCGTCGCCCCCAACAGTCTGCGTGCCAAGGCGGCGGCAGAGCGCAGCCAGACGCAAAAGAAGGTCATCGTCTTCTCGATCGCCATCGCCATCGTCGCGGTCATCTCCTGCGCCGGCGCCATCCTTATCACCACCGCCGGTGAGGGTCTGGGCGAGCGCCCCGAGTCAATCCTTTCGTCGCGCACGACCGAGCACGACGCGGATAGCTCCGGTCAATCGCAAAGCCAGCAGGACGACTCGCAGGACACCTCCGCATCCACCGACTCGTCCTCGAACACCCCCGATCAATCGCAGGGCGCCGATTCCTCTGTGAACAACAGCGGCACGCAATCCGGCACGACTGACTCAAGCCAAACGACCGACGGCTCTCAACCGAGCACGGGCGACCAGACGAGCGGCAATACATCGGGCACAAGCTCCACCGACAACAGCAACACCAATAGCTCGAACAGTTCGAACAGTTCGAGCGGATCCGCGTCCGGCACGCCATCTGACAGCTCGAGTCAAGGCACGGCATCGGGCAACTAAGCACGTTTGCCTCTCATAGATAACCGACCTGCATAACGGGCGCGAACCGGCAAACGGTCGCGCCCGTTTGCCATGGGCGACGAGATGGCAAGCCCCATGCGATGGTAAGATGCTTTGGTGTGTATAGAGGAGATTTGCCATGAGCAAGACAATAGTTAAGCCCACACTATCGCTGGGCAACCACATCTATCTGTATCGCCTGCTGCGCGACGCGATTGGGTGCGGCAAGCAAACGTTTATGACGCAGGTCGAGGAGGCGCTCGCCGCTGGTGACATGGCCGCTTATGACTTGGGCTTTGAGTCCACGCGCGAGCTGCTCGAGGAGCTCGACGACTGCATTAAGCTGACCGTCTTTAAGGGCGGCCGTCTGTATGCCACCGTCATCGCCAACGAGGCCTGGGATGCCGCCCTTGCCAAGGGCGAGGACAAGCCCAAGGCTGCCAAGGGCGCCAAGCAGTCCTACAAAAAGAAAAAGCGCGGCGAGAAGGACCTCAAGGCCGTGCGTCCCAAGCACGTTAAGCATCCCGAGCCCGAGCCCGTGGCCGAAGTCGCTCCGGAGCCAGAGCCCGAGCCCGAGGCGGAGATCGAAGTCGCTATTGAGGTAACAGCAGGAGCCGAAACCGAAATCGCCGCCACGACCGATCCCGAGGTCATATCAGAGCAGGAAGCCACTGCGGAGCTCGACAAGGCTCCCAAGTCGACAACCGAAGAAGCCACCAACCAACCCGAGACGCCTGCGTTCCAAAACAGCGATGTCTTTAGCGACGAGGCCGAGAACGATCAGCCCGAAGAGCCCGCAGAACAGGACGCTACCGAGGTGGCATCGGAGCCCGAGGCACCGCAGCCTGCCATCTCACTCACGGTCGTCTATGATCCCGAGAACGCCAACGCCGGCATCACCACCATGGCATCCACGCCAGCCGAGGCAAAGCCATCTTTTGAGGCAGAGGATGCCCCGCGAACCGATGCCAAAACCGAGACCGCAGACACGTCCGTCTCTGTGGAACCGACGGATTTCGCAGTTAAGCCGGAAACAGCGCCTGAGTCTGAGCCTGCCATCGAGTCCGCATCCGCATCTGCCTGTGACCAGATTCCCGCACCTGCACCGGCTCCGGTCCCCGTTGCAGTACCTGTCACCACACCCGCAGCACCGACCATCCCCGAGGACTTCCCCGTCGATTTCACAACCGAGGTCTTCTGCCCCGGCCCATTGCTACACCAGCTGTCGACCTATCTCCCCTACGGCGCCGACACGCTCGGCATCGTCGGCGAGTACTACTGGATCGCCCGCGAGCGCGGTACCATCGAGGCCGCGCGAAACCGCGCAAGCTTCCCCCTGCGCTACATGCAGGCCGGCGAGCGCCACGAAGTCACCGTGCGCATCCGCCGCAACACCACCGGCGGCCTCGGCGCCACCTGGGCTATCGATAAAGTCGAGCCTTCTACCAAGTAAAAAGGGGACGATAACCCTCAAGGTTATCGTCCCTTTCTCGTTAGGTCACCTGAGCTCGACTAATCGCGCATCAGCTTGCGGTGAATACGATGCGGCTGGGCTGCGTCCTCGCCCAGGCGCTCGATGCGGTTGGCCTGATAGGCCTCGAAGTTGCCCTCAAACCAATACCAGTTGCCCGGATTCTCGTCGGTGCCCTCCCACGCCAGAATGTGCGTGGCGACGCGGTCCAGGAACATACGGTCGTGGCTAATGACCACCGAGCAGCCCGGGAACTCGAGCAGTGCCGCCTCGAGCGAGGACAGCGTCTCGACGTCGAGATCGTTCGTGGGCTCGTCGAGGAGCAGCAGGTTGCCGCCCTGCTTGAGCGTAAGCGCCAAGTTCAGACGGTTGCGCTCGCCACCGGAAAGTACGCCAGCGCGCTTCTGCTGGTCCTGGCCCTTAAAGCCAAAGCTCGCCACGTATGCGCGGCTGGGGACCTCGGTCTCGCCGACCATCATGTGGTCCAGGCCGTCCGAGACGACCTCCCACAGGTTCTTATCGGGGTCGATGCCGGAGCGGTTCTGATCGACATAGGAGATCTTGACAGTCTCGCCCACCTCGAGCTCGCCCGAAGTCAGCGGCTCCAGGCCCACGATGGTCTTGAACAGCGTGGTCTTGCCCACACCGTTGGGGCCGATGACGCCCACGATGCCGTTGCGCGGCAGGGTGAACGATAGGTCGTCGATGAGCACGCGACCGTCGAACTCCTTGTGCAGGTGATGGGCCTCGAGCACCTTGTTGCCCAAACGCGGGCCCACAGGGATGCGGATGTCGGTCCAGTCGAGCTTCTGGCTTGCGCGGGCCTCGGCCTCCATCTCCTCATAGCGAGCCAGACGGGCCTTGTTCTTGGCCTGGCGGGCCTTGGGGCTGGAGCGTACCCACTCGAGCTCGGCCTCCATGCGCTTAGCGAGCTTGGCGTCGCGGTTGCCCTGAGCCTCGATACGCGCGGCCTTGGTCTCCAGATACGTGGAGTAGTTGCCCTTGTAGGGATAAAGGTGGCCGCGGTCGACCTCGCAGATCCACTCGGCAACGTTGTCCAGGAAGTAGCGATCGTGTGTGACGGCAAGCACCGCGCCCTGGTAGTTGTGCAGGAAGTGCTCGAGCCACAGGATCGACTCGGCGTCCAGGTGGTTGGTGGGCTCATCGAGCAGCAGCAGGTCGGGAGCCTCGAGCAGCAGCTTGCACAGGGCCACGCGACGGCGCTCGCCGCCGGAAAGCACATTGACCGGCATGTCGGAATCGGGCAGCTGCAGGGCATCCATAGCCTGGCCGAGCTTGGAATCGATATCCCAGCCATCGGCGGCATCGATTTCGTCCTGGAGCTTGCCCATTTCGGCCATGAGGGCATCCATGTCGCAGTCCGGGTCGCACATCTCCTCGCCGATCTTATTGAAGCGATCGACCTTGGCGATCATGTCGCCAAATGCCATGCGCACGTTCTCGATGACGGTCTTGTCGTCGTCGAGCGGCGGCTCCTGCTGCAGGATACCCACGGTGTAGCCGGGGGTAAGTCTGGCATCGCCGTTGGAGACTTCCTCGATGCCGGCCATGATCTTGAGCAGGGTCGACTTGCCCATACCGTTAGGGCCCACGACGCCGATCTTGGCACCGGGATAGAAGCTCAGGGTCACGTCGTCAAGGATCACCTTGTCGCCATGAGCCTTGCGAGCCTGATACATCTGGTAGATAAACTCTGCCATTTGCCTGTTTTATCCTTTCTACCTGCTGTTTCCCTATTCTTGTTTCGCTTTAGTGGAAACGAGATGAGAAAACCAGCTCTAAAACGTAACGAAAAAGGGGCACGGTTACCCACACCCCCTAATACTACCTGGGAAAAGTCCCCCGGAACATACTATGAACTGCGTACGCTAGTTTTCCGCAACCTTAACGAGCGGCTCGCTGCGATTTGCGCCACAGCAGATACGAGTAGACGTAGACAACTCCGACCGAACCAAACGCCAGAACCGCAATCACCGCGGCGACAACTTCACTTGAAAGCACGCTACCCGCAACGCCCATCACAATCAGACCAACACCCAGCACCATAAAGCAGGCACCGCCAAAACGCTGCGTACGGCGCCAGTTCTCGGGATCGGCAAGCGCCCAGGGCGTCTTGATACCGAGCGTATAGTTCTGCTTCACACGCGGCAAGTAGTTGCCTACGCCAATGAACAGCAAACCGACAGCACCGGAAATCAGCACGTTGACCGAACCGACCGCCGGCACCACGCCCCAGACCGTAAGCTCTCCCAGCCAGCTTATACCACAAATGAACAGGGTGAAGGCGATTACGAAGCCCTGATAGAACTTGCCCGAGGTTCGATATGCCTCACCTTTGGGATCGATGCGCGGCACCACGTAGAACATTGCGAGAAGCACCAGGGGCAGCACGCCGTGCGCGGAGGCCATCCAGCTGGGACCCCAACCGTCAACGCCGTTCGCGCCCCAGTGCGTGGGAATCTGCGCAGGCAAGCTCGGCATCACCATAAGGTGCGCTACGATATTGGCGACGCACAGAGCGACCAGCGCGATCCACACGCGTGGCGATACCCCCGTGGCGTGAATGCCCTTGTTTTCGTTATTCATCCTTATCACCTTCAGTGTTTGTAAAGCCCATAAACCAACCGATCAAGTCCTGCATGACGGTGGTGTTTAAGCTGTAAACGATGTTTTGGCCATGACGTTCATCGGTCACCAACCCGGCGTTTTTGAGCGTCGCCAAATGATGGCTCAACGACGGCTTGCTGATGTCAAAATGCTCGGCAAGCTCCCCAGCCGTGCGGTCGCCCTCGCGTAGTAGTTCCAAAATGCGCCGCCGCGTAGGATCGGCCAGCGCTTTAAAACCCTCTCCCGGCATAGGACCTCCTCTCAGTATTTCGTTCGACGCGCACACTATACTCGATATTTAGATGTTTGTCTAATTATCTAATCTTGTACTCAAAAAAATAGCCGCCCCCGCGTAATGCGAAGACGGCCACTTCTCACGCCATAAACGTGTTTCGGAGTTGGCTAACCCGCGGCAACGGGCGCCATCTGCTTCAATCTTATGCGAATCCCGATCCCATTTCAACAAACCCCAAGGGTTCAAATGGAATCGTGATAATACCTATAATGGCGATAGCTAAAACACGACCTGCTTCCCCATCGGAGGATATTTATGACCGAAACCGTTGCCGCAACCGCCATCGAGACACGCGACACCAAGCTCGAGATCATCATGGGCCGCGAGGCACTCGATAAGCTCGCCGATGCTACGGTGCTGGTGCTCGGCTGCGGAGGTGTGGGCTCCAATTGCTGCGAGGCACTCGCCCGCGGCGGCATCGGTCATTTCGTCATTCTGGACAAGGACATCATCGCACCCAGCAATATCAATCGCCAGGCCATCGCCTTCCACAGCACCGTCGGCAAGCGCAAGGTAGACGTGATGGAAGCCATGATTCGCGATATCAATCCCGCCGCCGCCGTTATCAAGCGCACCGAATACCTGTTGAGCGACAACATCGACGAGTTCTTTGCGAGCGTTTTTGAGCAGACGGGCGGCAAGCTCGACTACGTCGTCGACGCCATCGACACCATCTCGGCCAAGCTCACCATTGCCAAATATGCTCAGGACCACGACATTCGTTTGGTTAGCTCCATGGGCGGGGCCAACAAGCTCCATCCCGAGTGCCTCCGCTTTGCCGACATCTTCGATACGGTGCGTGACCCCATGAGCCGCATTATGCGCAAAGAATGTAAGAAGCGCGGAATCAAGAGCCTACATGTATTGTTTAGCTGCGAGGAATCGGTTAAGACTCAGCCCCGCGACCCTTCCAATATCCACGAGCGCACCGAGCTGGGAACCGCCAGCTTTATGCCGCCCATCATGGGTCAGATGATTGCCGGCGAGGTTATCCGCCAGATCAGTGGGCGCGGCACCGAGCACGTGCGCGCCGATGGCCAGCGCCTGGACTAGCGGAGCGCGCCGAGATGGAGCCCCGGTTAATTGATGCACACTGCCATCTTGATTTGATGGCTTACCCGAATGCTGTTGCCGACGAAACTGCGGCTATAGGGCTGGGGGTCTTTGATTGCGGGGTCGACCCACGCGACTTCGCGGCAGCAAAAAAGCGGGCCAGCCGTTACCCAAACATTATCGCGGGCGTCGGCCTCCATCCCTGGTGGCTCGCCGACGGCCGCTGCGGTCCTGCCGAAGTCAATCTGCTTTGCAAAGTTGCTGCCCAAGAGCGCTATATCGGCGAAGTTGGACTCGACTTTTCCGCACGCTTTGCCGGAAGCGAACCGCTTCAAATACAGGCACTTGACCGGCTCTGCGATGCGCTCGTGCAGTGTCCTCTTGCCGGGCGCGTGATATCAATTCACGCCGTTCGTTCGGCA
Source organism: Collinsella sp. LCP19S3_B11 (assembly GCF_052121915.1). Taxonomy (NCBI): domain Bacteria; kingdom Bacillati; phylum Actinomycetota; class Coriobacteriia; order Coriobacteriales; family Coriobacteriaceae; genus Collinsella; species Collinsella sp. LCP19S3_B11. The sequence continues at coordinate 25,901 of NZ_JBQKDI010000008.1, forward strand.
GGAGCCGTACTGGACGTCCTCGAATCGCATGGTCTACTCATCCCAAGCCCCAACTCCCCCGCTATCATCTTCCACTGGTTTAGCGGCACTTCGGACGAACTCGTCCGCGCGCGTAATGTGGGCTGCTATTTTTCCGTGAACGATCGTATGCTCGCCACCAAGCGCGGTCGCGAATACGCACGACAGATTCCGCTCAATCGTCTACTGCTTGAAACCGACGCCCCAGCCGAAGCAAACACAGAAACAAGCGCGCAGTCGCTCATCAAATCGCTCACAAGGACCTCGATGCGCATCGCCTCGCTCAAAAATTGTGACGCAAAGCGCATCGAATCGGCAGTTTTAGCAAATGCGCACTCTATTTTTGGCCTTCGCTAACCCCTGTGGGCAAAAAGACGACAACGATACCATTATGACGGCAGACGTGCCGTCCAAGTCCTACGCAAGCTCCAGCAGCTCCGGCAGCTGGTCGATAATCTTGTCCGCGGCATCTTGGCTAAAGCCGAAGCGTTCCTCGCGCTTGGCAATGACCGTCAGGCCGGCTCGCTTGCCGGCAGTGATACCAGGCACCGAATCCTCAACGCAGCAGCAGCGATTCGCGGGCAGCCCCAGCAGGTCCAGCGCATGCAGGTAGATGTCGGGCTCGGGCTTGCTCTCCTTAAACTGCTCGCCGCTCACCACATACTCAAAGGCATCCGACAGCCCGCACGCATTGAGCACTTCCTCGATGCTATCCATGGGAGACGAGCTGGCAAGCGCCACGCGAACGCCGCGGCGCGGCAGCTCTCGAATCGTATCCACGGCGCCTGGGTTAATCAAAGCCTGATAGTCGCGCGGACGCTTATACGCCCACTCGTCCCAACGGGCCAACGCTTCCTCGCCAGATAAATGCCCCTTACCGGCGCGCTCAAACCAATCGACCAGCATATGCAGGAAGAACTGATGTGAGGTCCCGACCTGCCCATTCAACTCCTCTTGAGTCAGGTTAAGCCCAAGCTCCTTGGCAAACGCGGCAGTCTCGCCCAGGTAGTAATACTCGGTATCGACAATGACGCCGTCCATGTCAAAGATAACGGCGTCGAACGGAAATGCGGACACGGCACCCTCCCTAACAAAAGGGCGCCTGTAAGCAGGCGCCCGAACCATGCATTAATCGGCGATTCTAACCCAGCAGCTTATCCAGCGCCACCGCAATGCCGTCTTCGTTGTTATTGGCAGTCACCATCTGGGCCACGGCCTTAACCTCGTCAACCGCGTTGCCCATGGCAACACCGGTGCCGGCCCACTCAATCATGGACTTGTCGTTCTGGCCGTCGCCAAACGAGACGACCTCGCTGGCATCGATGCCGAGCTTGGGCAGGGCACCCTCGAGCGCGCGGGCCTTGTCGATACCGGGAGCCGTAAACTCAAAATACCAGTCGGCCGTAAACATACCCGAAAGCGTCTGGGTAAAGGGCGCGTACATCTCCTCGTAATGCGCTTGCAGATAGGCCGGGTCGCCCGCAGTGAGCAGCTTGTCCACGGGATAAGTGTCCACGACCTCATGCAGGCTCTCCACCTCGCGAATCTTAAGATCGCACGCGTCGCGCTCGTATTTGACGATGTTTTTCTGCGAGCCATCCGACAGCGTAATCATGCAGCGGTACGAATCCTCGACATGCAGATCGCGACCGAGCGAAATCATAGGGATCACGTCGAAATTACGCAGGTGATCAATCAGGCGATGCAATTCATCGGCAGGCATAGCCTGATCGAACAGCACCTCGTCGGTCTGGGCATCGACGACGTGAGCGCCATTAAAGGCCACCAGCAGACCGTCATGGTTATGAAGGTCGAGCTCCTGCGCCAAGGCGTGCAGCCCCCATGCGGGACGGCCCGAAGCCAAAATGAGCTTAATGCCCGACTCCTGCGCCGCGAGCAGCTTCTCGCGCGTACGCGGGCTGATGACCTTTTGGTCGTTGGTGAGCGTACCGTCGATATCCATTGCGATGGCTTTGATTGCCATATAAGCCTCCCTGTCATTGAACAACCTTGCCTGAGTCATCATACAGAACACCTACTGCGGCTCTGTCTGCAACGGGTAAAAAGTCATATTGTCCCGAACATGAACGGCGTGTGGTCGTGAAGCTTTATCGCTCAGGTCAAATACGTCTGCTAGCGACGCTCATCCGTCGGTGCGCCCTCGACGATCGCGATGCCCGCCGATGCACCTAACGCGCTGGCGCCGGCCTCGATGAATGCGCAAGCCTCTTCGTAATTATGGATACCGCCCGCCGCCTTGATTGCCACGGCATCGCCGAGCACCTCGTGCATCAGCCGCACGTCCTCGAGCTTAGCACCGCCAAAGCTTCTGCCGGTCGATGTCTTAAGGAATCCCGGCTTGGCCTCCAGCGCGATCTCGCATACACGGCGCTTGGCGGCGTCGTCGCCGTCCAGCTTGCACATCTCAACGATTACCTTGTCAGTGATGCCATGCGCGCGACAAAAATCAGCAACGGCAGTCATCTCGCGCTCGATGGCATCAAAATCGCGGTTCTCGATCGACCCCTGATTCAAAACGTAGTCAATCTCGGTAAAGCCACACGCAGCGTATTCCTCAAACCTCGCAAGCTTCTCCTCAAGCGTCATAGTGCCCTGGGGAAAGTCGATAGCGCCGGCAAGGATGATGTCAGAGCCCTCGAGCATGGCGCGGCCCGTCTCGTACTCCTGCAGGTTCGCAAATACGCAGCGAAAGTTGTACTTTAGCGCCTTCTCGACATACTGCTCAAACGTGTCCTCGGGGGCATCGATATAGTCGATGTATTTATTGATCGGTTTGGCAAGCGTCATGCTGGGCCTCCTTGTTCAGGGTTGACAACCGATTCGTGGTTTCACGCGAAAGACCACGTTCAATCTACGCCCAACATGCAAGGACAGTGTCCGCATTCCGGCAAGTGGTATGAAATTAGCTGTAGACGTATATTTACGGACAGCGAATGGCACCGCACGCGGATGCCGACTGCAAGACATCCCCCCTCAATACGCCCTCATGCCCACTCAAATAGCAAAGGGGCCCGCATCCCAACGGATACGGGCCCCTTTCATTCATAAGCCAACTCGACCGTAAAGACTACTTACGGTGAGCGCGGTAGAACTCGATGAGCGCCTGGGTCGAAGCGTCCTGCTCGGCCTTGGCGGCGTCGTCGTGGAAGGCCGGGGTAATCTGCTTGGCAAGCTGCTTGCCCAGCTCGACGCCCCACTGGTCGTAGGAGTCGATGCCCCAGACCGTGCCCTCGACAAACGTGATGTGCTCGTACAGGGCGATGAGCTCGCCGAGTGCGAACGGGGTCAACGTATCGCCGAAGATCGAGGTCGTCGGACGGTTGCCCTCAAAGCAGCGGGCCGGGACGATCTGCTCGGGCGTGCCCTCGGCGCGCACCTCATCGGCCGTCTTACCAAAGGCGAGTGCCTTGGTCTGGGCCAGGAAGTTGCCCAGGAACAGCTCATGCACGTCCTGACCGCTATCGGTCGCAGGGTTGGCGGTATTGGCGAAGGCGATAAAGTCGGCCGGGACCACCACGGTGCCCTGGTGCAGCAGCTGGTAGAAGGCGTGCTGACCGTTGGTGCCGGGCTCGCCCCAGAAGATCTCACCGGTGTCGGAGGTCACGGCGCTGCCGTCCCAGCGGACGTGCTTGCCGTTGGACTCCATGGTGAGCTGCTGCAGATAGGCCGGGAAGCGGTGCAGGTACTGGCAGTACGGCAGCACGGCGTGGCTCTTGGAACCGAAGAAGTTGACGTACCAGACGTTGAGCAGGCCCATCAGCGCGACGGCGTTGTTCTCGAGCGGGGTATTGCAGAAGTACTCGTCGATGGCGTGGAAACCCTCGAGGAACTGCTGGAAGCGCTCGGGACCGAGCACGACGATCAGCGACAGGCCCACGGCGGAGTCAACGGAATAGCGGCCGCCGACCCAGTTCCAGAAACCGAAGGCGTTAGCGGGGTCGATGCCGAAGGCCTCGACCTTGTCGAGTGCGGTGGAAACGGCAACGAAGTGCTTGGCCACGGCCTCGGCGTTCTGCTCATCGGAGCCGTCGATGGCACCCTGAGCCTTGAGCTGCTCGAGCATCCAGGTCTTGACCTCGCGAGCGTTGGTGAGGGTCTCGAGCGTGGTGAAGGTCTTGGAGACGATAATCACGAGCGTGGTCTCGGGATCCAGGCCCTTGAGCTTCTCGGCCTGATCGTTGGGGTCGATGTTGGAGATATAGCGGCAGTCGATACCGGCGTCGGCATAGGGGCGCAGAGCCTCGTAAGCCATGACCGGGCCCAGGTCGGAGCCGCCGATGCCGATGGACACCAGATGCTCGATCTTCTTGCCGGTAACGCCCTTCCACTCACCGGAGCGCACGCGCTCGGCAAAGGCGTACATGCGGTCGAGGACCTCGTGCACGTCGGCGACGACGTCCTGGCCGTCGACGATGAGCTGGCCCTTCTCGGTTGCCGGGCGGCGCAGCGCGGTGTGCAGGACGGCACGGTCCTCGGTGGTGTTGATGTGCTCGCCGGAGAACATGGCGTCGCGGCGCTCCTCGAGCTTCACCTCGCGGGCAAGATCGCACAGCAGCTTGACGGTCTCATCGGTCACCAGGTTCTTGGACAGGTCGAAGTGCAGGTCACCGGCGTCAAAGCTCAGCTTGTTCACGCGCTCTGCATCGGCAGCGAACCAGGCCTTGAGGTCGATACCTTCGGCCTCGAGCTTCTCCTGATGAGCCTCGAGCGCCTTCCAAGCGGCGGTCGACGTAGCGTCGATAGGTGCGGCAACAGTTGCCATAAAGTCCTCCTCAACATACGGGCGCAAACCTCCATGCGCCCGGATAATCAGATGCCCCTATTCTAGCGCAGGTCAAGACCGTAATCAGCGAGCGTTGCCAATCCGCCCCCAAACGGCGACCGACCAAAAAGGGACAGGTTTATTTTGGCAGGTCAAACGCTTTACCTACCAAAAATAGCCCATCTCTTTATGGCAGACATTAGGCCGCGGCGCACACGCTGCCGAGCAACTCACGCAGAGGAGACCCAATGCCCTCAAGCAGTTCGGGCGCGATGATGGCAAAAACGGGAACCTCACCGGCCCCCACGACGGCAGGCACCTTGCCCTCCGAGACAATACATCCATAAGGGACAAAACCGTCTTCGCCGGCATCGAGCGCCGCCATGCGACGCGCGAGTTCGCGCGCAAAGCCGGCAGTATCGGCATCGCCAATCGCCAGGACAAAGTCCACGCCTTCGTCGGTCGCCAGGGCCACGGCTTCGTCGATCAGCTCGTCTCCCCCGTCGCCCTCAACCGAGCCGCAGCGAAAAAGCACGCGCTCGAGCAGAGCTCGGTCAAGCGAGCCGAGCGCCGCCGAGACAAGCTCATCGCGCGTATGTTTGTCGCCACCCAGCACCACCAGCGCCTTGGTGCCGCCGTAGTGAGCGACCAATCGTCCACACCAGCGAGCCACGTCTCCATCCGCAACAAGGCGCGTCGGCATACCAAACCCATAGTTGACCATTATCCCCACAACCCTTCCGTGCTTTATGGTGGTATCGATCGTTAGGCTCATGCTACGAAGCGAGGTTTTCCGAGCTGTTTCGCGCTCTTTAGAGCTGCGTTAAAACCCGATGCAACCGCCCGACCATACCTGCCAAAAAGGGACAGGTTTATTTTGGTCGGTCAAGCGTTTTACCTACCAAAATAAACCTGTCCCTTTTTGGCAGGTTTTGACGATGTCCGGACGAGCGGGTATTATCGAACATGTATTCGATAAGAACATGTGTTTGATGGGAGGACGCGTGGGGCACGGGCGTCACACCTATATCTGCATCGACCTCAAGACGTTTTACGCCAGCGTCGAGTGCGTCGACCGCGGGCTCGATCCGCTCACCACCCACCTGGTCGTTGCCGACGAATCACGCGGGCGTACGACCATCTGCCTCGCCATTACCCAGGCCATGAAAGACCTCGGGATACACAACCGCTGCCGTCTGTTTGAGATTCCCGACGGCATCGACTACATCAAGGCCGTACCGCGCATGCAGCACTACATGGAGGTGTCGGCGCAGATCTACGGTATCTACCTTGAATACGTGAGTCCGCAAGACGTTCACGTCTACTCAATTGACGAGTGCTTTATCGACGTGACACCCTATCTAGAGCTCTACCATACCAATGCCAAAAGCTTTGCCTGCATGCTGCGCGATGAGGTCCTCGCGCGCACCGGCATCACGGCGACAGTCGGCATCGGCCCCAACCTATTCCAGGCCAAGGTGGCGCTCGACATTACCGCTAAGCACGTACCCAGCCGCATCGGCATACTCGACGACGAGACCTTTCGCAAGGAGATCTGGCCCCATCGCCCCATCACCGATATCTGGGGCATCGGCCCCGGCGTGGCAGCCCGCCTCGAAAAGTACGGGGTATACGATCTGATGGGCGTCGCCGCGCTCGACGAAAACCTGCTTTACGACGAACTCGGCGTCAATGCCGAGTATCTCATCGACCACGCCTTTGGGCGCGAGCCGACAACTATCGCCGATATTCAGGCCTATCGCCCGCAGGCAACTTCAACCACCACAGGACAAGTGCTCTCGAAGGGTTATGCCTACGAGCAGGCCTACACCGTCTTGCGCGAGATGGTCGATGCCGCCGTACTGGACTTGGTCGATAAGCACGTGGTCTGCGACAGCATCTCGCTCTTTGTGGGCTACGCGAGCGAGCGCGCCGACATACGCCGCCTCGACGCCAGCGGCACAGCGCAATATGTAGACGGATGCGGACATTTGCGTTCGAGCACGTCGAGCATCGAACCCGCCGCAACCGCCGGCCCCGAGCTCACACCCCGTGCACCCAAGCCCGTCCAGCGCGATGACGAACGACGCCGTCTGGTGCGCGAGGCGCAGGCAATCGACGGCATCTTTGTGGGAGAGCATGGCGGCAAACCGCGTGGCGGCTATGCCGCGCTCTTTGCGCACTCTAACGCTTCGCGCAAGCTGCCCGAGCGCACCAATTCGTTTAAGAAGATCATGGGCCATTTCGATGAGCTCTGGGCGCAGACCGTCGATCCCAAACGACCGGTCAAGCGCATCAATTTGGGCTTTGGCAACCTCATGCCCGAGGAATTTGCCACCATCGATCTGTTTAGCGATGTTAAGGCCGATGAACGCGAGCGTGACCTGGCCCGCGCCGTTCTGGCCGTGAAGGGCAAGTACGGCAAGAATGCCCTGGTCAAGGGATTAAGCTTTACCGCCGGCGCCACCGCACGCGAACGCAACGATCAGGTAGGAGGACATCGTGCCTAAGGCCCAACAACAGCCGATGCGGCCACCGACACCTTTTGAACGCCTGGCGGACCCCGAGGGAAGGCGTCGCGCCGCCGACCCCAGGCTCACCGCCAACGGTGCCGTTCGCGCCAACCGCGCCGCGCAGTTTATGCCCTTTGCCGCCCTCACAGGATACTATGAGCTCGTGCGCAAACAAGAGATCTCTGTTGAGCCCAAATGCGAACTCACGGAAGAAAAAGCCCTCGAGCTTTCAAAAAAGCTCGAGGGCCTCAAACGCGGCGACTTGGTGCGCGTCACTTATTACGATACATACGGCTATCGTAGCCGCACCGGCATTCTCGACGAAGTGCTCCCCGCGTTCAAGCTGCTCAAACTCCGAGACATCGCCATCGGCTTCGACGATATCCAAGACATCGAGCTGCGCGGCCGAGCCTAAGCGCAAGCGTACGCCCGGCCCTACGGCTTTATGACGTAATAGCCCGCATCCCTCACGGCAGCCTCAAGCACCTCACGATCGACCGGGTTTTTAGAACGGATGCACGCCGTGTGGTCTGTATACGTCACTGTGGCCCAAATGCCATCGAGAGCGTTGAGGGCGTTCGTCACATTTTGCGCGCAGCCGCCGCAGCTCATACCGCCAATAAGCAGCTCATCGCTATAGGGGTAGTGAGACACATCGGTGTCCGCGACCGCGACCCTCTTGACCTTCTTTCTGCCCGCCCCATCGCCGCAACAGCATGTGCCATGCGTCGATGCGACAATACGCCGGAATCCAAAAAATAAGCCGGCGGCAATTACGGCAAGCACAATGATGTTTGCAGGGTTAAGCAAATCCTCCATATTGGTTATTTCCTGGGATATCCCTACGACGACGTGCACGAGTTTATCGTCCAGCATGGCGAGAACTACAAGGTCTTTGGAGCCTGGAGGGTCTACACAAATGTCGGGCAAGCGCTTGCGACGTTCGAATCCTACCGCGCTTGCACGCAGCACCTCACCCATATCTATCAGCAGGGCCACAGCCTGGCAAAACTTGCCCAGGCAACCCGATAGAGCATACAAACCGCGGCCGCACGCCGCACAACCGAAAGGAAAACATATGAGCAAGATCGCAGTCGTCTACTGGAGCGGCACGGGCAACACCGAAGCCATGGCAGACCTCGTTGCCGAGGGCGCGGCGTCAGCCGGCGCCGAGGCAGAGGCCGCCTGTCGCGCCCTTGGAGCCGAGCTCGCCTAACGGCGATAAGCTCCGCCCATACGCGGCTCTGCACCAAAACACATTCGCATCCCAACAAAAACGGGGCTGGATCCAAATCCAGCCCCGTTTTCTGCTATGTCAGCCACATAAAGCAGCTACGAGATGTTGCCCAAAAACGCCTTGGTGCGCTCGCTCTTGGGATGGTCGAAGACCTCGCTCGGCGTGCCCTCCTCCACGATAACGCCGCCGTCCATAAAGACGACGCGGTCGGCGACGTCGCGGGCAAAGCCCATCTCGTGCGTCACCACGATCATCGTCATGCCGTCACGCGCAAGATCGCGCATGACGCCAAGGACGTCGCGGACGAGCTCGGGATCAAGCGCCGACGTAGCCTCGTCAAAGAGCATCACGTGCGGATTCATCGACAGGGCGCGGGCGATGGCCACGCGCTGCTGTTGACCGCCCGAAAGCTGGCTCGGCATAAAATCGATGCGCTCGGCCAGACCGACCTTGCTCAGCTCCTCGACGGCAATCTTCTCGGCCTCTTCCTTGCTGCGCTTGAGCACCTTTTGTTGCGCAAGCATGACGTTCTTTTTGACCGACAGGTGCGGGAACAAATTGAACTGCTGAAACACCATGCCCAAGTGCGTACGCACCTTATTGAGGTCGACGCCCTTGGCGCACACATCCACGCCCTCAACGACAATCGAGCCGCTCGTGGGCTCCTCAAGACGGTTAATGCAGCGAAGCATCGTCGACTTACCCGAGCCCGAGGGGCCCAGGACCACGACGACCTCACCCTTGTGCACATCCAGATCGATGTCGCGCAGGACCACGTTATCGCCAAAGGCCTTCTGGAGATTCTTGATGCTGACGACGACCTCGTTCGAGTTATTGGTTTCGCTCATAATAGAACCTCCTTACAGACCTGCAATATGATCGGCGGGTGTCGCGACAACCTGTCCGGCGCTCTTGGTGGGACGCTTCTTTTTGGTTTCGGCCGTCCCCAGAAGTCTCGCCTCAAGACCGCTCACCAAGCGCGCAAGCGGCAGGGTAATGACCAGATAGAACAGGGCGGCAACCACATACGGCGTGATGGAGCCCGTCGTCGCCACGATGGTGCGGGCATTCATGACGATCTCGACCACGCCCACGGCGGCGAGCAGCGACGTATCCTTGTAAAGCAGGATAAACTCGCTGGTCAGCGTAGGCAGGACATTGCGGAACGTCTGCGGAATCATAACGTAGAGCAACGTCTGGAAGGCATTCATGCCCAGCGAGCGGGCAGCCTCGTTTTGGCCCTTGGGGATCGACTGAATACCGGCACGGAAAATCTCGCACAGGTACGCAGACGAGTTCATGGCCATGACGATAACGCCCAAGACGTAGTCGTCCACCTTGACGCCGGCAAGTGGCAGGCCAAAGAACGCGATATAGATCTGCAGGAACGCCGGCGTACCACGGATGATATTCACGTAGATGCCGGCAAGACAGCGCAGGATGCGCGACTTGGAGATGCGCATGAGCGACAAGGCAAAGCCAAAGGGGATTGCCAGCGGAAACGCCACAAGCACGATCGAGAGCGACATAAGGAAGCCCTTAAATACGACCGGCAGGCTCTGGACCAAAATGACCGGGTTCAAGAACAGGCGCAGGAACATATTGGAATTCCAAGCCTCGACCCACGGCTGTTCCTTAAGATCGGCCTGGAAGTTATCGAAGGCCGTCACGCCCTTAATCTCGACGGAAGGAATCTTGGAAATCTTCTTGGTCGAACCGTCGGCGAGCGTATAGGTGCCGCTAAAGGCCTCGTCGCCGCCTTCGACGGGGAAGGTCACACCGTACACCTCGACACGGAAAAAGCCGCCGGAAGGCGCCGTCTCGCCAAAGTCGATCTTGAGCGTCTGGCCATCAGCCGTGCACGTGGGCTTCATGGGTGTGCGATCCATGAGGTCCTCGCCCGAGAGCATCGTCAATCGCGTGTCATCGGTACCAAACGTCGTGCCGTCGACAAACGTCAGCGAAAGACCGCTCAGTTCCTCGTCGGCATCGGCCTGAACTTCCCAGGTAATGCGTGTCTCGGTGCCGCCGACCACATCGCTGCCCGAACCGGTGTTGGGTCGGGCGGTAATCTTTGCGGTCTCAAGCGCTTGGGCAGTCGAGGGCGCAGATGCCCCCACGCACACCAGCGCGAGCGCCACGGCCATGACGCAGGCTAGCTTTTGGAGCAAGGCGGGTAGTGAAGAACGCTGCTCCACGGCCCCTTTGTTCAGTCGAGACAAGGTGGCTCCTATCGTAGAAGTTGCCGGCAAAAAGAGACGGAAACACTCTCCGTCGAGAGAAGCGCAAAGGCCCTCTCCGCTAAACGGAAAGGGCCCACACGCAATCAAGTATCTGTTTACTTGATGTTGTACTTAGCCATGAGGGCGTCAACGGTACCGTCGTCGGTCAGGTCCTTGATGGCCTGGTTGATGTCGTCCTTGAGCTTGGTATTGCCCTGGTTGATGGCAATGGCGTACTCCTCGCCGGTGCTGATCTGTTTAACCGTGTGGCAGGTGTTGAACTGCTCGGCGGTCAGCTGGCTGGCAACGGAGCGGTTGGTGACTACGGCATCGCCCTTGTCGGACTGCAGGGCGCTGAAGCAATCGGTAGCGTCCTTGTAGGGGATGATCTTGGCCTTGGGGAAGTTCTCCTGAGCAAAGGCCTCGGCGGTCGAGCCAGACTGGACGATAATGGTAGCGTCGGCGTTGTTGAGCTTCTCGCTGTAATTGTCGGCCGTGATGTCGGTGTTATCGACCTTGGTCACGATAGCCTGATCGTCCATGTAGTAGGAATCGGAGAAAGCGACTTCCTTCTCACGCTCGGGCGTGTCGGTGATAGCCGCAATGGAGACGTCATACTTGGTGCCCGAAGCGACGCCGGGGACGAGCGTGTCGAAGTCGTTGTTGACGTACTCGACATCCAGGCCCAGCTTGTCGCCGATAGCCTTGATGAGCTCAAGGTCAAAGCCCTGATAATCGCCGTTGTCATCCTTGTACTCAAACGGAGCGTACTCGGCAGAGGTGCCGACGGTCAGCGTACCGTCCTTGACGAGCGCGTACTCCTTGGAGCCGTCGACCTTCTCGACCTTAGCGTCGTCAGAGCTGCTGGAACCGGCATCAGAACCAGAGGTGGCGTTGGACGAGCCGCAGCCCGTCAGTGCGAGGGCGAGCGCCATGGCGCCCGTGGCGGCAAATGCGCCAAGCTTCTTCAGCTTCATAATCAGTCTCCTTCCAATGGCCCCATGTGATTCAGGGGCCTGCAAAAACTGAGGGCTATTATGCACCCGCGTGAGAGAATCTGCAATTAGAAAACTGATTGAAACAAACCCATAACGTGAATGGAACACTCCACTTTATGACAGTCATTACTGCTGCAATGACCTTAATAGTTTAATTTCAGCCGCATAACCTGCAAGTTCGTTCGGCGTTTCCAAAATGAATGGCAGTGATCGCAGGCAGCTATTCGATACAATATTCTGCATAACCTGCATTCCACCGCCAAGTTCCTCGCTGCCGAGGTAACCCTTGCCGATGCATTCATGCCGGTCCTTATGGGCACCGCGGGGATTCTTGGAATCATTGATATGCACAGCGCGCAGGCGCTCGATACCCACCACACGATCGAACTCGTCGAGCACACCGTCAAGATCTTGGACGATATCATAGCCGGCGTCATTTACATGGCAGGTGTCCAGGCAAACGCCCAGCTTGGCCGACAGCTCGGGGCGCCTGTCAGCAACGCCCTCGATGATGATCGCCAGTTCCTCAAAGCTGCGGCCCACCTCGGTGCCCTTGCCAGCCATGGTCTCGAGCAGCACCGTCGTCTGCTGGCCCTCAAACATCACCTGGCACAGGGCGTCGACGATCATCTGAATGCCGGCGTCGGAGCCCTGTCCCACATGCGCACCGGGATGGAAATTGTAGTAGTTACCGGGCAGCGCTTCCAGACGCTGCAGATCCTCAGCCATGGCCTCCAGGGCAAACTCGCGCGCCCGCTCTTTGGCCGAGCAGGGGTTATAGGTATACGGAGCATGGGCCACGAGGGGACCAAAATCGTTTTGTTCCATAAGCTCGCGCAGGGCCGCCACGTCATCCATGTCAAGGTCTTTCGCCTTGCCGCCGCGCGGGTTGCGCGTAAAGAATGCAAAGGTATTGGCGCCAATGGATAGCGCCGTCTCCCCCATCGCCCGATAGCCCTTCGTCGTGGATAGGTGACACCCGATCGTCAGCATCCCCAGCTCCCCCTCATCAGTTACGGTGAAATAGTTCCTGTTGATGCCTTATTCTGCCGCAAACAGGAACTATTCCACCGCAAGTTATAAAAGGGGCATCAGGAGAGCGTTTTGCCGAAGGCCTTAAGCGCCGCCGTCACGGGGCCAGGCTGGAAACGTCGGCGCACATCGTCGAGACGCTCGGGAATATCGATGTGCTGCGGGCAGTGGCGTGCGCATTTGCCGCACTTGACGCAATTGCTCACCAACTTGGGCTCGCTTGTGCGCACCGCACTCGCCGTAAAGTACTGCGATAGACCCGTAAACCAGCTGTGCGCATAGCTTGCGTTGTAGGCGGCAAAACACCCAGGAATATTGATGCCTTTAGGACACGGCACGCAGTAACCGCATCCCGTGCAGGGCACGCGATTCGATTTTTCAAACTCCGTCAGCACGTGCGCGATGGCATCGAGCTGAGTAGCCGTCATCGAATCCGGCAGGGCCCGATCGGCCAATGCCGCGTTCTCATCCACCTGCGCGGTATCGGTCATACCCGAAAGCAGCATCGTCACCTGAGGATGATTCCACACCCACGAAAGCCCCCAGGCGGCAGGAGTGCACAAATGCGGGTCACGGGCGCTATCGAGCACAGCGCGGGCCCGCGGCGGCAGCTTGCCCGCCAGGCGTCCGCCCAAAAGCGGCTCCATCACAAACACCGCGAGGCCTTGCTCGGCGGCGGCCATGAGTCCCGCCGTTCCCGCTTGGTAACGCTCGCCGGCATAGTTGTACTGTATCTGGCAAAAATCCCAGTCATATGCGTCAAGCATCGTCAGGAAATCCGCCGCGCTGCCGTGATACGAAAAACCAATCTGGCGAATGCGCCCCGCCGCCTTTTGACGCGCGATCCAGTCCTCGATGCCCAACGCCACCACACGTTCCCACTGGGCGGGCGAGGTGATGTTGTGTATAAGGTAGTAGTCGATATGGTCAGTCCGCAAACGGTGCAGTTGCTCGTCGAAGATGCGGTCGAAATCATCCGCACTCTTGCACGAAGCGTGCGGCAACTTAGTCGCCAGCAGCACCTGGTCGCGCAGCCCCAAGCGCTCAAGCGAGGCGCCCACGCACGCCTCGTTGCCGGGATAAAGGTACGCCGTATCCAGATAATTTATCCCTCGCTCCACCGCACGGGAAATGATGGCATCGGCTGTCTTCGCATCCGGACGTCCCGGCGCACCAGGAAATCTCATGCAGCCCAGACCCAGAGCGGATATTCGGTTACCACTTTTGGGGTCAACGCGGTATTGCACGGCCCCTCCCTTCGCCATCAGCGCCCCGGCAAGGCGAAACACAAGGGTCACGCGGCCGAAACATCGTGGAATCGCAATCGAGAACGTATCGTAACGCAGCAGAAATCGAGCTGTCACGGCACCGCTTTAACATCAGCAAAAAGCCCGATGAAAGGAGGCGAGCGTGACCACACACGAGGATGCCTACCCCTATCCCGGCGAACAATGCACCCTCTCGGTCGACCGCTACCAGATCGAGATCATGGACCATCTGGACGAGCTTCCCGCCACGGGCGCCGTCATCTTCTGCACCTTCCCCAAGGTGCGCGATGGCGTTGGATATCCCGCGCGCGTTTTTGCCATCTGCCCCGCGGCATAAGTTCCCATGCATTTGTTCTTCTAAATTCAGCCTCCGGTGTACGCCACATGCCCCAGCGGCATACAATCCATCAGGCGCCCCATATGCGGGCGCCTTTTTGTGAGGAGATGATTCACATGCAGATCAACAAGGTCGCCTTTATCGGCAAGGGCGGCGTCGGCCTGCTCTACGGCAGTATGATTGCCAAGGCCCTCGGCAATGACGCCGTCGAATACGTCATGGATGACGCGCGTTTCGAGTGCCACGTGGGCGATGCGCTCACCGTCAACGGAAAGCCCTGCGCGCTCAAGTCCGTCCGCGCCAGCGAGGCAACGCCCGCCGATCTGGTCATTCTCACGGTCAAGACGACGGGGCTCAACCAAGCACTCAAGACTATGGAGCGCGTCGTGGGACCCAACACGCTCATCGCCTCGCTGTGCAACGGCATTACGAGCGAGCAAAAAATAGCCGAGCGCTTTGGCTGGAAGCACACCGTCCTGGGCATCTGCCAGGGCATGGACGCCGTATTCCTTAACGGCGCGCTCACCTTTACCAATGCGGGCGAGATTCGCTTTGGCGCGGCAGCAGGCACCGAGCCCGCAACCGTCACCGCCATCGATGAGCTCTACACGCGCTGCGGCATCGCCCATACCGTCGAGAGCGACATTGTGCACCGCATGTGGGCCAAACTCATGCTCAACGATGGCATCAACCAGACCTGCATGGCCTATGGCGGGACCTACGGGAGCGCCACGGAACAGGACTCCGAGCAGCGTCGCTGCTTTGTTTCCGCCATGCGCGAGACACTTGCGGTCGCCAACGCCGAAGGCGTTGAGCTTACCGAGGCAGACCTGACGCAGATGGTGCACCTCATCGAGGGAATCGACCCCGCCGGCATGCCCTCGATGGCGCAGGACCGCATCGCACAACGTAAAACCGAAGTCGAGGAGTTCGCGGGCACCATTTGCCGCCTGGCCGCCAAACACGATATCCAAGTGCCGCAAAACGATTGGCTCTACCAGAGGATTCGCGAAATAGAAAGCAGCTGGTAGCCTCGCCCGCACGGCGACGCGCGCAATGTAAGCAGACAGTCCTTCGCGAGGATCCCATCGCTCGCGAAGGACTGTCGCATTTAGGCCGAGGCTAAAACTGAGGCTCGTTTTGCGACTCCGGGACCTCGTCCTCGTCATCGCGGCAAAGCACCACGCCGGCGCTTCCCAACAGCGCCGCTGCAATCAAGGCGCTCACAACCACAGGAGCAGCACCCGTAGTGGACTGCAAGCCGGCAACTAACGCCGCCGTCGGACCAAGACATCCGATCAAAAGGGCAACGACGGCAATAGCGACATCTCGAGCGTTCATGGGATCACTTCCTCCACGAGAAAGACCTTGTTTCTCATGACTTAGTGTGCCCCGCGCCCATATGCCCAACGTAGTGCCACGGTAAGGGCTCTGTTAACCCAAATGCATATAAAAACGGGCGCCCCTACATTGCCCGAAAGCTCGGTAAAGACGCCCGTCCATCATGTGCAATCGATGCCGACAGATTACCAACCGGTGTAGTAATCGGTAGTTCCGGCTGCGCAACCCGAATCGTAGACCTTGCACTCGCCCTTAGAGCCCGTAAAGGTCGAGCCCTGGGACTTATCGCTCGCAGCCACCACGTAGTAGCCGTCGGAATCACGCCAAAAGCCCTCGGAATCCAGCGTCCACTCACCCGTGCGGTGGTGATACAACACGTTGCTGCTGTAATAGGTCTCGCGACGACCGTTGTAGTTATTGACACCGCTCGAGCGCGTCAGGCCCGAGCCGTTCGCGTAATACGCAGCAGACGCGTAAGACGAGCCGGAGCCGGCGTTGTAATACGAAGCCTGAACGGCCTCGGCAGCTTCTGCCTCGACGGCCGCAGCCTCGAGCGCCCCGCGCTTAGCATCCTCGAGCGTGGAGCGAAGCTCGTCGAGCTCGGCCGACTTCGCGTCGACCTCCTCCATCGTCAAAAGACTGCCCGCACCGTCGATACAACCCTGCAGTACAGCGCGCTCGTCATCGGTGGCATAGTCACCGTACATGTTCATGATGATCTGCGCGCGGACCTCTAGGGAATCGCGCTTGGCCCCCATCGAGGCGTTCCACTCCTGCATGGAGCCAAAGCCGTCGCTACGATAGTCGACGGGCTGCATCAGGGTCGCCTCGGACGGCGTGGATCCGACCGCGTCGGACAGTGTTGCCGCGTGGGCATCGGTTACGCCGGCACCCACTAAAAGCGCCACGGCAAGCGTGGCAGAAAGGGCGGCGGCCTTCGGTTTTCGTGAATCGATCCTCATGTAGCTGGAAACCTCCGTAGTGAGTTTTTGCTGCGTTTACGCTGCGTGTGATTCGATCGCGCTGCATAGTACCCCGAGTAAATCGCGACCTGCGGTTTTTCTCAAAAGGTGCACGTCATTTGCGTAAAACTCACATCCTCTCAACAGGAGTTTTCCACATCTCGATTGCATAAAGCATGCCAACAACCCTGTAATAGCGCCCTTCCTATGCAAAAAAGCGCCTGCGCAACCATTGTTCGCGCAGGCGCCTTGAGCAGGCATTTTATGCAGTTATACCTATCGAGTCGCAAGGGGCCCTTGCACAAGTCGCCCTACTCGTCCAGCGCGGCAAAGGCCTGCTTCAGATCCCAAATGATGTCCTCGGCGTTCTCGGTACCAATGGAAAGACGGATTGTAGAGGGCGTAATGTTCTGCTCGGCAAGCTCCTCGGCAGAGAGCTGGGAGTGCGTGGTGGTAGCCGGGTGCACGACGAGCGACTTGACGTCGGCTACGTTGGCGAGCAGCGAGAACACCTGCAGGTGGTCGATGAACTTCCAAGCAGCCTCCTGGCCGCCCTTGATCTCGAAGGTGAAGATCGAGGCGCCGCCACGGGGGAAATACTTCTGGTACAGCTCATGGTCGGGGTGCTCGGGCAGGCTCGGGTGGTTTACCTTGGCAACATGGCCGTCACCGATCAGGAACTCAACGACCTTCTTGGTGTTCTCGACATGGCGGTCAACGCGCAGCGACAGGGTCTCGGTGCCCTGGAGCAGGACCCAGGCGTTAAACGGGCTAATGCAGGCGCCCTCGTCACGCAGCAAGATAGCACGGACATAGGTCGCGAAGGCAGCGCGGCCGGCGGCCTCGGTAAACGAGACGCCATGGTAGGAGGGATTGGGCTCGGAGATCTGCGCATACTTGCCGCTCGCCTTCCAGTCAAAGTTGCCGCCATCGATAATCACGCCGCCCAACGAGGTGCCGTGGCCGCCAATAAACTTAGTTGCAGAGTGAACGACGATGTTGGCGCCGTGCTCCAGCGGACGGAACAGATACGGGGTGCCGAAGGTGTTATCGACAACAACCGGAAGACCATGCTTCTTAGCGACCTCGGAGATAGCGTCGATGTTGGGGATATCGGAGTTGGGGTTACCGAGCGTCTCGAGGTAAATGACCGTGGTGTTGTCCCTGATGGCACCCTCGACCTCGTCCAGGTTGTGGGCATCGACGAAGGTGGTCTCGACACCAAACTGGGAGAGCGTGTGCTCCAGCAGGTTGTAGGAACCGCCGTAGATGGTCTTTTGGGCCACCACATGGTCGCCGGCCTGAGCGAGGGCCTGCAGGGTATAGGTGATGGCGGCGGCGCCAGAGGCGACGGCGAGGCCGGCAACGCCGCCCTCGAGCGCGGCAATGCGATCCTCAAAGACGCCCTGGGTGGAGTTGGTCAGACGACCGTAGATATTCCCGGCGTCGGCAAGGCCAAAGCGGTCAGCAGCGTGCTGGGAGTTGCGGAACACATAGCTCGTGGTCTGGTAGATAGGCACAGCGCGGGAATCGGATGCGGGGTCGGCGCTCTCCTGGCCAACGTGCAGCTGCAGGGTGTCGAAGCCAAAGGTGTGCTCGGGGTTGTTGATAAACTGGCTCATGATGATCTCCTTGATCAAACAAAAGTAATAAGAGTAAGAGAAGTAAGCCCCTGTCTCCTGATCACGCCGACGGGCGCAAGCAGGAGCCCGGCATTCGTCTTAGTAAGCAGTTCATATGCGGCCCTCCTTTTGACATCCCGTTCTCGTGGTCGGATTAATTACCTACCTCCTTTGTGTGTTTTGAATAGTACGAGCATTGTTTCGCGCGGTCAATCACTTAAAAGCGCTAACCTGTTATCGGTTTTTTAGATAGCTATCGAAAGGACGGGTGCCGATGACCCTCCAGCAGCTTCGTTTTCTTATCGCCGTGGCAGAATCCGGCTCAATTAACGCCGCAGCTCAGCGCCTCTATACCGCGCAATCCAATATCTCCAACGCCGTCAAAAGCCTAGAGCAGGAGCTCCGTCTGGAAATCTTTACGCGCTCCAGCCGCGGCGTCACACTCACCAACGACGGCACCGAGCTTTTAGGCTATGCGCGCCAGGTCGTAGAGCAGGCCGATATGCTCGAGGCCCGCTACGAGGACGGCGGCACACCCCAGGCACGCCTTGCCGTCTCGGCCCAGCACTACGCTTTTTCGGTCGAGGCCTTTGTCAACGTCGTCGAGCGCTGCCGCGACAGTAAGTTCGAGTTCATCATGCGCGAGACCACCACGTCACAGATCATCGACGACGTCCGCGCATTTCGCAGCGATATCGGCATTCTGTATCTGGATGACTTTAACGCCCGCGTCCTGCAGAAGGCCTTCGCCGACGCCCGCGCAAGCTTCCATCCCCTCTTCGATGCAACGGTCCACGTCTTCGTTAGCGAGCGCCATCCGCTCGCACGCCGCCCCCAGCTATCGCTTGCCGACCTTACGCCCTATACGCGCTACAGCTTTGAGCAGGGGACCTCGAACTCCTTCTATTACGCCGAGGAGCCGTTTAGCCATATCCCCTGCGACCGCAACATCCGCGTTTCCGACCGTGGCACGCTCACCAATCTGCTCATCACGTCGAACGGTTACACTTTGTCGACCGGTGTCCTCTCCAATGAAATGCAATGGGGCATGGCATCGATCCCGTTGGCAGACGCTCCAACGATGCGCGTGGGCTACATCATGCACGATGAGCGCAAGCCCTCTCCCCTGCTGCGGCAATACCTCGACGAACTCGATCGCATCATCCACGAAAACCAACCATTTGGGGACGGGATAGAAATGGCAGATTTAAAAGCCCTCTAGCTCTTGACAATTCAGGTCGCCCATCTTTCTTGGCGACAACGTCTCCACCATCCTTGTGGAGCGGCACGCCTCGCATAAAACAGGATGGACCGGGCGCTACAATAGACAGCCGCAAGAGAGGAACTCGACGAAAGGAAGTCTGTGAAGGTCATCATCTATACCGACGGCTCGGCTCGATCCAATCCGGGACGCGGTGGCTACGGCGCCGTGCTCAAATACACCAACCCCGCCGGCAAGACCTTCACCTCCGAGCTTTCGCGTGGCTACGCCAAGACCACCAACAACCGCATGGAGCTCATGGCGGTCATCGTGGCGCTCGAGGCGCTCAACCGTCCCTGCGAGGTCGAGGTCCACTCCGACTCGCAGTACGTCGTCAACGCCTTTAACAAGCACTGGATCGACGGCTGGAAAAAGCGCGGGTGGAAAACTGCCAACAAGCAGCCCGTTAAGAACCGCGACCTGTGGGAGCGCCTGCTTGCCGCAAAGAGCAAGCATAAGGTGGAGTTCATCTGGGTTAAGGGGCATGCCGGCCACGAGCTCAACGAGCGCTGCGACGAGCTCGCCACCACCGCGGCCGATGGAGCCAACCTCGATATCGACACCGGCTTTAACGAGAGCGACCTGTAATAGCGTTTTCGCGCAGCTTTATATCCCCACGCGCTACACTCATCCTGTAGACCAAAACAACGCAAGGGGGACGTATGCTGCGCATCGCGACCATCGGCACATCCATGATCACCGACGACTTTATCCAGGTCGTCAATGCCAACGACCAGGCTGTATTCGTAGGCACGCTCTCGCGCAACGCCGAGCGCGGCGCCGCCTTTACTGCCGAGCACGGCGGCGAGCGAAACTTTACTTCACTTGATGAGCTTGCAGCAGCCGCCGACGTCGACGCCGTCTATATCGGCAGCCCAAACGCACTTCACTACGAGCAGGCCCTTGCCTGCATCGCCAGCGGCAAGCACGTCATCGTCGAGAAGCCCTTCTGCGCCACCGAGGCGCAGGCGCTGGAAGTCTTCCGCGCCGCCGAGGCGGCGGGCGTCGTAGCCCTCGAGGCCATGCGCCCGCTCCATGACCCCGCTTTCCACGCCATCGAGGACGCCCTGGGCGAGATTGCGCCCATTCGTCGCGCCTCACTGCGCTTTGGCAAGTATTCTTCACGCTACAACGAGGTTCTCGCGGGACGCGCCACCAACATCTTCGACTGCCACATGGCCTCGGGCTCCCTCATGGATATTGGCGTCTATACCGTCGAGCCCATGGTCGAGATCTTCGGCATGCCCTCCAGCCTTACGAGCATGGCTACTCTGCTCGACCCCACCACGCAGGAGCTCACCCATGGCCCCATCGATGGCTGCGGTTCCATCCTCGCCAGCTACGGCGGTGGCCGTATCTCCGTCGAGCTCGCGCACTCCAAAATTACGAATGACCTACTGCCCTCGCAGATCGAAGGCGAGCGTGGCACTATCCAGATTGACCATCTGTCCACGCCCCGCAACGTCCGCATCGACTATCGCGGCGATGTCGTACGCGGCTCGGCGACCGAGGCGCCGCGCGAACAGAGCGACAACGGCCGCGTGCTCGACCTGCCCAAATCGAGCAACACCATGGAATACGAACTCGCAGACTTTATCACCGCCATCGGCGGCATCGATAACGTCAAGGAAGAGATTTGGGAGACCCCGGCGGGACGTCACGAGCTTGGCCACTATCGCGATGTCACGCTTGTCTCGCTGCGCATCATGGATGCCGTGCGCCAACAGGCCGGCATTACCTTCCCCGCCGATTCTGTCAAGCAGGCCTAGCGATGGGTATTTTCGACAAGCTTTTCTCGGGCGTCGCCGGCGGCAGCCGCGAGCCCCAAAAGCCCTCTGGCATCGAGCTCGAGCTGCGCCGCAGGCTTACTGTGCTCGCAAGCGACGAGGCCACTCAAGACACTCCCCTGCGCTATTTCCTGCGCTGGGAGGGGCAAGTCCAAGGCGTTGGCTTTCGCTTTACCAACACCAACCTCGCGCAGGCACGCGCACTCACCGGC
Organism: Collinsella sp. LCP19S3_B11; assembly: GCF_052121915.1. Lineage (NCBI taxonomy): Bacteria > Bacillati > Actinomycetota > Coriobacteriia > Coriobacteriales > Coriobacteriaceae > Collinsella > Collinsella sp. LCP19S3_B11. The sequence continues at coordinate 47,494 of NZ_JBQKDI010000008.1, forward strand.
TGGGTGCGTAACATGGAAGACGGCTCAGTCGAGATGGAGATACAGGGAGCTCCGGCAAACATCCTATCTCATCTCGAGGCGCTTCATGCCTCCTACGAGCGCATGGGAACGCGTTTTCGCCTCGTAGACGCCCAGCTCCGAGCCTCACTTGCCAATGAAGACGGTTTCACTCCTCATTATTAGTATTGTGTGCTAAATACGGTATCATTTACCTACGACCGTTAATAGAAAAGAGGCGAGGCGCATGGCGGTGCAAAGAAGGAATACCAGGCAGCGAAAGCTGGTTCTTGACGCCGTGCGCCAAAGCTATAACCATCCCACCGCCGATGAGATCTACAACGTCGTGCGCGCGCAGGATGACAAAATCAGCCGCGGTACGGTCTACCGCAACCTCAATCTCTTGGCCGATGCCGGGGAGATTCTCTCGATTAAAACGCCGGGCGGCAGCCGCTTCGATCGTGCCATCGAGCCGCATGCGCATATCATCTGCACCTCGTGTGGCCGCGTCATCGATGTGCCGCTCCCCTTCAATACCCAGCTCGACGCCAGGGCATCCGAACAAATCGGATGGAGCGTCAGCTCGCACTACACCATCTTCGAGGGCCTCTGCCCCAACTGTAGGTAGATTTTGGGACATGCCTTAAAAACAACTTTTTCACCGATTGCGGCAAAAGAAAGATTTCCAGGCATGTCCAAAATGTCTACTCAGCAAGTAGGCGACGCAGCTCTTCTTCGACCGTGCGCACGTAACGGACGCGGTCGTTGATACCGCGCATACTGGGATTGCAGCTCTCCATCAGATAGGGATGGCCCACCACGTTGAGCATGTCGCGGTCGTTTTCATTATCGCCAAACGCCATCATTTCGTTAGGTGAGATCCCCAGCGCACGACCATAATCGGCAAGCGCGGACCCCTTGCCCGAATCAAAGCCGATAAAGTCGGTCCATTCGGTTCCCGACGTCATCACATCGACCCGGTCGCCAAAGCGACGGACGAAATACTCCAGCGCCGCCGGCTGCTCTGTCTCGGGCGTTTGAAACGCGATCTTAATGACGTCCTCGTCGATGTCCTCGGGACGGTCGACCACCGCCACATCGCAATGGACCTCGTAGCGCAAATGGTCGACGAATGCATCGTTGCCGCTCATGGTGTAGAGGTGCCCCTCGCAGGAAAGGGTCACGTCGGCATGGGGATACGCAACCACGGCATTCGCGATATCCATAGCAAGGTTACGCTCCATGGAACGCTTGACAACGGCACGCCCCTCGCTCATCACGAGGGCTCCGTTTTCGCATACATAGGCGAGATCATCGGCCACCGGGGCAAACAGATAGCGCAAGCTCGCATATTGACGGCCGCTCGCCGGCATAAACACGATGCCACGACGATGCAGCTCATCGATGAGCTCAAAGGCCTCGGAACGCGGCTCGCACTCCCCCGGATGCAGCAACGTGCCGTCCAAATCGCATGCAATCAGCTTGATTCCCTCAAGACCCATATGCTTTCCCCCACAGCACCTCATCAACAGCAAGACGGACTTTGAATAGCTGCCTCTCAAAGTCCGTCTTGCTCATACGCACGTTAACCGCGCGCCTTTTTTACGATCGTAAAGTCGGGAGCCATACTCACGACGACCTCCGCCGCACGCGACGCAAAGCGCCGGTCCGTATCGAGTTCACGGGTAACCACCGAGAGCATAACGCCCTCGACGTCTCGGAGCATGCGGCCCAAAACAGGCTGCACCGGCGTATACATGCGCACGGTATGCTCGTCCGAATCGCCTCGGAAAAGCGGCGCGTGCATATTGCCGATCTCCCAACACGCATGCGCGAGCGCAATCGGATCCATGCGGTCGACTTCGACCAAATAGACCTCGGCGCCGCGCAGGCGCACGACAACCGCCACGGGCACCATGCCTGAACGGTCGATGGCGAGCACGTCGCCGTCGGCAAGACGACTGCCGTCGGCAGCATCTAGCCGAACATCGACCGTGCGCCCCAGCTCCGTCACGCCCGCAAACGCGCAAACATCAGCCTGGTCCCAATCGAGCAGCAGCTCGTCAACTTCAAAGATGCCACCCAGCTCCCGACGAAGCAGGAGTTCATAGGACGGATCGTTGAGATTTCCCAAGCATGTCGTCGAAACCAAGCGTTCAGGCATACTCTAATCCTCGACCTCGACGAGCTCGATATCAAAGTTGAGATCCTTGCCGGCCAGCTCGTGGTTAGCATCGAGCGTCACGGCCTCGGGCGTCACATCGATGACAACGGCAGGGACAGGCATGCCGCTCGGCGTGGACAGGAAGAGCTTCATGCCCTTCTCGATCTGCTCGATGTTGGGAACCTGCTCGGCCGGGAAGGTGATAACCATCTCGGGATTGTGCTCGCCGTAGGCATCGGCAGCAGGAATGTGCACGGTCTTCTTCTCGCCCACCTGCATGTCGACAACGGCGGCATCGAAGCCCTTGATCATCTGACCGGCACCGCAGGTGAACTCCAGCGGCTCGCCGCGATCGTAGGAGCTATCGAACTGCGTGCCGTCGTCGAGCGTGCCGCGATAATGGGTCTTGACCTTCTTGCCCTGGTTGGACATGGAAACCTCCGTGATAAGGGCGGCACACAACGCGGGCCGCCATGAACGTATGGCGCTAACTATACCCTAGTCATACAATTCGAAGACAGTTTGCAAAGAAACGCTGCAACCGGAGGAACCATGGCATATCCCGTATTTGACTTGCACTGCGACACCGCCGACCGCATCGGCTGGGCCACGCTCGATCTCGACCTGCGCTTTACCGCCGGCACCGACGGTTATTTCCCCGGCGACGAGACGCATCCGCAAGATTTCGACCTCATCGAGGGCAACGCCTGCGCCATCTCGCTCGCAAAGATCGGCAACACACCGTGGGCACAGTGCTTCGCCACGTTTGTCCCCGACGAGATTCCCTCCGCCCACGCCGCGCGCTTCCAGGCGCAGATCATGGCGCATATGAGCGGCCAGGCCATGCTCAACCACGATCGCATGGTCAACGTGCGCAGCGCCGCAGACATTCGTCCCGCGCTCAAGGACGGCAAGGTCGCTTGCATCCACACCATCGAAAACGCCACGTTCTTTGCCGAGGACCCCGCACTGATCGAGGTGCTCAAGAGCTTGGGCGTACTCATGTCGTCACTCAGCTGGAATGCGCAGGGGCCGCTCGCGAGCGGACACGATACCCACGCCGGCCTCACCGCCGCCGGCATCGAGGCACTTACGCAGATGGAGCACGCCGGCATGGTGCTTGACGTCTCCCATCTCAACGATGAGTGCTTTGACGAGGTCGCCGTCCGCGCCACGCGTCCCTTCGTCGCCAGCCACTCCAACTCCCGTGCGGTTTGCGGCGCCAAACGCAATCTTACCGACGACCAGTTCCGCACCATTCGCGACATGGGTGGCATCGTCGGCCTCAACTACTGCAGCGAGTTCCTTTCCAACGACGCAACCGACAAGACCGCCGCAGACGTCACCTTCGATCAGCTGGCGGCACATATCGAGCACTGGCTCGACCTGGGCGGCGAGGACGTCATCGCGCTCGGCGGCGACTGGGACGGCGCCACGGTGCCCGCTTTCCTCTCCGATGCCAGCAAGATGCCCGAGTTCCAGAACATGCTCTCCAAGCATTTTGGCAAGACCGTGATGCAAAAGCTCTGCAGCGACAACGCGCTTGCCTTCTTTGAGCGTTATTAATTTCACATCCCTTGAGCGGGCCGGCATGCCGAACGGTCGACATGCCGGCCCGTCCCCAATCTGAAGGACCGCTTTTGACGCAGCAGTTTACGATTTCCGTATCCCGACCGGATGGGATGCCCATCCCCGTCGTCGTTACCAAAAAGCGTGTCAAGAACTTCAACCTACGCGTCACATCGAGCGGTGAGGTCCACGCCAGTGCGCCGCTCGGCGCCACCCGCGAGCGTATCGAAGCATTTGTGAAGCGCAACAGCGCCTGGATTATCAGCCGACTTGCCCAGCGCGAGCAACGTCAGGCGACGGAGCGAGAGCCGCTCAGCCCCTCGTCCATCATTGCGCTTTGGGGCAAGCCCATCACGGTACAAGATGCGCTCGATCACAACTTTGCATCACCCGCACCGCGACCCAAACAGGCCACCTTCGCAAGTTTTATGGGTACCGACGAGCCAGGTGGGCGCGCGCAGGCAAAGCAGCACACGGCCCTCGACGGCCTAACGCCCGATAAGCTCCAAGCCCGCATCGACCAGCTCTATACATCCGAGGTCACCACGGCGCTGCGCGATATGGTGCGCACATACGAAATCGCAATGGATGTCGCCGCTTCCCGCGTTTCCGTGCGCAGCATGAAAACGCGCTGGGGCTCGTGTACGCCCAAAACCGGTGCCATTCGCATCGCACGCGAGCTTGCCGCCTACCCCGTCGAGTGCCTTGACATGGTTGTCGCCCACGAGCTCGTCCACTTGCTCGAGCCAAGCCACAATCAGCGGTTTCACGCCCTGCTCGACACGTACTGCCCCAACAATAGAGCTCTGTCGCAGCGGCTCAAGCAGCCACCCATAGAGACGTAGTAGAACCGGTTAGCGCACGCGCTCGATCTCGACACCGCAGCTTGCCAGGGGAAGACCGACGGGCGCCCAAGGCTTATCGAGCTTAACACGCACGCCGAGCAGCAGAGGGTAACGACGTAGCAGCATCTGGGCCACGCCCTCGGCTGCGGCCTCGATGAGCTTAAACGTATGCTCGCGCAGATAGCCATCGACATCGTGGCACACCGAGCCGTAGTCAATCGAGGCATCCAGGTTATCGTGCTCCCCTGCTGCACGCAGGTCGGCATAGAGCACCAAGGACACGATGAACTTCTGGCCCAGGGCGTTCTCCTCGGGATACACGCCGTGGTTGGCAAAGACCTCAAGACCTTCAACGGTGATGCGATCGGCATGGCGCAGATCGTCATAGCTCACGTGGGGCACCGCCGTTGCGGTGGATATTTCGCCCCTTCCACGGCGGGCGAGCTCGGCGCCTTCAGTCTTGGTTGCATTCTCGGGCAGTTTCTTGTTGGTCATCGCGATCGTCTCCTTCGTTTAGAACCCCGACCGCGCAAACCAACTACACGCGAATCGACAGGTTCTTTTTATCATCGCTCCAGTTGCAGGCATTGCGCGCGGGGCATGCAAAGCAGGCGCGCGACGCTTTGTCAGCTGCATAGAGCAGACGCTCAAGCGGTTGGCTGTTCACGCGCAGCTTTCTATGGCCTAAAATGGCCGTCTTAATGGCCGCGGCATCGGCCGGATCAAATGCCACGTCATCGGGCATGCCGCCAAGAATCGCATCAGCGACGCGCTCGCTTGCAACATCATGGGATATACCCGATTCATACTGTTCATCTTTGCCGATATCGTGAAGAAGTGCCGTGGCGTAGATGACCTCGCGGTCAAATTCGAGCTGTTCCTCAAGATTCTTAATCCACATAATGCGCGCGACATCCAGCAGATGGTCAATACCGTGGCGGCAGAAGATGCGCCCCGATTCCAACTGTGCAATGTTGCCCAGGTGCCGCCGGAACAGCCCGTTGGCACAAATGTAATCAATGCGAGGCATGGCGCCAAAGGGAGTCAGGCCCGAAGCCATAAAGCCGCGACGCGGCGTCCCCTCATCGGTCTTCGATGTAAAGTCGTTGACGACTCTCATGGTTAGCGGCCCAGCATCCTAAAGAATCGCTCCTCGAGCGCGGGATCGGTCTCAAAGACACCGCGACGAGCAAGCGTTACGGTCTTGGCACCGGGCTTTTGCACGCCGCGCATGGTCATGCACATATGCTCGGCTTCCATCAGCACGATCGCCCCTTGGGGAGCAAGATATTCCATGAGGGCATCGGCAACCTGCGCGCACAGCTGCTCCTGCAGCTGCAGACGACGGGCATAGACCTCAACCGTGCGAGCAAGCTTAGACAGACCCGCCACGCGACCGTTAGGGATATAGCCGATCGCAGCCTTGCCATAAAACGGCAGCAGATGGTGCTCGCACAGCGAGTAAAACGTAATGTCGCGCTCGATAACCAAATCGTTCGAAGCGACGGCAAAGGTTTTGGACAGGTGCTCCTCGGCGCTCCGGCCCATACCGCCGGCAATCTCGCCATACATACGGGCGACGCGTGCCGGGGTCTCCAGCAGGCCCTCACGAGTTGGGTCCTCGCCTATACCTTCAAGCAGCAGCTTAATAGCAGTCTCGACTTTTTCCTGATCGACCATCTGGGCCTCACTTTTTTCGATTTCGCGTTCGCGCTATGGTACCACGCTGGCACGCAACCTCTTCCAGCTACATAGTATGGGTCGAATAGACCGGATCGTCCCGCCAAAGCTCCACAGCGTCGCAAAGCGCAACGCCCTCGCGCGCAGCACGAGCGCGCGAGGCGTTCATGTCGATCACGCGCTGATTACTCGAGCCCCTAAAGCGCAACGAGATATCGTACAGATCTTGAACGAACGGACCGTCTACCAGCATGTCGAGGCAAGCAAGGATACGGTCCGTCACGTCGGTATGGTGGCGGCCGCCCGGCATTAGTTCCTCGAGCACGTCACCGGTAAAGCACCAAATGGTCTTCCCAGACTCCACAGGATAGGTCACACGCACGCGTTCGATAAAATCAACGAGCCCCGCCTGGTTCTCGGGCTCCATAGGCTCCCCGCCCAGAATCGTCAGGCCATCAATAAAGGGATGATCAAGACTCTCGATGATTTTGTCCTCGACGGCACGATCGAACGGTTCACCCGCGGCAAAGTCCCACGCGACGGAGTTAAAACAATTCTTGCACCCACGACGGCACCCACTCACAAACAGAGAAGTACGAACGCCTTCTCCATCAGCAATGTCGAAATACTTAATGTTCGCGTAGTTCATAGGTAACCTTCCTGGGGTCTGGAGCATATCATCCCGTCCTCAAACATTCTCGGCCTTCGGCCTGCGAAACTGCGGGCGGGACGATATGCTCCAGATCCCTCGCGAGCGACACTCGGTGAACGAAGCGAACATCGAGTATGGGGTTCGAGGCCCAATAAAAACTGGGTTGCGGCTCAACCGCCATCGCAAGTAAATCGCAGCTGCAGCTCGAGTTATTTCCGCCAAGAACTTCGAGGAGTGAGCAGACCGCATACTGCATCTCAGCTACATCAACTTGGCTGCCCCGTAGCGAGGCCCCGGACCTTTGCTCGATATGAGTTCCGCACGAACAGGAGGCGCCAGTGGCGCCTCCGTCGTGAGCCAGGACTGTCCGAAATAGCGAGTAAAGGTCCGGGGCCTCGCTACGGGGCAGCCTGGGATGGTTATTAGAGATGCAGCACGCGGTCGCGGATCTCCTCGGTTCGACCCTGGTTCCAGAACTGGGTACCGATGTAGCCGCACGTGCGACGGGCGACATTCATCTTCTCCTGGTCACGATTGCCGCAATTGGGGCACTCCCACACCAGTTTGCCATCGTCCTCGACAATGCGAATCTCGCCGTCATAGCCGCACACCTGGCAGTAATCGCTCTTGGTGTTGAGCTCGGCGTACATGATGTTGTCGTAGATGTACTGCATTACGCGAATGACCGCCTTGAGGTTGTCCTGCATGTTGGGAACCTCAACGTAGGAGATAGCACCGCCCGGCGAAAGCTGCTGGAACATGCCCTCAAACTTAAGCTTGTCGAAGGCATCGATCTCCTCGGACACGTGGACGTGATAGCTGTTAGTAATGTAGCCCTTGTCCGTCACGCCCGGGATAATGCCGAAACGGCGCTGCAGGCACTTGGCGAACTTGTAGGTCGTCGACTCAAGCGGGGTGCCGTACAGCGAGAAGTCGATATCGCTTTCGGCCTTCCACTCGGCGCACTTGTCGTTCATGTGCTGCATGACGGCCATGGCAAACGGCGTGCCCTCCTTCTCGGTGTGGCTGTGGCCCGTCATGTACTTGACGCACTCATACAGACCGGCGTAACCCAGGCTAATGGTGGAATAGCCGCCCACGAGCAGCTTGTCGATCGTCTCGCCCTTCTTAAGGCGCGCCAAGGCACCGTACTGCCAAAGAATCGGCGCAGCATCCGAAAGCGTGCCCATCAGGCGCTCATGACGGCACAGCAGGGCGCGGTGGCACAGCTCAAGGCGCTCATCGAAGATCTTCCAGAACTTGTCCATGTCCTGATGCGAGCTCAGCGCGACATCGGGCAGGTTGATGGTCACAACACCCTGGTTAAAGCGACCATAGTACTTAGGCTTGGTCGGGTCATAGTTCAGAGCGTTGGCGACATTGTTAAAGCCGTTGCCCGAACGGTCGGGCGTCAGGAAACTGCGGCAACCCATGCAGGTATAGCAATCGCCGTTGCCGGCGGTCTCGCCCTTAGACAGCTTGAGCTCGCGCATCTTCTTCTCGGAGATGTAGTCGGGCACCATGCGCTTGGCGGTGCACTTGGCGGCGAGCTTGGTCAGATAGAAGTACGGCGAATCCTCGCGGATGTTATCGTCCTCGAGCACGTAGATGAGCTTGGGGAACGCCGGGGTGATCCACACGCCGGCTTCGTTCTTAACGCCCTCATAGCGTTGACGAAGCGTCTCCTCCACAATCATGGCAAGGTCGTGCTTCTCCTGGGGCGTACGGGCCTCATTGAGATACATAAAGACCGTCACGAACGGCGCCTGGCCATTCGTGGTCATAAGGGTCACGACCTGATACTGAATCGTCTGGACGCCGCGACGAATCTCATCGCGCAGGCGTTCCTCAACGACCTCGCGAACCTTCTCGGCAGATGCCGAAACACCGAGCTCCTCAAGCTCGCGAGCAACCTCGCCGCAAATCTTTTGACGGCTCACCTCAACGAACGGGGCGAGATGGGTCAGCGAAATAGACTGACCGCCGTACTGGGAGGAAGCAACCTGGGCGATAATCTGCGTCGCAATGTTGCAGGCGGTCGAGAAGCTGTGCGGCTTCTCGATCAGCGTGCCCGAGATAACGGTGCCGTTCTGGAGCATGTCCTCCAGGTTCACCAGATCGCAGTTGTGCATGTGCTGGGCAAAGTAATCCGAATCGTGGAAATGGATCAGACCCTCATTATGGGCATCCACGATCTCCTGGGGCAGCAGCACGCGTTGGGTCAGGTCCTTGGAAATCTCGCCGGCCATATAGTCGCGCTGAACGGAATTGACGGTCGGATTCTTATTGGAGTTCTCCTGCTTAACCTCTTCGTTATTGCACTCGATCAGCGACAGGATCTTGTCGTCGGTCGTGTTCTTTTGGCGCTTCAGGCTCTGAACATAACGATAGATGATGTAGCGGCGAGCGACCTCGTAGCAGTCGAGACGCATGATCTCGTCCTCGACCAGATCCTGGATCTCCTCGACCGATACGGTATGGCCGGCCTTCTCACATGCCTCGGCGACGTTTTGCGCCGCATAGATCACCTGGCGGTCGGTAAGACGAGAGCCCTCCTCGACCTCCAAGTTGGCGGCGCGAATCGCATTGACGATCTTATCGATGTCAAAGGCAACCTCGGTACCGCTGCGCTTGATGATCTTCATCCTCTTGCCTCTTTCGCGTCGTAATCCCATTGCGCTTCAGAGCCAAACGATGCCTGGCAGGGCTTGTCCCTGTCTTGCGGCGCCGTCGCGCAATCTGTGTTCTCGATAAACCATAGGTCCTCATGCGGACAATCCTCGCGGCCGATCAAGCGGCTCAAAGGCGTGTCCAAATGGGACGAACAAGGTCTTCGTTCTCTGTCCGCCATCTATCATACGACAAAGACGCCTCTATATCCTGTATTCTTTTTTTAGGTCAAACACAACATATAGTGTTTCAGCAGGTCAAAGCAATTGGTCATTTTACAGACACATTAATTATGAGGGTTTCTCGGCAAGTCGGTAAAACGTTACCAACGCGGCTACCTGCAAGGCAGTTATAAAACCCCCTAGTCAAGCCGCCGACAAATCCTACCAAAACCAAGCCGCTCACGCGAAAAGAATCCAAAAGATTATGCTTGACCAACATGTTGCGGTCGAATGCCGGCGGACGGAGTGACAGGGCTGCAAACGCTCGGAAGACTACAGCCCCGACACCCCGTCCGCCGGCATTCGATAGGCGAGGGGCTATTAGTTCTCTTCGCGAGCTATCATGCGGCCGAGAGCCGCTGTAAAGGGATCGAGCAGCACGCCGGCGATAACCACAAAAGCCCACCCCTTTGTGACAAGGCCCGCCCAGCGCGCGAAGAACGTACGGCCTTCAATCGTTCCGAATCCTCCCTGGAAGGCAATCTCGCCAAAACCGATCACCATAAAAGATTGCGCGGGGGTCAACCATGGAAACGCGGGCGACGTGCACGGTTATGATCAAAATAATCATCTCCCACGAGACCAAGAGGCCAATAACGACAAATTATGCTGGGCAGCAAATGCAACGTGAAAAAGCGACCGAGGTCGATAATTTGACGGCATATTATGTGTGTTTATAACAAAACAGTCCAGAAGCAAAGCCTCTGGACTGCGAACATTTGGTGGGCGTTACAAGATTTGAACTTGTGACCTCTTCCGTGTCAGGGAAGCGCTCTCCCCCTGAGCTAAACGCCCAAATGGAGCGGACAACGGGGCTCGAACCCGCGACCCCAACCTTGGCAAGGTTGTGCTCTACCAACTGAGCCATGTCCGCTTACGGGGATTAATCTTACGTGATGCCCGCATCTTATGCAAGAACTTTTTTTGAAAAGTTTTGCGACGCCCTCGCGAACCTCACGAAGACATCAGCCACCTCAAAAAGGCCGAGCTCCTCACCCTGATACACGTATGCCGAGCCCGGAAGCGCCAGCTCAAGCAAAAGGGCCGCCCGCGCGCGGCGCTCGCCGAGTTCACGGTCCTCGTCATAAGACGACCCGTCGCGTAAGAGCCAGTCGGGCGCAATCTGGCGGTAGCGCGTCGCCTTGATTTGCGGCAGGGCATAGCGCGTCGCCACGCGCGATAGATCTCGTGGACCTCGTTGCGGTCTCACAGCGGATGGGTGTCGTCGTCAACCATGTCATCGCCCTCGGCGAGATGCCACCGGTCAGGGTCATCGCGGTCGAGGTCCTTGGCGAGACCGTGCGCCACATCAATGCGAAAGCCTTCAACGACTCGATCGCTCCAAAACGTCAGGACGTCGCAAAAGAACGCATGAACCTCGGGGCATGACCAGACAAAGTCCGGCCGCTCGGGCGTAAACATATGCAGCTACCACTGACCGTCCGCAACACGCGTCCAGGCGGGGCCGCCAAAGTTGGCATTCCAATTGGTGGGAGGCAGCTCGCCATGTTCGCCGCGACCATCGCGGAATATATAACGGGCGCGTTCGGGCGATCCAGGGCCGGCGGCAAGAGCGGCTTTGAACCAGGGGTGCTGGTTGGATGAATGATTGGGCACGATGTCGACGATGACCTTGATGCCGCGCGCGTGAGCCGCAGCGACCATGTCATCGCAGTCGTCAAGCGAGCCGAGACGTGGGTCGACATCGCAGTAGTCCGCCACATCATAGCCACCATCGACAAGAGGCGATGGGTAAAACGGGCTCAACCAGATGGCCTCGATGCCCAGCCGCTCAAGATAGTCCATCTGCTGGGTAATGCCCGCGATGATACGCCCAAAGCTGTTATTCGCGGCAAATAACGCCACGGCCACGCCCCAAGACGCTCGCTCCCTCTCGGGTTCGAGCCTCTGCAATGGGTACGAAAAAGCCCGGCTACCGTGGTAGTCGGGCTGTTGTGCTTGGAGCGGACAACGGGGCTCGAACCCGCGACCCCAACCTTGGCAAGGTTGTGCTCTACCAACTGAGCCATGTCCGCATATGTAAAACAAAACGGGCGCCGGAGCGCCCGGATGTTGCCTGGAGGCGAAGCCCGGATTCGAACCGGGGGTAAAGGCTTTGCAGGCCTCTGCCTTACCACTTGGCCACTTCGCCGAAAAAGGACCGTTAAGAACGGTCCGGAAATGCAATGGAGCGGACAACGGGGCTCGAACCCGCGACCCCAACCTTGGCAAGGTTGTGCTCTACCAACTGAGCCATGTCCGCTTGCGGGTTATTAATTTACGCGAGTTATCCAAAAGACGCAAGTACTTTTTTCAAAAAAGTTGCCCAAAGCAAGTTCACTCAGGAAAATCATGTCAACCCAAAGCGCTAAGCGCACGATTCCAATGCCGAACTAAACAGCTTCACCATCCGAACGCGTGTGCCGGCACCATCCGTGCGACGGGCAACCTCCACATTATCGACGAGCATGCGCATAAGCTTGATACCGCGTCCGCGTTCCTCGGACGCCATAGGTTCGCTCGCCCCATCGATAGAATAGCCAGAACCTCGATCAAGCACCTCAAGCACAACACGGTCCCCATAGGCCTGAATCGTCAGGATGCAGCCAACACCGCCCGCATGGTCATATGCGTTACCCAATGCCTCCCCCAACGCTAATGCGACGTCATAGCGCTCATCACGCCTCAGGGGAAGCGATTCGAGAAGCTCGGCCACACGGTGCCGATAATACGGGAGATTCTCGATGCCTCGCTGCACCTTGACGCTCTTGCTCCATCGCGGCAACTCCCCCACCGGAATGGCGGGAATCGACTCCCGCACCGGACCCGCAACATGAAGGATGTCGACAAGTCGGGCAATCTCCAAAAAGCGAACGACCTCATCGGAGGCGTTAACAAGCGAAAGCAGCCCTTCTCGTCTCATAAGCTCTCTGGCACGCGTAAGCAAAAACGCCAAACCCGTCGAGTCGATAAAACCCACGGTCTGGCAATTGATGACAACACGGCGCACGCCCCGGTCGATTAAATTATCCAACCGTCGGCGCAGCTCGGGCACCGAGGCGATATCGATATCGCCCGGTGGCGCCAAAACCGCTATGTCATTCCACTCATTCATGCGACCATGGTTCCCCAAAAGAGCTCGCTCGATGCAAACTTTTCTGCAACCGTTAGGATTCTGTATGCCCAACGTCGCGACCTACGATCGACCCCGTAAAAACTCAAGGGACACCAATGCAATGTCATCGTCCAGCGCCGAGTCGGTAAAGCGGTCAAGCTCGCCCAAGACCTTACCGCAGATGCCCGATACGCCCTCACCCGAAACAGAGAGTAGAAGGTCGCGCAGGCGTTGCTCGCCAAAGAAAGCACCCGAGCGGTCGCGCGCTTCGATCGTTCCGTCGGTATACATAAACAGCATGTCACCAGGATCGAACGTAAACACGCCCGTCTCGTACACCATGCTCTCAAAGGCACCGATCACGCCCGATTGGCACCCAAGGAGCTCCACTTCTCCCCCGCAGGTCTCTCCTCCGCCATGCGGCGTCGACGACGGCCTAATGACCATAGTGGGAGGATGTCCCGCAGAGCAATAGGTAGCGCGGCCCGCTTTAAGATCAATCTTGGCGATAAACGCCGTCACAAACGTCTCGACCCTCGAAAAGCCCATGAGCATGCTATTGAGCGAGCGGGCCATGCGAGCGGGTCCCGCACCCTCCCAGGCATAAGCCGTCAACGCCGTCTTGACGAGCGCCGACATCGACGCCGCCTCAATTCCTTTGCCGGAGACATCGCCCAATATCATAACGGCGCAATCGTCGGGAAGACGGACAAGCGTATAGAAGTCACCACCAACCAACGCCGAATTCGTTGCCGACAGGTATACCGAATCGGTTGCGATGCCCGGAACGTCGCCTAGCGAATTTCTCATGCCAATCTGAAGCGTCTGAGCGATATGACGCTCTTCACGCTTTTGAGACTCGCCCTCATAGATCAGCTCAAAGTCGTGTGCCAAATGCACCATGTAGTCGTATTCAAGGTCGTCGATTGGCTCCTGGCTGCCATCACGGAGCAGCAAAACGCGCCTCGTCGGTCCCTTGGCGATATCAGCGGGCACGATTGCATCGTTGCTTCGCGTACCATCCGCCTCCGAGCGGCAGCGCCCCGCCTCGATACCGGAATCGACATAAAGTCCCTGACACGGCAGGCCGTGGGCTCTCAACCATGCGCCCATAGTCGTGGATTCGTCCACGCGCGTAAGGCGCACGTGCTTGAGGTCGTCGGCGCTCGTCCCGCCCAGCACCGATGTCTCAAATCCATCGGAAATTGCCCCCAGGCGCGCCGCCGGCGTCGTGACAGAAAAGAAGAGTGACTCCGGATCGCCCGGCAATGCCACACGACTGCCGCCTTCAAAATCGATGACATAGGTTCCGAGGCCCGCATCATACTCCACGGGGCAGAAATGGCAACTGAGCACAGCGCAGATTTCGGTCGACACCGCACGCGAGGCGGCAATAGGATCATCGAGATAGGCAAACAACTCATCGCGCAGCACGTTGAGAGAACGGCCAAGCTCTGCCGTGCGACGTGAACGCAGACTCGATGCCATGCCGACTAGTTGGATGGAGAGATAATCGCAAATGACCTCGAGCACGTTGACATCATAGGCAAGCGGCGCCTGCGGACGTTTCCAACCGACCTCCAACACACCGAGCACCTGAGTGCCATAAAACACGGGAAGACATATCTCGCTGCGGTATGGAGGCATATCTTGCACGCGTAGCAGGTGCTTAGAACGATTGTCCAGGTCCATGAACATACCCGAGGCAATCCTATCGCCCTCAAGGTCCTGCTGAATCGACAGGCGGCAGGCACGAGACTCACGGAGCACATACGTCGGGATACCCGCACCATACGGCATAAACTCGGGCAGGTAGCTGTCATACAGCTCCTTGGAAACACCGCGAAGCTTAAAACCGCCGCTCTCAGAAAAATAGATGGCAGCACCCGAGGCATCGAGGGTTCCTACAAGCTGGTTCAAAACGGTATCCAACAAACTAGGCAGCTCATCGGAGCCCACCGTGCTCATAATGACCGACAACGTGCCCGAGAGGCGCTTATTCGCCACTCTGAGCTCCGAAAGCGCACGCTTGAGCTGACGGTCATGCGAATACTGCTCTTCGATACTATGGAGCGCCACGAGAACACGCGGCGCACGGCGGCCAAAGATACGAGGCGGCGTAACCGAGCCGGCACAAACTAGGACGGGAATAAAGGAGCCGTCACTTAGCTTAAGCATCAGCTCGCTCTCGGTACCATTGGTCTCAAAAGGAAGACGATGTTCTGTCGCGCGTTCAAATGCTGACGAGTACAAGAGATCTTTAACGTCCCCGTTGATCACATCGGAACGTTCCTCGCAGATCAAGTCGAGCAAGCGATTGTTTACATGCAAAATGGTTCCGTCGAGCTCGCAGATAATGACAGCATCGCTCGTAATATCGACCAATTGGGCAACGTCAACCCACTCATTGCGCTCAAGCGTTTCCATCGTGAACCTCACCGTCTATCGGTAACAAAAAAGCCTCCGAAGAGGCTTCTCAAATGCGATGGTGTCGGAGGCGGGACTTGAACCCGCATGACCAAAAAGCGGTCACTAGCACCTCAAGCTAGCGCGTCTGCCAATTCCGCCACTCCGACATGCTATATTGTTGATTCGCAGTTCGTTTTGTTGGACCCGCGCTTTCAACGAGGAAGATAATAACCTATGATTCGAGAACTGTGCAAGCACTTTTTTCAAAAAAGTTTACGAATTTGAAAATGAGCAGGTAGACTGACCTGTTCGGGCAGGAATGAGGTTGCCTTCCAACGCGTCCTCGGGCATGCGGCATTATTTTGATCTGCGCTTCGCGCTACAAAATAATGCCGCCCCCTGCGGAATGCGTTGGAAGGCAACCTCATTCCTGCCCTAGGGGCACATGCTTCATGCACAGTTCTCAAACATGTTCTGGGGGCTGATATTAATTTAGTGGCTCGGCTTTGCCGAGCCCTTTTATGGGGAGGCCGGAGCTAAAGCTCCGGCATCGCTCAATTTCTTATTAGATTAAGTGAGCGATCAAGGAATCGCCCCCCTGCAGTGGTAACACAGGGCCCGTGCTGGACTTAGTTTTCAGAACATTCCGCAGACCAGGAAACCCCCTTATCCGCAGCTCCAAAGGAGCAGGATAAGGGGGTTTCCATGGTCGAGGACGTTCTGAAAACTAAGTCCAGCACGGGCCCGGACGAAAACAACCGACTACAGGTCGATATGCGATTCCTTGATCGGGAACGGCTCGGCGAAGTGGCAGGCGCAGCAGTGGCCCGGAGCAACTTCCCTAAACTCGGGAAGCTTCTCGGAGCAGATGCCCTGCGCAATCGGGCAGCGCGTGTGGAAACGGCAGCCAGTCGGCGGATCCAGCGGTGACGGCGGATCGCCGGCAAGGATGATGCGCTTACGAGACTTTTGGATATCCGGATCGGGAACCGGCACGGCAGACAGCAGCGACTGCGTATACGGGTGGTGAGGCTCGCTATAGAGCGTCTTCCAGTCAGAAACCTCGACCACCTTACCCAGATACATAACGGCAACGCGATCGGAGATGTGCTGAACGACGGACAGGTCGTGGGCGATAAACAGATACGCCGTACCAAACTTGTCCTGCAGTTCCTTAAGCAGGTTCAGAACCTGGGCCTGAATGGACACATCCAGAGCGGATACCGGTTCGTCACAGATAATCAGCTTGGGCTTCAGCGCAAAGGCGCGGGCAATGCCGACACGCTGACGCTGGCCACCCGAGAACTCATGAGGATAGCGGTTGATGTGCTCGGGGTTCAGTCCGACAACGTCGAGAAGCTCGCGGACGCGCTCAATGCGCTCCTCCTTGGTTCCCACGCCGTGAATGGTCATGGGTTCGGAGACGATCTCGCCGATGGTCATGCGAGGATTCAGCGAGGCATAAGGATCCTGGAAGATAAACTGCATCTCGCGACGCATATCCTTGATCTCATGCTTGCTCATTTCGGCAACATCTTTACCCTGGAAGAACACCTTACCGGCGGTCGGCTTGGTCAGGCGCATGATGGTGCGACCCGTAGTGGACTTACCGCAACCAGACTCACCAACCAGACCAAAGGTCTCACCAGGATAAATCTCAAAAGAGATGTCGTTTACAGCAGAGACGACGCGCTTGGAAAAACGCTTGGCGAACATGCCGGACTCTGCGGGGAACTCCTTAGAGAGGTGCTCGACCTTCAGTAGCGGAGTGCGCTCGTTATTGTCTGCCATTTACGCCTCGCCTCCCTTCTTGGAATCCTTACGCGTGCGGGACGTCTCAGGGGCGTTCTTGAGGAACTCGGGGTCACCGGAATAATGACACGCAGAATAGTGGCCGGACTCGGTGACAAAACGCTCGGGGCGCTGCTTGCGGCACTTATCGGTCGCATAGGGGCAACGAGGCGAGAACACGCAACCCTCGGGCAGGTTCATGAGCGAAGGCGGGTTGCCGTGAATCGGCGTAAGCGGCTTCTTCTCATCGATGGCCTGCTCCGGGATGGAGCGAATCAGGCCCCAGGTATAGGGGTGACGGCTCTCGTAGAAGATTTCCTCAGCAGTACCGAACTCGACGGGACGGCCGGCGTACATAACCATGATCTTGTCGGCCATATCGGCGACAACACCCAGGTCATGGGTAATCATGATGATGGCGTTACCGTTCTTCTCCTGCATTTCCTGCATAAGCTCAATAATCTGAGCCTGGATGGTAACGTCCAGGGCAGTCGTGGGCTCGTCGGCAATCAGAATATCGGGATCGCAGGCAAGGGCCATGGCAATCATGACGCGCTGACGCATACCACCAGAAAACTGGTGCGGATACTCATTGACGCGTTTCTCGGGCTCGGGAATGCCAACGAGGTCCAAAAGCTCGGTGGCGCGCTTGAGCGCCTCCTGCTTGGAGTAGCCACGGTGCAGACGAAGGCCCTCACCCACCTGCTTGCCGATCTTATAGACCGGGTTCAAGGAGGTCATAGGATCCTGGAAGATCATCGCGATATCGTTGCCACGAATGTGCTGCATCTCTTCCTCGGTCATCTCGAGGATAGAACGTCCGCGATAGCGAACGTCACCGCCCTCAATCTTTCCCGGAGGCATCGAGATAAGACCCATGATGGTCATGGCGGTCACGGACTTACCGGAGCCGGACTCACCGACGACACCCAGGGTCTCGCCACGATCGAGCGTGTAGGACACACCATCGACAGCGCGAACGACGCCATCCTCGGTGTGGAAATACATCTTAAGGTCATCAACCTCGAGCAGATGCTGGCCCTCGGGAACCGGCTGGTCCTTCAGGTCCACATAGTTCTTGTTCTTCTTCATCCTTATGCGTCCTTCATCTTGACGTCGAGGGCGTCGCGCAGACCGTCACCCAGCAGGGTGAAGGCGAGCACCGTCGAGAGAATTGCCAGACCGGGCATGATCATCATCCAGGGAGCAGTCAGAAGATACTGCTGACCGTCCTGAATCATGGAGCCCCACGAAGGCGTAGGCGGAATAACGCCCATGCCGAGGAAGGACAGAGCGGACTCGGTCAGAATGGCGCCACCAATGTTCATAGTCGCGTAGACCACGATGGAGGCAACGGAGTTCGGGAAGATGTGACGCACGATGATACGAACATCAGATGCACCCATCGCGCGCGCAGCGTCAACATAGTCGTTTTCCTTGACCGTCAAGATCGCGGATCGGAAGACGCGCGCAATCGAAGGCCAGCCAAGAATACCGATGGCGATAAAGACGTTCTGAAGACCACGGCCGATAACGGCGATCATGGCGACAACGAACAGCACGTACGGGAACGCAAGGAAGATGTCCGCACAGCGCATGATGATCGTATCCCAGATGCCGCCGTAGAAACCGGCCAGAGCGCCCATGACCAGACCAATCACCGTGGAGATCGCAGTGGCCATAATGCCGACGGACAGCGAAACGCGTGCACCGTAGATAACGCGGACGAGAATGTCACGGCCAAGGGAGTCGGTGCCAAACGGGTGCTCTGCACACGGAGCCAGCAGCGACGTCTCGGCCATGGTGGTCGAATCGGAAGCCGTCGGCGAACCGAGCCAGGGCTTAGCCCACAGATCTGCGGTCAAGGCAACCACAACGACGATAATGATCCAGCAGACACCGATAACGGCGAGCTTGTTCTTACGAAGACGCTTAAAAGCGTCGCCCCACAGCGTGCGAGACTTGGCGGGAGCAGATGCAGCCATGGTGGCGGTAGCCTGCTCCTGAGACTGAGAATCAGTTTCCTGCATGAGACGTACCTCCCTTAGGCCTTATCCGACGGACCGCCAAGGCGGATGCGCGGGTCGAGGAATGCATAGCTAATGTCGACGAGCAGGTTGATCACCATGACGACGACGACGATGAGCGTAACGCCGCCCATAACGATGGGCCAGTCACGCATGCTAATGGCGCGATAGACCTCATAGCCGATACCGGGCCAGTTAAAAACCGTCTCGGTCAGGATGGCGCCCGAAAGCATGGCACCAAAGTCGACACCAATATAGGTAACGACGGGGATGAGTGCATTCTTAAGCGCATGCTTGATGATGATCGCGCGATTGGAGAGACCCTTGGCCTTTGCCGTACGGATGTAATCCTGGCTCATGACGTCAAGCAGCTGCGAGCGCATAATGCGGGCGGCATAAGCGGTCGAAACCGAAGCCAGCGTAATGGTCGGAAGCACATAGTGCATCCAATCCTGATACTGAGAACTGGAACCACCGGCACCCGAGATCGGCATGGAGAATGCACCGCCCGTGGCGTCCTTGAGAATGACGCCAAAGAACAGCTGCAGCAACATACCGAGCCAGAAGGCCGGGACGGCAACGAGGATCGACGTGGTGAGCGTTACCAAAATATCCCAGAAGGAATAACGCTTTACCGCCGAAATGATACCCGCACCGATACCCATGATTGCCTCGAGTACGATGGCGCACGCGGCAAGTTTGACCGTATACGGATACTTCTGGGCAAAGATTTCCGTAACCGGCAGCTTGCGCTGATAGGAATTACCCAGATCGCCATGAAGCAGGCCGTTCATGTAATACAAGTAACGGTCCACGAGCGACGTTTGAACGGGGTCGCCGTTCTCGTCAAGGATCGCGTTGCCGTCCTCGTCCGATTGGACCAGGTGATAGCGGACGCGAAGCTGAAGCTCCACCTCGGGGGACAGAGCCTTGTCTCCACCGATCAGCTTGATCGGATCTCCCGGCACGATATTCTGGAGGGCGAACAGAATCAGCGTAACGCCCAAAAATACCGGGATGAACTGAAGCACACGTTTAACGATGTACTTACCCATACCACTCCCCTATCTAGGGATTAACTTAAATGGGATGCCGATCGCCAGACCGGCATCCCAAAATTACCATCAGCCAGTTTACCCCAGGTTAGGGAGAACTGTATGTTTCCCATGAGGTCTACGTAAATACTTGACCCTCACGGAAGCTGCAAAACTCTTAGGCGAGCTCAGCGGTACCCAGATCGGCGTGCTTCTGCGGATCGACATAGAGGTACTTGATGCGATCGGAGCCGGCGATGGTGTGCGTGTAGAACATCAGCGGGATGACCGGGCAGTCAGCAGCGACCATTGCGTCGGCCTCCTGCATCTTAGCGACGCGCTCTTCGTCGTCAATCGTGGTACGGGCCTCGTCGACCTTGGCGTCGAACTCGGGGTTGTTGTAACCAGAACGGTTGTCGCCACCGAGGGAGTCGGAGTGGAACAGCGGATACAGGAAGTTGTCCATGATCGGGTAGTCGGCAATCCAGCCCAGACGACCGAACTGATAGTTGAGGTTCTGGTACTGCTCGAGCAGGGCAGACCACTCGGGGGTATCGGAGACGGCGGTAACGCCAACCTTGGCAAGGTCACCGATGATGGACTCCATGATCTCCTTGTGGCCACCGTCCTGGTTGTAGGACAGAGTCACGTTAATGCCACGATCGCCGTTGGCGTCAGCGGGAGCAACCTTGTCGAGGTACTCGTTAGCCTTGTCGACGTCGTAGGCGCAGAACTCCCATGCGCCCTCCTTGTAGCCATCGATGCCCGGAGGAACAATGCCGTCAGCGGGGGTGCGGGTACCCTTGAAGATGGTCTTGCAGATGGCCTCACGGTTGATGGCCAGGGAGATACCCTTACGCAGATCGGCGTTGTTGAACGGCTCGGCCGTGGTGTTGCAGGTCAGGTAGTAGGTGGAAGGCTCGGCACCGAGCAGCATGCGCTCGCCGTCGCCCATGGTGTAGCCGTCCTTGGACTCGCCGCGATCCTTCTTGGCGGCGTCGATCTGGGCAACGGGAACGTCGCAGATGTCAAGGTTACCGGCCTGGAACTCCTTGTAAGCGGTCTCCACGTCCTTGATGACCTGGAAGTGGATGCCATCGATTTTGGCCTTGTCGCCATAGTAATCGTCGAACTTCTTGAGGTTGATCTCCTGACCATCCTCCCACTTGCCGTCCATCATGAACGGGCCGTTACCGATCGGGGCAAGGTAGAAGCTCTTAACATCGGACTCGGCGCACTCGGGAACAGGGGACAGAGCCGGATGAGAGGCGACGAAGGGGAAGTCGGCGTAAGCGGAAGTCAGCTTGACGACGAGGGTCTCATCGTCAGGGCAGGTAACACCGCTGAGCTCAGTAGTGTTACCGGCAAGCAGATCGTCATAGCCCTCGACCATGGAAAGGTGATAGGAGACCTCGGAAGGACCATACTCTTGAGCGACAGCGGACTTGGTGCTGACCAGACGCTCCCAACCGAGCTTGAAGGACTTGGAGGTAACGTCATCACCGTTGTGGAACTTGGCCTTCTTGATCTTGAAGGTAAACTCGGTGGCGTCGTCGTTGGCCTCGAAGGACTCGCAAGCCAGCGGAACGATCTCGCCCTTCTCGGCGTCATAAGAGGTCAGAGCGTCAAAGAGCTGGTACTCGACCTGAGTGCCCTGGTCCTCCTGGACATTGTAGGGGTCGATGCAGACCGGGTTATTGATGTAGAAGTTCAGCGTCGAACCGGACTCAGAACCGGAAGCGTCGCCGCCCTTCTTGCCGCATGCGGCAAGAAAAGCCATGGAGCTCGCAGCAAGGGTACCGCCGACAAAGGCGCGACGACCCATAACGGGCTGGTGGAACATAGAATCAGCCATGCCATCCTCCTTATGAGATAGGACAAAGAAATGTTCAGTCGGACATTTGTCGAGACAATCCGATCCGAACTATCGAAACGCCGCCCGTTGCTATGGCTGGTTATGCACAACAGGCCAACGTTTTCAATACAGTAGCGCATTTTATGCACGATTTGGGGCCAATTCCGGTTAACGGTCGAGAATTTCTTTAGTTGGGCGCAGTATGTGGTGATATTCTGACTCTGTTACAAATATGTAAACAAAAAGGGCCCCGCACTTGCGGAACCCTTTTTATTTTTTATGCGATTCGTGCTTAGTAGCCCACGATGCCCTGCGGGAAGAAGAACATGCACAGGACGACGCACACGGCAAAAACAACGGCCATAATTACCGTCAGGCGATCGAGGTTCTGCTCCATGACGCCCGTGGCAGAGCTGGAGTTATACAGCGAGCTAGCGATCATATCCGAAACGCCGGTGCCCTTACCGGAATGCATCAGGACGAGAATCGTCAGCGCCACGGCTGAGACAGCCCAAACGACAAACAGAAGAATCTGGAACGGACCCATAGATAAGCTCCTTAATAGAACAGTTCAAACTCCAGTACTGTACCACAATCCCCCGCTCTCCCCTACCTGACACTCAAGGACGGGGTGGAAATGGCAGAAATACCAAAAAGGGGGTTGTCCGGTTGTGGACAACCCCCTTACTAGAAAACGGTATTTGTTTTCTATTAGGCCTCGGTGGCGAGCACGCGGCCCGTCATCTCGGCGGAAGGCTCCAGACCAGCCATGGTGAGCATAGTCGGGGCGATATCGGAAAGTCGACCGTCCTCGATACCGGTGAGCTGTGCCTTCTCATCAACGATGATGAACGGCACGCGGTTGGTGGTGTGAGCCGTAAACGGATGCTTGGAACCGTCGGAAGCAACGTCAAACATGTGATCGGCGTTGCCGTGGTCGGCGGTAATCAGCGCAAAGCCGCCCTTAGCGAGAATCGCCGGGACAACCTTGGACAGGGCATCGTCAACAGCCTCGACAGCCTTAACGGCCGCGTCGAAGACACCGGTGTGACCAACCATGTCGCAATTCGCGAAGTTCACGATGTAGAAATCAGCGCGGTCCTCGTTGATGGCAGCGACGAGCTTCTCGGTAACCTCGGGAGCGCTCATCTCGGGCTGCAAATCGTAGGTAGCAACCTTGGGGGAAGCGACGAGCACGCGCTCCTCGCCCTCCTTGGGCTCCTCGATGCCGCCGTTAAGGAAGAACGTCACGTGGGCGTACTTCTCCGTCTCGGCGGTGTGCAGCTGCTTCAGGCCATTGGCTGCGATAACGTCAGCCAGAACGTTCTCGGGGAACGTCTTGGGGAAGGCGACCTCGACGTCAAACGTCGGATCATATTCGGTCATCGTCACAAAGTGCGAGAGCTTGATCTGCTCGCGCTCAAAGCCGTCGAACTCCTTGTCCGTGAACACGCGGGTCATCTGACGAGCGCGGTCGGGACGGAAGTTGAAGAAGATGGCCGCGTCGCCCTCGTGGATGCCCTCGTTGTGGGCAGCGAACGGCTCAACGAACTCATCGCCGCGCGGATCCTTCTCGTAGTAGGCCTTGA
Organism: Collinsella sp. LCP19S3_B11; assembly: GCF_052121915.1. Taxonomy (NCBI): domain Bacteria; kingdom Bacillati; phylum Actinomycetota; class Coriobacteriia; order Coriobacteriales; family Coriobacteriaceae; genus Collinsella; species Collinsella sp. LCP19S3_B11. The sequence continues at coordinate 71,112 of NZ_JBQKDI010000008.1, forward strand.
TACCGGCAACGGGGTCAGTATCGGCATCGGACGCATTGACCATGACGTCGTAGGCGCGCTCGATGCGCTCCCAACGGTTGTCGCGGTCCATGGCCCAATAACGGCCCGAGACGGTAGCAACGCGAGCGTCGCAACCAGTCTCCTCGGAGATCTTGGCCAGGAAGGCGCAGAACTCGCTCATGTAGCCGGCACCGGACTGCGGATCGACGTCGCGGCCATCCATAAAGGCGTGAACGCGAACGGTCTTAATGCCATACTGGGCAGCCATCTTGACCAGGGCCTCGACATGGTTCATGTGAGAATGAACACCGCCGGGGCTCATAAGGCCCATGAGGTGCAGGGTCTTGCCCTCGGCCTTGACGTCATCCATAGCCTTGACGAAAACCTCGTTCTTGGCGATGGAGCCGTCCTTGATGGCGTTGTTGATGCGCGAAAGTTCCTGAAACACGATGCGGCCGGCACCGATGTTGAGGTGACCCACCTCGGAGTTGCCCATCTGGCCGTCGGGAAGGCCCACGTCCTCGCCCGAAGCACCGAGCGTGGTGTGAGGATACTTCTCGTACAGGCTATCGAGGAAGGGCGTCTTGGCGGCAGCGACGGCGTTCTCGCCGTCGGCCGGAGCCAAGCCGCAGCCATCCATGATGATTAGGAGTGCAGGAAGATGACGCTGTGCCATATGCCCTACTCGCCTGCCTTGACGACCATAGAGGCGAAGTCGGCAGCCTTGAGCGAAGCGCCGCCCACGAGGGCGCCGTCAACGTCGGGCTTGGCAACAAGCTCAGCGATGTTGGCGGGCTTGGCGGAGCCACCATAAAGAACGCGGATGCCGTTGGCGAGCTCCTCGCCGAACATCTCCTTGAGGGTCTCACGGATAGCGCCGCAGACCTCCTGAGCGTCCTCGGCGGTAGCGGTCTTGCCGGTGCCGATGGCCCAGATGGGCTCGTAGGCGACGACGACCTGCTTGGGGCAGGTGATCTCAAGACCCTCGAGACCAGCCTTGACCTGGTTCACGACATGCTCGACATAGGTGCCGGCCTCGCGAACCTCAAGGGACTCACCGCAGCAGAAGACGGGAACAAGACCGGCGGCAACGAGAGCCTTAGCCTTCTTGTTCTGGTCCTCATCGGTCTCGTGGAAGTAGTCACGACGCTCGGAGTGGCCGATGATGCAGTAGGTGCAGCCAGCGGACTTGAGCATGTCGCAAGAGGACTCACCGGTGAAGGCACCCTTGGCCTCCCAGTACACGTTCTGTGCACCGAGGGCGATGGGGGCAGCCTGAATGCGGTCATGAACCGTAGTAATGTCGATGGTCGGAGGGCAGACGAGCACCTCGACGCCAGCCGGAACCTCGGGCAGAGCCTGGGCCAGCTCGTCGGCGAGCTTGGCAGCCTCGGCGACGTCGTTGTTCATCTTCCAGTTACCAGCGATAAGAAGGGTGCGATTAGGCATCGAGAAGCGCCTCCACTCCGGGCAGGGCCTTACCCTCGACGAGCTCCATGGAAGCGCCACCGCCGGTGGAGATCCAGCTCATCTTGTCGGCCAGGTTAAACTTGTTGACGGCTGCGACGGAATCGCCACCACCGATGATCGAGGTGCAATCAGCCTCGGCGACAGCCTCGGCGATAGCCTGGGTGCCGTGAGCGAAGTTGTCGAACTCAAAGACGCCCATGGGGCCATTCCAGAATACGGTCTTGGCGCCCTTGACGGCCTCGGCGTAGAGCTCCTCGGTCTTGGGGCCGATGTCCATGCCCTCACGGTCGTCGGGGATAGCGTCGGAAGCGACAACCTCGGGGACAGCGTCCTCGCCAAAGTGGTCGGCAACACGGTTGTCGATGGGGAGCAGGATCTTGACGCCCTTCTCCTCGGCCTTCTTGAGCATCTCGCCAGCGCGCTCGACCCAGTCCTCTTCCTTGAGGGACTGACCGACGGTCATGCCCTGAGCCAGGAAGAAGGTATAGGCCATGCCGCCACCGATAATCAGGGTGTCGGCGGAGTCGATAAGGTGATCGAGAACGCCGATCTTGGAGGAAACCTTGGAACCGCCGACGATGGCGACGAAGGGGCGCTCGGGCTCGGCGAAGATACCGGTCAGCGTGTCGACCTCCTTCTCCAGAAGGAAGCCAGCGACTGCGGGCAGGTAAGCGGCGGGACCCACGACGGAACCCTGGGCGCGGTGAGCGGTACCGAAGGCGTCGAGAACGAAGACGTCGCCATAGGAAGCGAGGGTCTTGGCGATCTCGGGATCGTTCTTCTTCTCACGCTTGTCAAAACGGACGTTCTCGAGAACGAGGACCTTGCCCGGCTCGACGGCGGCGACGGCCTCGGCGGCCTTCTCGCCATAAGTGTCGGCGACAAAAGCAACATCGAGACCAGAGAGCTCGGCGAGCTTCTTGGCGACGGGCTCGAGGGAAAGCTCGGGCTGGAAGCCGGTGCCCTCAGGACGGCCAAGGTGGCTCATGAGGATAACGCGAGCATTGTGCTCAACGAGATAGTTGATGGTGGGCAGGGCAGCCTTGATACGGGTGGTGTCGCCAACGACGCCATCCTTGATAGGCACGTTGAAGTCAACGCGGACGAGAACGCGCTTGCCGTCGACATCGATGTCGCGGACGGTCTTCTTGGTAAAGGCCATGTTTGCTTCTACCTTTCGTACGTGTCTGCCTCCCATTACGGCAGACGATTTCTTATAAAAAGGGCGCGACCTTAGGGTGTAAGCCCTATAAGGCCGCGCCCTTTTTTAGACGCTCAACGAGCTATTCGCTAAAAGCCAAATTAAGCAACGAACTTCTCGAAGTACTTGATGGTGCGGACCATCTGAGAGGTGTAGGAGTTCTCGTTGTCGTACCAAGAGGTAACCTGAACGAGGGTCTGGCCGTTGCCGAGGTCAGAGCACATGGTCTGAGTGGCGTCGAAGATGGAGCCATGGGTCTCGCCGATGATATCGGTGGAGACGATGTCGTCCTCGTTGTAAGCGAAGGTCTCGGAGATGGTGGCAGCGTAGGCCTTCATAGCGGCGTTGACCTCGTCGGCGGTAACCTTCTTGTCAACGACAGCGTAGAGGTTGGTGAGGGAGCCGGTCGGCGTCGGGACGCGCTGGGCGGCACCGATGAGCTTACCGTTGAGCTCGGGGAGAACCAGGCCGATAGCCTTGGCAGCACCGGTGGTGTTGGGGACGATGTTGACGGCGCAGGCGCGGCTACGACGCTTGTTGCCCTTGCGCTGCGGGCCGTCGAGCGGCATCTGGTCGCCAGTCCAGGCGTGAATGGTGGTCATGATGCCGGACACGATGGGAGCGAAGTCGTTCAGACCCTTGGCCATCGGGGCGAGGCAGTTGGTGGTGCAGGAAGCAGCGGAGATGATGTTGTCCTCAGCGGTCAGCGTCTCATGGTTGACGTTGTACACGATGGTGGGCAGATCGCTGCCGGCCGGAGCGGAGATGACGACCTTCTTGGCACCAGCGTTGATGTGGGCCTGAGCCTTAGCCTTGCTGGTGTAGAAGCCAGTGCACTCGAGAACGACGTCGACGTCGAGGTCGCCCCAAGGCAGGTTGTTGGCGTCGGCCTCCTTGTAGATCTTGATCTCCTTGCCGTCAACGGTGATGGAATCCTCGCCAGCGACGACCTCGTGATCGCGAGCATAGTTGCCCTGCGTGGAGTCGTACTTCAGCAGGTAAGCGAGCATATCGGGAGAGGTGAGGTCGTTGATAGCGACGATCTCGGAGCCCTCATGACCGAACATCTGACGGAAGGCCAGACGACCGATGCGACCGAAGCCGTTAATAGCAACCTTTACTGCCATTGTGTCTCCTTTCGTAAGGCCCCCGCAAGCTACAGCGCCCGCCGTTGAGGCCCACAAACTAACCACTCGCCTAATATACCTTTTTTTTGACTTGAATTTCACGAGAATGCTCGAAATTGAAAATCAAATTTGCTTTAAAACGTTTTAAAGCATAAAACAGCAGTTCAAGTACTATATAAACTGCCGCTTTAAACTACCTGTTCGCTTCAATGAGCTTTTCAAGACGCAAAACACGGTGATATAGGGCCGACTTTGACAAAGGAGGGTCGGCCATCTCCCCCAAATCTCGCAGTGAGAGATCGGGATAGCGCTCACGTAAGTCACAAAAGGCCGCCAAGGCATCCGGGAGCACATCGCGCATGCCGCGTCGCTCAAGCTCCTCGATAAGCGCGAGCTGATGTTGGGCAGCGCCGGCGCTTCTCGTCTGGTTGGCCAGCTCAGCATTCACGCGACGATTTACGTCGTTTTTCACCAACTTGACCGCACGGGCTTCCTCGATTTCGGCAACGCTGCGCTTGGCGCCAATCAATTTGAGCAAATGCTCAATCTCCTCGGCGCTCTTGATGTACACGGCATATGATCCTCGCCGGGCGTTGACGCGTGCATGAACCCCGACCTGCTCCAACAGGTCGCAAAGCCCCTTGGCGTATTGTTCGCCCTGCACCGCAATCTCCAGGTGAAAATCGCCACGCGGGTCTGCCACAAAGCCGCCGGCAATCAAAGCGCCGCGAATGTAGGCGAGCCTGCAGCAGGGCCGGGCGACGATATGGCGCGGCACACCGGCGACGAGCCCTCCCCTGCGGTCGAGAATGCCCAGCAGAACCAAAGCCTTATCGAGGTCGGGCTGGTCAGGTAAGGTGATGAGATAGTTTCGCACCTTATGCAAGACCGACTTGCGAACGGTAAACTCCGTTTTGAGCTTGAGGATGCGGTGCGTCAGCGTAATCATCGTGCGTGCAACGGCACCCGTCTCGGTCGCAACCGTCAAACGGTACCGACCAGAGCCCGCCAGCGAAAGCGTGCCACTCACACGTGTAAGAGCGGCAAGTGTCGACAGATCGCAATATTCACATTCGGGTTCGCAGCGCGCAAGCTCGTCACGCACCTCGGCGGTAAACGACATTCAAACCTATGCTTTCGTATTGGCACGCGACAAGTCGCGGTGAGAAATGCTCACGTGATACTGAGCACCTTCCAGGTATCGGGCCGTAGCCTCTGCAATGGCAACGCTGCGGTGCTGGCCGCCCGTACAGCCGATGGCAATGGAAAGCTGCGGCTTGCCCTCCGCGATATAACCCGGCATGACCGTATCGAGCAACTGCGTCCAAACCTTCCAGAACTCCTGCGTCTTGGGATGGTCCAGGACAAAGTCGGAGACCTTCTTATCGAGGCCGGTCAACGTGCGCATCTCGGGGTCGTAGAATGGATTAGGCAGAAAGCGAACATCGATCATGATGTCTGCCTCGACGGGCATACCATGCTTAAAGCCAAATGAGAAGACGTGGACGTCCATGAGCTGCTGGTCGGACAGCTCTGAAAAAGCCGCACGCAGCTTATTGCGTAAAGCAGAGGTACGAAGGCGGCTCGTATCGATGATCATATCGGCTCGGTCGCGCACGCCCTGGAGTTGTAAACGCTCGCGCTGGATGGCGTCGGCCGTGGTCTCCCCCGGCTTCGCAATGGGATGACGGCGGCGGTTTTCGCTGTAGCGGCGAATCAGCACCTCATCAGATGCATCGAGAAACACAATGTCACAGCTCATCTCGCGCTCTTCCAAGGCGGCAACGGCGTCAAGCAGCTCATCAAACAGGCCTTGGCTGCGAAGGTCACAGGTAACAGCAAGATGTCTACCCACACCCGTATTGATGCCAACAAGCTCTGCGAGCTGCGCAATCAGGCGCGGAGGCAGGTTGTCGATACAAAAATAGCCCATGTCCTCAAACACATGCATGGCTTGCGTTCGGCCCGATCCGGACATTCCGGTGATGATGACGATATCGGGAATGCGCTCCGTGCGCTCCGCCGCATCCATGGCATCTCCCTTTTGCATGTGCTGCCTCCTAAAATAAGCGCAGGACCCGGCCAGCGGATCCCGCGCGATCAATTGCCTTAGTTGAGTATACCGCCCCAAGCGGATACGAGGCCCGTCTTACGCCTCAAGCGCAGCCTTGAACCAACTCGTAATACTTGTGGGGTGCGTAATGGCAGTGCCAACGACAACGGCCCAGGCGCCGGCGTCAATCGCGGCGCGAGCCTCCTCGGGCGTATGCACACGACCCTCGCAAATAATGGGAAGACCGGGGAACTCCCCGGTTGCCTGGCGCAAAAGCGGCAGGTCGGGGCCGTCTGCCATGGTGCAATCGATGGCGGCGACGCCATGCGAAAGCGTAGTGGAAACCAAATCGAAGCCCATGTCGACCGCGCGGCGGATATCCTCGATCGTGGCGCAGTCCGCCATCAGAAGCACGCCCTCCTCGTGCAGCGGACGAAAAGTGTCCTCGAGCGACTTGCCATCGGGGCGCGGACGATCGGTGGCGTCAATCGCCACGATGTCAGCACCGGCAGCAACGCAGGCGCGGGCGTGACGCAGCGTCGGCGTGATGTAAACGCCCTCGTGTCCATCCTTCCACAGGCCGATAACAGGAACCTCACAACGACCCTTAATGGCAGCAATGTCGGCAAGGCCCTGGCAACGAATGGCGGCGGCGCCACCGAGTTCGCAAGCGCGAGACATTTGAGCCATGGTCTCGGGCGTACGAAGCGGCTCGCCCATATACGCCTGAACGCTCACGATGAGCTTACCCTTCAGGGATTGAATTAAAGGATCGACGGTCATAAGGCTATAACCTTTCTCAGAACAGCCTCCCGAGGCGTGTCGTCTCGGGAGGCTCCTACAGCAGATACGTTTACTTTAACGAGGCAAGAAGATGCTCGGCGGCACCGATAAGCGGTGCGTCGCCCTCCAGAGAACCGATGAGGATCGGCGTGTCCTGAAGCGGATCGAGCGCTTGGCTGGCATAGCCCTCGTGTACCGAATCCTTCCACGTCTGCGAACGCCAATCGGGTCCCTGGTGAATTACGCCACCCGAAAGCACGATGACCTCTGGATCCAGAATGTTGGCGAGCGAGCCCAAGCTAGCGCCCAATGCAAAGCCGGCATCGTGGATGACCTCGGTCGCCTTTGCGTCACCCGCGCGGCACAGGTCGTTCACGTCGCGGCCAACCGAGGGACGGCTGGGGTCAACACGACCGAAGCGCTCGTCGTACATGCGCCCAATCGACGTACCCGAAGCCACCGACTCCAGATGGCCGGAACGCCCGCAGGCGCAGGGAATGCCGGCGGCAGCCGAGCACTCGATGTGGCCCATATGGCCGGCAGCGCCATGGAAGCCCTGCATCACGCGGCCGTTCTCGACATATGCGCCTCCGATACCCGTACCGATGCCCAGACACAAGACGGAGAACTTGCCCTTGCCGACGCCCCAATGGGCCTCACCCAGAGCATGAGCCTGCACGTCGCCTACAACGGCAACGGGAAGACCGAGGTCCTCGCGCAGACGCGGCCCCAACTGAACGCCGGACCAGCCGGGCATGATCTCGTTGGCATACGCGATGGCGCCCGTCTTGGGATCGACGACGCCAGCGGCACCGATACCGACGCCAAGGACCTCGACATCGGGATTCGCCTCGAGAGCGGCCTTGATGGACGCCTCGATACGCTGGAAGACGGCCTCACCGCCCTCTTGGGCCTCGGTGGGAACCTCAGCCTCAAATACGGGATGGGGCACGCCGCCATCAGCCGGATATTCCATAATGGCGGTCGCAATCTTGGTGCCACCGATATCAACGGAGCAGATGTACTTGTTCTCCATGTCGCTCTCCTTAGGAGATAAAAACAACTACAGGAAATAAAGGCGGTGTTATCGCCGCAGCTTGCTAAAGGCTTCCCGAGTGCCCGGGGTTGGGGTGAAAGCGGTCGGGCATTGACCTAATGGGTCACGCTCGATCGCTTGAGCCCCAAGATCGGGTGCCCGGGAAAGCTTTACAGGAGACCGTTGTCCTGGAGGACCTTCCTAATCGCCTCGACGTTCTCGCCGGTCATGGCCTTCACCGGGCGCGGCATGGTCGGGCTGTCGAAAATGCCCATGAGGTTCATAGCGGTCTTGAAGGCGCCAACGCCACCGGCATAGCCCTGGACGCCCGAGGTGACGTCCCAGATGTGCGAAATCTCATTGAGGCGATCCTGCTCGGCTTTGACGGTAGCCCAGTCACCAGCCTGAGCGGCCTTCCACTGACGCACGTAGCCCTCGGGCTCAACGTTGGCGAGACCCGGGACAGAGCCGTCGGCGCCACCAAGGTAGGCACCGTCGACGACGACCTCATGGCCGGTGAGGATGCTCATCGGATGGCCGTTCTTCTCGTTCTCCTGAACGAGGTAGCGGAACGAGACGTCGTCACCCGAGGAATCCTTGACGCCAGCAAGGACGCCCTCGGCGCCGAGCTTTGCAAGGAGCTTCCAGGGGAGCTTGGTGTGAACGCACACGGGAATGTCATAGGCAAAGATGGGCAGGTCGAGCTCCTCGTGCAGGATGCGGAAATGCTCCTCGACCTCGGTCATGCCCTGCAGGGCATAGAACGGGCAGGTGGCAACGAGCGCATCGGCGCCCAGCTCCTGAGCAACCTTACCGTGCTCAATCATGCGCTCGGTCTCGGTATCGATGATGCCGACCAGAACAGGAACGCGGTGGTCGACGATTCGAACGGCCTCGGCGATGATCTGTCGACGACGCTCGTCGGTGGAGAAAACGACCTCACCCGAAGAGCCCAGGAAGAACAGGCCATCGACGCCGGCGTCGATCATGCGGTTGATGCTGCGCTCAAAGGAGGCAACGTCGAGCTGGTGATCTTCGGTATCGGGAACAACGACGGGAGGAATAACACCGGTGAATTTCTGAGTTGCCACAAGAATCTCCTTAGTTGTCTGGCGGGTGGCCCTATGCCGCCCACTCTTGTTGGCAGTGTCCAGGCCGTCTAGGCCAAAGAACACAGGTAGAACGCTTGGTTAAAGAAGTCGACGACTTCGTTTTCGAACGCATTGATGCGTTCGTGAGCATATTTGGCATAGATAATATGCCTCCGGTCACACTCAAGACCGTTGAATACGGCAAACTGGCTCTTGGGATCGCTCACGGCATCCATGAGCGATGTACCCATGAGTACCGATCCGCGCACCCGAGACGACAGCGCTTCGAGGCCGCCGGGAAGCGGATTGGCAACCGCCGTGCAGGCAAGGCCCCGCTCGTCCAGAGCAGAAACCGCCAGCGCGACTCCACCGCCAAGGCCCTCGCCCCATGCAAAGATGCGGTCGGGGTCCATGCCGTCAAGATTGCGCGCGACCTTTGCCATTGCACAGCCCCAGCGGACGCGTTCAACAAAAACGGGCGAGGTAACCCCCTGCTTCAGCTCGCTGAGCCCAATCACATCGTCGTCCAGCGCAAGCACGGCATATCCCATGGCGGCAAACCTCGTCATGTGATGCCATCCACGTACGGGTCGGTCGATGTCATGAAACATCAGGCATAGCGGCACAAGCTCGGATGCCCGGGCACAACCTGAGGGCTCAATCAAACGGCCGTGTACGACTTCCCCGGCAAGTTCAAAGGAAACCTCGGAGTAGCGCGCGCACGGATTGGCGAAATCAATCGCCGTGACAGTCAGTCCGCAAACCTCAAGGTCCGAAGCGGCTGCCTCCAACTCGGAAACATCCGCCAAGGCATCGCCGCGCCAATCACGGAAATCGGAGAGCCTTGACGAAACCGTCCCAGAGATCCCCGCAAGCTCGGGGTCAATCAGCTCATTGACATTGCTCTCGCACTTAGACATGAGCCTCCCCTTCCTTGCAGAAAAACGGAATGATCAGATCGTCAAAATCCTGAATCTCCTCGTGGCCAAAGCCCTCAAAGAACTCATGGCGCTTCTCACAGGTCAGGTTATTGTAGACCGCAAACTGCGTCGCCGGTGGACAGACGATATCAGCCGTTCCCGTGCCAAACAGCACGGGGCATTTGACCATGGGGGCAAAGTTCTTGGAATCGAAATACGCCAGCTTGGCATAGGCCTCGTCAATACGAGTCGAGTCCTCGTCAAACCAGCGAGACCAATAGCGCAGGCCCTCGTAGGCAATGTCGTCGGCATCCAAATCCCAGACCAGGCGGAAATCCGACAGGAAAGGATAGAGGATGGCGGCACGATTGATAAGCTCGCTGTTAAGCGCGCAGGTCGCAATGCCCAAGCCACCGCCCTGCGACGCACCGTTCACAAAAACACGGGCAAGATCGATGCCCTCGAGCTCGCGAACAATGCGGCACAGAATGCGGATATCCTGATGCAAGCGTACGTAGTAGAGATTGGCCGGGTCGCCGTCGATACCGGCAACGATATGCCCGGCAACCGTTGTGCCTTCAAATCCACCAATATCCTCGGAGGGGCCACCCTGACCGGGGCAGTCGAGGGCGACAAGTGCCATGCCCATACCCGCAAACGACGCCTGCTCGAACCAGCTGCGGCTTGCGCCCGGATAGCCGTGGAACTGTAGCACCAGCGGCACGGACTCGTCCGAAACCGGCTTGAGATACTTGGCATGCAGGCGGGCGCCACACATGCCGGTATACCAGAGGTCAAAAAACTGGCAGGTCGCAGCATCGGCAATCGATGCCGCCTCGACCGAATAGTCGATCTCGACGGCGTCAGCCTCGGCCATGCGGTCGTTCCAAAAGAGATCGAAATCTGATGGACGAGGCATGGCGCCCCGATAACCACCAAATTGCTGTTGTAGCTCCTGAGCGCTTGGCATGGCTCGTGAACCCAACCTTTCGAAATCGCAACGAGGGTGCGCCCGGCAAGGGAGCCGGGCGCACAGGAGGGAAAGCGAACCTACTCGCCAAGCTTGGGGTGCAGCAGCGACGGCGCAGCACCGAGCAGCATCTTGGTGTAGGGGTCCTGCGGGTTCTGGAAGACCTGCTTGGCCTCGCCCTGCTCGACGATCTTGCCGCCGTTCATGACGATGATGTCGTCAGAGATGTAGCGGACCGTCTGGATGTCATGGCTAATGAACACCATAGCCAGGCCGAGCTCCTTCTTAAGATCGGTCAACAGGTTGAGGATCTGCGCGCGGACCGAAACGTCCAGAGCCGAGGTGGGCTCGTCGGCGATGATGGCGTCAGGGTTCAACGACAGGGCACGGGCAATTGCCACGCGCTGGCGCTGACCGCCCGAAAGCTGGCCGGGAAGAACCTCGGCGGCAGAGCTGGGCAGACCGGTGAGCTCCAGGAGTTCCTTGACGCGCTTCTCCTGCTCGGCCTCGGTACCCAGGTTGTGGACGCGCATGGGGTCGAGCAGCTGCTCGCGAACGACCATGCGAGGGTTGAGTGCCGTCGCGGGGTTCTGGAACACGACCGAGATGACGCGGCCCATGTGACGACGATCCTCGGCAGTACGCTTGGTGACGTCCTTGCCCTTAAAGTAGACCTTGCCACTCGTGGGGGCCTGCAGGCCGCACATGACATTAGCAGTGGTGGACTTGCCGCAACCGGACTCGCCGACGATGCCGATCGTCTGACCGGGCATGAGCTTAATGGTCACGCCTTGGACGGCATGAACCAGATTGGGGTGCAGGATCGAACCGGTACGGGTCCTAAAGGTGACGTGGACATCGTCAAGGAAGATAATCGGCTCGACGCCGTTGACCGCAGTCTCGCTCATCTACATCACCTCCGCATGAGGGGTCAAACCATTTGCCTTGAGCACCTCATCGGGGAGCTCGGAATAGAAGTGCTCGGTGCCGGGCACGCGCTTGAAGACCGGACGGGTGTCCAGGCCGATGTGCGGATGGCTTGAGCGGGGCGCGAAGCGATCGCCCTTGGGGAAATCGCGCGGGCTGGGGACGGCGCCGGGCACCTGGTGCAGGCGGCCCGAACCGCTCTCGATGGACAGAACGGAACCCAGAAGACCGCGGGTGTACTCGTGAATCGGGTTGGTGAGCAGCTCCTTGGTGGGCGCCTGCTCGATAACCTGACCGGCGTACATAACCGTGATGTTATGGGCGACCTCGGCGACCAACGCCAGGTCATGCGAGACGAAGATCATGGCAAAGCCGAGCTTGGCCTGAAGATCGTTGAGCAGCTTAATGACCTGCTTTTGGACGGTAACGTCCAGAGCGGTCGTGGGCTCGTCGCAGATGACCAGCTTGGGGTCGCGGGTAAGGGCCATAGCGATCAGAACGCGCTGACGCTGTCCACCGGAAAGCTCGTGCGGATAGCTCTCGAGCGTGCGCTTGGGATCGAGGCCGACGAGCTCCAGGAGCTCCTCGGCGCTGCGGGTGCCGCCGCGCTTGGTGAGCTGCTTCATCTGGGCGGAGATGAGCATAGAGGGGTTGAGCGAGGACAGGGCGTCCTGATAGACCATGGCGATATCGGTACCGCGCAGGCCGAACCACTCCTTCTTGCTCATCTTGAGCAGGTCACGACCCTCCCAGAGGACCTCGCCGGAAAGATGCTCGTCCTCATCGGTCAGGCCCATGATGGCCAGCGTGGTGATGGACTTACCGCAGCCGGACTCGCCTACCAGGCCCATGGTCTGGCCGGGACGGACGTCAAAGTTGACATGGTCGACGACGTTGATATCGCCGTGGTGCTCAAACTGGATGCAGAAATCGCGGACCGAAAGAATCGGCTCAACGGACTCATCGGGCACATGGCGGTCGTTACGCTTGAGCTCGACATCGCGCAGGGCGCCAAGACGGGCGGACAGGGACTGGGCCTGCTCCTTGTAGGCGCGAACGGGGTCGGAGACCAGCAGGTCGGCCTCGCGGCGCTTGGAGGAATCGGTCGGATCCAGGGCGGCGGAAGGAGCAGCGGCCATAGCGTCGGTAATGCCCTCGGAGAGGATGTTGAGCGCCAGGCAGGTGATCATGATGGCCAGACCCGGGAACAGCGCCTGCCACCAACGACCGGCGAGCACGCCACCGCGGGCGTCGGCGAGGATGTTGCCCCACGTAGCAGTGGGCTCCTGGATGCCAGCGCCGATAAAGGTCAGCGAAGCCTCGAAGATGATGGCATCGGCGACCAGGGTAACGGTGAAGACCATGATCGGGGCAATGCAGTTACGAAGAACGTGCTTGATCAGAATCCACGGAGCCTTGGCGCCGGAGACGATGACCGCGCGGACATAGTCCTCACCGTACTCGGATACGATGTTGGCACGCACGATACGGGCGATCTGCGGGGTGTACATAAAGCCGATCGCAAAGATAATCGACGGCACGGAGTTGCCCAGGATGGAAACGAAGACGGCTGCGAGGGCGATACCCGGGACAGACATGATGATGTCCAGGATGCGCATAATCGTCTCGGAGACGGCCTTGCGCGAAACCGCAGCAAGAGCACCGACAACGGAGCCACAGACCAGAGCCATAGCGGTAGCACCAAAGCCGATGATCAGCGAGTAACGACCACCGTAGAGCATACGCGAAAGGATGTCACGGCCCTTGTCGTCGGTTCCGAAGATAAACCCGTTGCCGGGGGCCTGGCGAGCCGTAAAGATCTCGACCGGGCTATAGGGGGCAAGAACGGGGGCAAGAATCGCAGTCAGGGCGACCAGCACCAGCACGATGGCGGCAATCTTAGAAGACAGCGTCATCTTCTTCCAGCCACCGAGCTTGAGCCCCTTGGAGGCAGCCTTCTCGAGCTGCTCGGTTTGCTTCTCTCGAATCTTTACCATAATCTACACCGTCCTGATGCGCGGGTTGATGAGCAGGTAGAGCATGTCAACCACGATGTTGATGATGATGAAGGCAAGAGCAACGACGATGACGACGCCCTGAACCAGGTTCGCCTCGTTGCCCTGAACGCCCTGCAGGATCGCAGTACCCATGCCGGGGAGGTTGAAGATGACCTCGATGACGACGGCGCCGCCCATGAGATAGCCAATCTTAAGACCGAGGGTGGTGACCGGGGTGATCAGCGCGTTGCGGAGAACGTTGATGCCGACGACGACCTTCTCGGGAACGCCGGCGCCGCGAGCCATACGGACATAGTCCTTGTCGAGCTCCTCGACCATGGCGGTACGCACGATACGAGTCATCTGACCCGTCAGCGGAAATGCCAAGGCGATGGCGGGCATGATCATGCGTCCCAGATAGCCAGCCGGATTCGTGGTGAAGTGCGGCAGGGCACCCGATGCCGGGAGTACCTTAAGGTAGGAAGAGAACAGCAGGATCAACAGAACGGCAAGCCAGAACGACGGGGTTGCCAAGCCGGCGATGGAAAAGACGCGGATCACTTGGTCCGGCCATTTATCGCGATACAGTGCCGCGATGACGCCGAGCAAAAACGATACGACCGCACCGATGGCAAGACCGATGAAGGTCAGCTGCATCGTGACGGGTAGGGCCGTGGAGATGCGCTTGGCAACGGAGTTGCGAGCAGCACCATAGGTGCCCATGTCGCCATGGATCAAATTGCCCATATAGCGCACGTAGCGCACGGGCCAGGGGTCGTCCAGACCATACTTCTCATGGTACTCGGCAACCGCCTCGGGCGAGGCACCGTCACCCAACGCCGTGTAGGCGGGGTCGGTCTTGGAGAACGACATAAGGAAGAACACCAGGACGGTGACGCCCAATGCCATGATCGGCAGCGCCACGAGACGCCTTCCAATCAAACGTAGAAAGTTGTTCACGTTCTCTCCCCTTTCTTTTGTCGGTAGGACCAACTGGTATATGAGTACGGACACTCATTACAAGACCCGAGCGACATCGTTGCCGCCCGGGTCTTTGTTTCAACTATGAGGATACGGTCCCAACGGCCGACATCCTGCATATAGACTCAAGCGAGTCTTACGCCTTGACGGTCGCGACACCCTTAAAGGACATGCTCGTCGTGCCGATGCCCTTGAAGCCATCGAGGGCCTCGCCGTTGGGCGCAGTGGACGGGTCGTTCCAGGAAGCGGAGACGGTCTTAACGTGGACAACGGGGTACAGAACGGCGTTGTCGGCGATGATGTCGAAGCACTCGTTCCACTTCTTCTGCTGCTCGTCGCCCTCGGCGGCAAGAGCCTCGTCCATAAGGCCGTGGAGCTTCTGCCACTCAGCGGACTCCTTCCACGGGCAACGGGTCTGCATCCAGACGTTGTCGCCGTACCACCAGTTGAGCAGCAGGTCGGGGTCTGCGCCGAAGCAGGAAGGATCGCCAGGGGCAAGGAGGATATCGTAGGCCTCGCCGCCGTCGATGGCAGCATAGGTGGCCGGCGAGGTATCGGTCTGGATGGTCACATCGAAGCCGAGAGCGTCGAGGTCGTTCTTGACCTGGGCAGCCATGCCCTTGATCTGCTCGTTATCAGTGGTGCGCAGGGTAATGGCGCCCGGGGTGATACCGGACTCCTCGATAAGCTTCTTGGCCTTCTTGGCGTCGGTCTTGTACACCGTGGAGGCCTCATGATAGTTGGTGAAGCTCTTGGGGAGGTAGCAGCTGGCAGCGGTAGCAAGGCCGGCGAAGGTGTTGCTGATCATCTTCTCGGTGTCGAGCGCATACATGACAGCCTGACGGACCTTGACGTCGTTCCAAGGCTCCTTGGCGACGTTGAACATGATGAAGCGGGTGCCGAAGCCCTGGACGTTGTCAATCTTGCAGCCAGCGCCCTCGAGCTGGTCGACGGCGTCAGCGGTAACGAGCTCCATGACGAGCGTGGAGCCTTCCTGCTGAGCGGTGACGCGAGCGGTGGGGTCGGTCAGGATGCTGTACTGGATCTTCTTATCCTCGGCAGCATACTCACCGTTGTACTCGGGGTTGGGAACCAGGGTGATCTCGGTATCGGAGATAGAATCGTACATCCAGGGGCCGGAGCCGATCGGCTGCTTGGCGCGATCCTCCTCGCTCTGGGCGGCAGGAGTAACGCGAATGATGGCCAGACGATCCTTGAGCAGGGAGAAGTTGGGGACCTTGGTCTTGACCGTCACGGTGCTGGCGTCCTTGGCCTCGATGGACTCGAAAGGCTGGAAGAACGGAGCGTAGGTGGCAGAAGCGGCGCAAGCGGTGTAGGAGGCGACGACGTCGTCAGCGGTAACCTCGGTGCCATCGGAGAATTTGGCGCCCTTGCGGATGGTGACCTCGAAGGTGGTGTCGTCCACGGACTTGGGATCATCGGTGGCGAGCTCGTTGAAAGTGCTGTAGTCGTGGTAATCGATGCCGTAGAGGCCCTCGACGACGTGCCAGTTAGCGCCCAGGCCCACGGCGGAGCCGGTGCTGGCGGGGTCGAAGCTGGACGGAGCGTAAGCGGAACCGGCGGTGATCACGCCACCGCCACGGTTGGCGGAATCGGCGGGAGCGGAACCCTCGTCGCTAGAGCTGCCACCGCAGCCAGTGAGACCAAAGCCGGCGACAGCAGCGACGCTGCCGGTGAGGCCAAGGAACGAACGCCTGGACATACCCTTATTGATGATGGCCATGTCTTCTCCTATCAATAGAGAATCTTACCCGGGAGCACCTAAACTTGCCCCCGCGCAACTTGCGGACGATATATACCTTACCTACCGACAAACCCAACTGAGGTGCCGCGCTCGGCGACCGATACATACATACGCTTGAACGGTATTTACTACCGTTCACCGAATTCGTTGACAAACGATACAGCAGACAGTATGTATCGGCGAGGTGAGATATCAGTCTTCGTCAACCCGCAGGATAGCAGGGTTTTCGCTTGGGTTAGTCAAACGTTTTAGCGTTAATAAAACCCGAAACCAGCAGGCAATCATGGCGAAATAAATGGTTGAAAATCACGCAATCATGTATATCAGTTGTTTAGGCTCGTGTTTAGCTATCGGAATGGCCAGCCGCTGCCTCGGCGCGCTCGGCATTCCATGCAACGAGCGCCTCGTGGACCGCCTTGGCAACATCGGCAGGTATGCCGCGAACTTCCGCGATCTCTTGTTCACTCGCCGCGCGCAACCGCTTCATCGAGCCAAAATGGCGCATAATTGCACGTTTTCTAGTGGGTCCCACGCCTGGAACGTCATCGAGTACCGAAACCGTCATGGCTTTATCGCGCAACTCACGATGGAACGTGATGGCAAAACGGTGCGATTCGTCGCGCACCTGCTTGATGAGATAGAGCGACGCAGACCCGGTCGGAAGTACGACAGGAGTCTCGTCCCAAGGCACGAAAACCTCCTCATCGGCCTTTGCCAAACCACAAACTGGTATATCGAGCCCAAGGGCCTCAAGTTGCTTAATTGCAGCCGTCAATTGCGGCTTGCCGCCGTCGACAACGAGCAAATCGGGGCGCGAGCCAAAACGTTCGTCGGTCATCCGCTCGGGAGCATAGCGACGCCCCAAAACCTCGGACATCGAAACGAAGTCGTTCGCCTCGTCCAATTCGGCCTGGATTTTAAAGCGGCGGTACTGGCTCTTGTCGGCATGGCCGTTGGTAAACACCACCATCGAGGCGACCGTAAAGGTGCCATGAAGCGTAGAGATATCGAAGCACTCGATTCGCATTGGCGGCGCAGGTAGCGCCAAGGCGCTCTCAAGCTCCAGGAGCGCTCGATTGGTGCGATCGTCGGCGTATCCCGTGCGCATCATATAACGCATGAGGGCATGACGCGCATTTTTAGATGCCATATCGAGCAACCGGTGTTTTTCGCCGCGCTGAGGCCTATGGAGATGACAGGAACGCTCGCGCTTGTCCGAAAGCCATTCCCCTAGCGCCTCCGCATCCTCAAGCTCGACGGAAAGGTTCACCTCGGCTGGAATATCAGCCGTCTCGTCGTAATAGCGCTTGAGAAAGCCCGACTGAAGCTCCTCTTCATCGACATCCAGGCCCTTATCGAGAATGAACTCACAGGTTCGAACCGTTCGCCCCTCGCGCACAACAAACACGCAGGCGGCCGAAATGGTCTCTTCTCGATAGAAACCAATCACATCGAGATCGACACTCGACGGAAAAACGACCTGCTGTCGGTCGTCCAGGCCCCTAATAACTTCCAAGCGACGCTTGACGCGCGCCGCCCGCTCAAAATCGAGCGCTCCGGCGGCGTCCGTCATCTCGGATGTAAGCTCATCAACGACATCTTTACGATGGCCCGACAAAAATCGCTCGACGCGTTTAACGTTTTTAGCATAGTCGGCTGGAGAGATCGCACCGACGCATGCCCCCGGGCCGCGACCAACATGGAAGTCAAAGCAGGGACGCCCGTTTTGAGCGCAAATCATATTGACGATATCTTCTTCGCCCTTGTGGGACTCGACGATACGGCGGCATCGACGCCATTCCGCACAAGAAGCCGAGCAGATCGGGATTACCTTGCGCAGCGTATCAATGGTCTCGCGCGCCGCGCGGCTGTCGGTATAGGGACCAAAATAACGCGTTCCCGGCTTATGACGCTCACGAGTATATTTAATAGCTGGGAACAGATCGCTCTTGGTGATAGCGATAAAGGGATAGCTCTTATCGTCCTTAAGGTCGACATTAAAGTACGGATGATATTGACCGATCAGGTTGCGCTCGAGCACCAGCGCCTCGTGCTCGTTCTCGACAACGATATAGTCAAAGCTCGCAACCAGCTGCATCATCAGTGGAATCTTTTGGCGCTCGTCCTGCAGCGTCACATATTGACGCATGCGCGAGCGCAGATTTTTAGCCTTGCCAACGTAAATGACATCGCCCTTGGCATCTTTCCAAAGGTAGCAGCCAGGCTGCATGGGCACACGCGAAACCTGTTCGGCAAGCGTTGGAATGTTGTCATGACCTGCCACGACTGCCTACCTGCGGCGAAGAAGCGCGGAGACCTCAGGCATCTTTAGAAGGACGGCAAGGCCAAAAGTCACGGCAAGTGAAACCATGCCCGCGATGCAAACATAGCCCAAGGTAATAAGAATCGATCCGCTAAGCGCTCCGACAAAACTCTCGAGCGCCCACAAAACGCCGGCACCCGCTGCGGCACCCAGGCCGCCGAGCAAAAGGCCATAGAAGCAGCCGTGCAGAATAGATTTGACCTGAAGACCCTGCAGACGACGACGCAGCCACCACAGCGAACAGCCGACCAGAATCACATAGTCGACAACATACGAAATCGCAATCGCAGGCATGCCATAGCCCATCACCACACCAAACAGCAGAACCGAACCAGCCTGACCGATGGCAGAGTATAGGCAATAGCGGCTATAGGGCTTCATGTCGAGCAACGCCGAGAAGCTCTTCTGCATCAACACGACCACGCCGTAGAGCGGCAGGGAGAGCGCCAGATAAACCAGAAACTCGGACACAAGCGCCACACCCGACTCGTCAAACTTGCCGGCGCAATAAATCATGTTGAGCGGACGGGCAAACACAATGAGATATAGCGCGAAAGGAATCAGGAAGAAGAGCATCTGGGCCACGCCGCGCGAGATACCAGCGCGCACGCTGTCATAATCCTTTTCCTGGGCATCGTGCGAAAGCTCGGTATAAAGCGCCGTCGAGAGCGAGGCGGCTATCAAGGCATAAGGCAGTGTGTACCAAAGGCGCGCATAGGCAATTACAGAAGGACCGGTCTCGGGCTGCACCACCAGCGCGGCTGCGTTGGTAATGGAAGTCGACACGAACATGCATACCGTAGCGAGCAACGTCGGGACGCCGAGCGCGAGCGTCTGTCGCAGTGCAGGATCCTTGAAGTCGATATGAATATGAGGCCGGACACCATGCTTACCGAGTGCGGGAATCTGGCACGCCATCTGGACAAAAACGCCAAGCGTCGTGCCGAGCGAAATCAAAACGACGCCCGCTTGCTCACCAAAGCAGGCAGATACGGGAGCGAAGCCCATAAAACTCGCAATGACAATCACATTGTTGAGTACCGGGGCGAACGTCGACCAAAAGTAGTCACGATGCGCGTTAAGAACGCCCGAGAACACCGAGCCCAGGCCGTAGAACAAAATCTGAATGGCAAAGAAACGGAACATGAATGCAGCGGTATCCATGCTTCCGCCATCGCCCGAAAGGAACGACTGCGTCCAGATAAAGCCCGGAGCAAACACGGTGCCCAACACCGAAATGCCGCCCAGCAGCAAAAGCAGGATGCCGAGCAGATTACCTACGTATTCGTTTGAGGCGTCGCGACCCTGCTCACGACGCACGCCCATGTACACCGGCAAAAAGGCGGTAACCAACATACCGCCCATCACGAGCTCATAGAGCATATTGGGCAGGTTGTTGGCGACCTGATAGGAAGACGAGAGCAGCGACATGCCGATGGCGGCAGCCATAGCCCAAGTACGGATAAACCCGGTGACGCGCGACACGATGGTCAGTGCAGTCATGAGGCCGGCAGAACGGCCAACCGTAGAGTAGTCCGACGAGCCCATATCATCTACGTCGTCCTGTGATTGGGGGCTGACTTCAGTGTGTTGTCGAGAATCAACCTCGATATCAGGCTCATCGATTATCGCGAAGGGGTCGTCGACCAAAACGGCATCATCGGCAGAAAAAGCTCCGTCAATAGGCGTGACATCGTTGTCAAACGAAGCGTCATCGTTAGCTACGGCATTATTACCAAACACCGTGTCAACTTCCCTGGCGGCAGCGGTTCGACCAGAAAACGACAATAGATCCCAATCATCGTCCTCAACAGCAACGCCCTCGACCGGATCGGTCGAGCCGAGCGGTGACCACTCGTCATCCAAAAGCAACTGCTCGCCATCACCGTCGGTTGCAGGCCTCGCGGGACGATCGGCTGGGACACCCTGCAGTGCGCCCTTTCCCTGAGCCGCCATCAAAAACACCGCCGTCTCATCGGGACGCGGCGCACGAGACGCCCCGGCGTCAGGCATCCGTCCGGCACGGGATTGAGCCGCGGCCAAAAACACCGCCGTCTCATCGGGACGAGCCGAAGAGAGAATCGTACGGGGAGGCACCGTACCGGCACCGGCGGCACGCAAATACACAGCCGTCTCACCTTGATCTGCAGCAACGGACCAAGCGTTTCGAATCTGG
Source organism: Collinsella sp. LCP19S3_B11 (assembly GCF_052121915.1). NCBI lineage: Bacteria > Bacillati > Actinomycetota > Coriobacteriia > Coriobacteriales > Coriobacteriaceae > Collinsella > Collinsella sp. LCP19S3_B11. The sequence continues at coordinate 91,932 of NZ_JBQKDI010000008.1, forward strand.
TCATCGACCGAAGAAGCCTCAGGCGCGGGCGTCTGAGAAGCCGAACCCTTTGCAAAGTGAGCTCCGCGCTTCGATTCTTCCTGCGGCATCGCTCAGTCCTCTCTCGTGATCGGGGCAACCATCGCCCCGCAAAATGCAACTAAGTCGTCGGGGGCAAGCTCAAGTTGATAGCCACGCTTACCGCCTGAGATAAAAATGGTATCCCAAAGGACGCATGTCTCATCGATCAGCGTCCGAAAGCGTTTTTTCATGCCGACCGGACTGCAGCCGCCCCGGACATACCCCGTCGCGGCAAGCAAGTCCTTGACATGCATCATGGTCAGCGACTTTTCACCAGCGGCGCGCGCGGCGGCCTTTAGGTCAAGCTCGTCGGCAACGGGAAGACAGCACACAACGTGTTCGTTGGACGGCGTCACGCAAACCAAGGTCTTAAACCCCTGGCCAGGCTCCTCGCCAAGTTGTTCCAAAATTGCAACGCCTAAACCCACCGACTCATCGCCATCGTCTTCATACGTATGGAGAATATAGGAGATGCCGGCGTTTTCCAGCTCGCGCATCGCATTGGTTTTCGGCGTCTTTGCAGCCTTTGCCATGGCATGTCCCTTCCCTCGCATTCGAACGTAACGCCTAAGTATATGTCCAATTTAGCCGCATACGTCATCTCGACACACAGAAGCGCCACCGAATCGAAAGGAATCGGTGGCGCTTCTCGTACGACGGCGTCTCTTTACTGGGCGTCGAGTTGTGCCTGACGCTCGCGGTCGCGCTTGAGCAGCGGTGCCAAGAACTTGCCCGTGTAACTCTGCGAACATGCCGCGACCTGCTCCGGCGTACCCGAGACCACGACGGTTCCGCCGCCATTGCCGCCCTCGGGACCCATATCGATCAGGCGGTCGGCAACCTTGATGACATCAAGGTTGTGTTCAATCACCAGCACCGTGTTGCCCGCATCGACCAAGCGCTGCAGCACATCGAGCAGCTGGCGGACGTCCTCAAAATGAAGGCCGGTCGTCGGCTCGTCCAAAATATAGAACGTCTTGCCCGTCTGGCGTCGATGAAGCTCCTTGGCGAGTTTCACACGCTGCGCCTCGCCGCCCGAAAGCGTCGTGGCAGGCTGCCCCAAACTCACATAGCCCAAGCCAACGTCATACAAAGTCTGAAGCTTGCGCTTAATCTGCGGGATATTCCCAAAGAAGGCCAGCGCCTCGGTGACGCTCATGTCGAGCACGTCCGAGATGGTCTTGCCACGGTAGGTGACCTCGAGTGTCTCACGGTTGTAGCGTTTACCGCCGCAAACTTCGCAGGGAACGTAGATATCGGGAAGGAAGTGCATCTCGATCTTGATCTGTCCGTCGCCCTTGCACGCCTCACAGCGCCCGCCACCCACATTAAAGGAGAAACGGCCCGGCGAGTAGCCGCGCGCCTTCGACTCCGGCGTACTCGCAAACAGCGCGCGAAGATCATCCCACAGGCCAATATAGGTAGCAGGGTTGGAACGCGGTGTGCGGCCAATCGGCGACTGGTCGATATCGATAACCTTATCGATACACTCGATGCCCTCGATTTTCTTATACGGACCCACAGGGCGCGTCGAACGGTGAATAGCATTCGTAAGGGCAGGCGCAATGGTGTCGGTAACCAGGGAGCTCTTGCCCGATCCCGACACGCCGGTAACAACCGTAAGCGTACCAAACTCGATCTTGGCAGTAACGTTTTTGAGGTTGTTAGCTCGAGCACCCGTAATTTTAAGGCAGCCGCGACCGGGCTTGCGCCGTTCATCAGGCACCCGGATCATTCGTTTGCCGGTCAGATAAGCGCCCGTCATCGACTCAGGACACGCCATGATATCGGCAGGCGTTCCCGCCGCGACTACGTGTCCGCCGTTGACGCCGGCGCCGGGCCCCATGTCGATCACGTAGTCGGCGGCACGGATCGTGTCCTCGTCGTGTTCGACGACGATGACGGTATTGCCGATATCGCGCAGACGCTCAAGGGTCTTGATCAGGCGCTCGTTATCGCGCTGATGAAGGCCGATCGATGGCTCGTCCAAAATGTACAGGACACCCATGAGGCCGGCGCCGATCTGTGTTGCCAGGCGAATACGCTGCGACTCGCCACCAGAAAGCGTCGCCGAGGCACGATCGAGCGTCAGATAGTCGAGTCCAACATCGACCAGAAAACGCAAGCGCTCCAGGATTTCCTTGACGATGCGCCCGCCGATAAACTGTTGGCGCTCGGTGAGCTCCAGGCCCTCAAAAAACTCGAGCGACTCACGGCACGACAGGCAACAAACCTCGTAAATGGACTTGCCGCCCACGGTGACGGCGAGCATCTCGGGGCGCAAACGAGCGCCGTGGCAGCTCGAGCACGGTTCCTCGCGAATGTACTTCTCCAAGCGCGCCTTGGTGTTCTCGTTCGTCGTCTCGGTATAGCGTTCGTACAGGATGTTGCGAACGCCCGAAAACTTGGTATCCCACTGGCTACGACGTCCATCGAGCTTTTGGTAGTCAACCGAGATCTTCGTATCGCCCAGGCCATCCAAGAATGCACGACGCACGCGAGGGGGCAAGTCCTCCCACGGCGTATCGGCGCTTACCTTAAAGTGTTTACAGACCGCAGCAAAAATCTGCGGGTAGTAGTTCGAATTGCCAAACAGGCTACCAAAGACTCCGTCGGCAATGGACTTCGAGGGGTCCTCGATCAGCGCCTCGGCATCAACGGTTTTCTTAAAGCCCAGGCCGTCGCACTCAGGACATGCGCCATAGGGAGCGTTAAACGAAAAATCACGCGGCTGAAGATCGTCAATGGAGTGTCCATGCTCCGGGCACGCCAAGGCCAACGAATACTCCAGCAGCTCGCCCTCGGTCCCCTCGGGAGCATCACGATCGGGCAGCATGTACACATTTACATTGCCGTGAGCCAGCGCGGTCGCCTGCTCAACGGACTCGGCGATACGGCCCAGAGAGTTCTCACGGATCACGATGCGATCGACCACGACCTCGATATCGTGCTTGAACTTCTTGTCCAGATCGATTGGATCGTCGAGCGAGCGCACTTCACCGTCGACACGCACGCGGCTAAAGCCCTCGGCGCGAAGGTCCTCAAACAGTTTGGTGTACTCGCCTTTTCGCCCGCGCACCACCGGTGCCAGCACAAACGCGCGGCGACCCTCCCCCGCCGCCAAGACCTTGTCGGCAACCTGGTCGGTCGTCTGGCGCTCAATGACGCGGCCGCATTCGGGACAGTGCGGGGTGCCCACACGGGCGAACAGCAGGCGCAGATAGTCATAAATCTCGGTTACGGTGCCAACCGTCGAGCGAGGGTTTTTAGACGTCGTCTTTTGGTCGATCGACACCGCCGGCGAAAGGCCGTCGATTGAATCCAAGTCGGGTTTGTCCATCTGGCCCAAGAACTGGCGCGCATAGCTCGAAAGGCTCTCGACGTATCGACGCTGGCCCTCGGCATAGATAGTGTCAAATGCCAGCGAGCTCTTGCCCGAGCCAGAAAGACCGGTAATGACCACGAGTTGGTCACGCGGAATGGAAACATCGATATCACGGAGGTTGTGCTCACGAGCGCCGCGAATAACGATAGAAGAATCAGACATGGAAGCTCCTTGCCTCCTATTGCATCGAATCATACTGCCGATGAGTTTAGCGCACTCGACGCGCACAGATGTTCGTAATACAAGATTCGCAGACCTTTAGCTTTGCGTATCGGGCGCTTTGTTTCTCGAAATGCCGTGGAAAGGTTACAGTAATCTAATACTGAACTTAATTTGCTGTAACAGAGGAACGTCCATGACCGAAGATATCCCCCTTGAAATCACTTCGAGTGACATGGCCAATCTGCCCATATTCATCGCCGTCCTTATCGTGGCCACCGTCGTCGTGCGCGTGTATTTTTCAATCAAACACAATGAAAAGCCGCCCATTGCCCGCGTCTTTTGGTGCGCGACGCTCCTCATCCCGCTCGGCATGGTAGCTGCATGGATTACGAATCAATTGCTCGTAAATGAGGACAGTTCCCTATGGATCCTTTCTTATTCGGCGCTCGGTGCTGCCGCCGTCATACTTCTTGTCGAGCCCTTGGTTTCGGGACTTATCGACCAAACCGATCTTGCGACGGGAACGGTTGCCTGTATTTGCCGTGACATCCTTGTCATCGCCGCTGTTTCAGCGCTCTCGTTCGTTTCACTCGAAATTTCCTGCAACGAAACGTTCTATCGCATTCCCGCCAACTCATTCGGATTTTCCGTCGGGCTGCTCGCGACGGTTCTGCTCTCCCTTTATTTGCTGGGACAGCGTCATGGAGGCGTCATGGTCCTCGTGCCCGTCGTCTGTTGCATCCTTGGCATTGCCGAGCACTTCGTCATAACGTTTAAAGGCGAGGCCATCCTGCCAAGCGATATCTTGGCCCTTGGCACCGCAATGGAAGTGAGCGAGGGATACGAGTTTACCTTTACCGCCGGAATCGTAACCTCTCTAGCCCTGCTAGAGATTTCCCTGGGGCTTCTTTCGCTTATCCGACCGAGAAAGCTCCGTACGCCCACCCATGTCTTCCCCGCAATCGCCGCTAACCTCTGCGCTTTTCTGCTAGTGACCGTTGTGGGGCTCTCGGGCTTTTCCAGCATCGACTTGGAGCAGGCGCTGAATTTTGGATTTGACCGTTGGCAGCCCATCACCACGTATGCGTCTCAGGGTTTTATCACTTCGTTCACCGAAATGGTCAACGAGTTGCCCATTGAGAAGCCCGAAGACTATACGCCCGATGAGGCGCAGAGCATCGAGCAGGAGCTCGCCGCCACCTACGACAGCACGTATGGCTCGAGCGAGCAGCGCGCGGCGGCCGTTGCCCAGTTCAATGAAATCAAGCCGACGATTGTTGCCGTCATGAACGAGAGTTTTAGCGACCTTTCGTGCTTTGAGCAGCTCCAGGCGGCCGGGTACACCGGCCCCGCATTCTACAACTCGCTTCCCGACACACTTGTTCGCGGCACCATGCTCGCTTCGGTCGCCGGTGGCGGAACGGCGAACTCCGAATTCGAATTTTTGACCGGAGCGACAACGGCCTTTGTCGGATTAGGCAAAATCCCCTATCAGCTGTATCAGATGAATGGCGTCAACAGCCTGGCAAAGGACCTTAAAGAGCTTGGGTATACCGCTACCGCTATGCACCCGCAAAACCCCGTCAACTACCATCGAGATAAAATCTATCAGCAGCTGGGGTTTGGAGACTTTCTTTCAATCGGCGATTTCGAAGGTGCGCCCTGCTACCATGCCGGCGTATGCGACTACGCCACCTACGACAAGATACTCGACCTGCTTAGAACCGACGAAGCCCCGCAGTTCATCTTTGACGTCACGATGCAAAATCACGGCGGCTACGACTATGGCACCGTTCCCGCCGAGGAGCTGACAAACTATTGGGTCGAGGGAGCCAGCGAGGGCGCCAATAGCGCGCTCAACACCTATCTTACCTGCATCAACGCATCCGACCGGGACCTCGAGTACTTTATCAACGAGCTCCGCAATATCGGCAGACCGGTTGTTCTTGTCTTTTTTGGCGACCATCAGCCGAGCGCCGCAACGACTCTCAACGACGAGCTGTACCCTCAGGAAGATACGGCAAGCCACGCTTTCCGTATCTATCAGTCGACCTATTTCGTCTGGGCTAACTATGAAATCGCCGGCAATACCGAGCTCAACGTCTACGACACCGTCGGGGCAAACGAGATTGCAGCCATTACCCTTAATAAGATCGGCGCCCCGCTCACCGACTATCAAAAGGCTCTGCTTGCAACAAGGTCAGATGTGCCCACCATCAATGTCGCCGGCTATCTTGGTGCCGACGGGCTGCGCTACGACTTGGAATCTGAAGACAGCCCATACGCCTCGACGATCGACAAGCTGCAGCGCATCCAATACCTCGAGTTCGCCAGCAAAGTTCAGTAAACCCGCTCATTCGCTTGGGCCCATCGCATTGCAAGCACGCTCGGCCCAAATGCATCACAAATGACTCCCGCTCGCAAACGAGGGTACAATGACGCTCGTGTCACATCACGGGGCCCCGGCCCCAACATATACAAAGGAGTCATACATGGGTTGCGAGCACGCACAGGCCGCCGGCGGACAAACGTCGCCGTCGCAATTTGAGGAGAACACGCTGTCCGAGGTCAAACGCGTCATCGCCGTGCTTTCCGGCAAGGGCGGTGTCGGCAAGTCGTTTGTCACCGGTGCCATCGCCACCGAGCTTGCCCGTCACGGCCACAAGGTCGGCGTCCTCGATGCCGACATCACCGGTCCCTCTATCCCCAAGATGTTCGGTATGAGCGGACGCCACGTCCATGCCCTTGGCAACCTTATGCTGCCCGAAATCTCCGAGCACGGCGTCAAGGTCATGAGCTCCAACCTGCTGCTCCAAAACGAGACCGACCCCGTCCTTTGGCGCGGTCCGGTCATCGCAGGCGCCATTAGGCAGTTCTGGAGCGAGACCTCGTGGGGCCCCATCGACTACCTGCTGGTCGACATGCCTCCGGGAACAGGCGACGTCGCGCTCACCGTCTTCCAGTCACTGCCCGTCGACGGCATCGTCATCGTCACGAGCCCGCAGGATCTGGTCTCGATGATCGTCGCCAAGGCGGTTAACATGGCCGAGAAGATGAACGTCCCCATTCTGGGCATTGTCGAGAACATGAGCTATATTGAGTGCCCCGACTGCGGCAAGAAGATCGAGGTCTTTGGCAAGAGCAAGCTCCCCGAGGTCGCAGAGCGCTATAACCTCGACATCTTGGGCCAGCTTCCCATTAATCCGGCACTCGCCGAGGCCTGCGATAAGGGCGAGGTCGAGACCGCGCTGCCCGACGGCATGTTGCCTCAGGCAGTCTCTGCCGTCGAGGCCATTGCCCCGCACGAGACCGACGAGGCCTAAGTGAACACGAGCGCCTTCTATGACGTCCTGGTAATCGGCGGCGGGGCTTCAGGCCTCGCCGCCGCCATTACGGCCGCACGCGCTGGCAAAAGCGTCTGCATCGTTGAGCGCGATGTCGCCTGCGGCCTTAAGCTCCTTGCGACCGGCAACGGTCGCTGCAACCTCTCCAACGAATCGATTGATCCACAGCGGTATAACCACCCCGCATTCGTCGAATCCGTCATGGGCCCCCAGCCCGAACAAGAGCTTATGGGTTTCTTCTCCTCGCTGGGCATCATGACAACCTCCGAGGAAGGCCGGCTGTACCCGCGCTCCCTTCGCGCCGAATCGGTACGCGACGCGCTTCTCAACGTTTGCGACCGCCTAGGTATCACCTTAATCTGCGGAGCCAACGTTGCCTCGGCGCACAAAGCTTCCGAAGGCTGGGCACTCCAAATAAACCGTCCAGCGCGGGCGCTCAAGGCAAAAAAGCACGACGACCGAAAATCGGAGCTCCGCTCGCTTCGGAAAGCACTCGCCGATGTCCCTCGCAAGAACGAGGCCCTGGAGGCACATGCCGTAATTATCGCCACGGGTGGCAACCCCACCGGTATCGCCGATACGTTTAGCCTCCCCCTCACTTCGCTGCGCCCCATCCTCTGCCCCGTATCGGCAACGGTCGTCGGCGATCGGGCGGCACTCAAGACGTTGGATGGTCTGCGCGTCCGCGCCCGCTTGGCGCTCACCCGTAACCATAGTGAGCTCTGGCACGAAGACGGTGAAGTACTGTTTCGAACCTTCGGTATCTCGGGCGTCGCTGTCTTCAACCTCTCCCGTCGTATCCAGCGCGGCGATACGATCCTGCTCGACGTTTTCCCCGACCTCTCTAAAGACGAGTTGCTCGATATGCTTAACAGGCGCGTTAAGCTGCTCGGCGGCTTTTCGCCCCGCGATCCCCGTTGGCTCGACGGCATGCTCGCCCCGCAACTCTCCCGCGTCGTCTGCACAGCGTTCGAGCAGTGCCATCCAGGCTCCAACGATGTCGTCCACCTGGTCTCGATCCTCAAGCACTTTAAGTTGCTCGTCGAGGGAACAGCCGAGGAGCGCTCGGCGCAGGTCACGCGTGGTGGCGTATCTGTCGAGAGCATCTCAACACCCAGTCTACACGCGTGCAGCGTTGTCGACGCCCCGCTATACGTCTGCGGCGAAGCGCTCGACATCGACGCCGATTGCGGAGGCTTTAACCTTGCGTGGGCCTGGATCTCGGGCATTCGCGCTGCAAGCAGCCTGTAGCCGCACAGTCTATAATCAAAAACGCATTCGGGCCGTCTGGGATACCGGACGGCCTCTTTCTTGCCTCTAAGGAGACCTCGATGATCGAAATCACCCAAGTCAACGCGTCACTCGATGAAGCCGGCGATGAAAATGCCTGCCTCATTGTTGGCAAGCGATTCGCCAAGCGCGTCCTACGTTGCAAGGACTCCGAGATCAAGTCCATCGAGCTCCACCGCAAGTCAATCGACGCTCGCAAAAAACGAGACGTCCATTTTATCCTGAGCTTTCGTGTTGAGCTGACTAGTCCCCACCTCGAGCGAGAAGCGGTCGACAGTGTTGCCGAGCGTGACCGCTCGCGCGTACGCGCGATAGAAGACGATGAGCCTTCATTCCCCTCCCCCGTTTCCGGCGCACCCAAAGAGCGCCCCGTCGTCGTCGGTGCCGGATGCGCCGGCCTTTTCGCCGCACTCACCCTTGCCGAAGCAGGTCTTAAGCCCTTGCTCATCGAGCGCGGCGACCCGGCATTTCGCCGCTCGCAGGCGATCGACCTCTTTCTAAAGGAGCGTATCCTCGACCCCGAGAGCAATATCCAGTTTGGTCTGGGCGGCGCGGGGACCTTCTCGGACGGCAAGCTCAATACGGGAACCAAAAATCCCGCCCATCGCCTCATCCTCGAAACCTTCGTCGAGGCGGGTGCGCCCCGCGATATTCTGTGGGATGCCAAGCCGCACATTGGCTCCGACATCCTTCCCACGGTTGTTACCGCTATATCCCAGCGCATCGAGCAGCTCGGAGGTGTCGTCCGTTATCGAACAAAACTCGTCGACATTCGCATCGACGCGTCTGGCGCCATCACCGGTATTGATGTCCAATCGTCCCAAGACGCCGCTTACGAGCCAATTGAGACAAAGCACCTCATCCTCGCCTGCGGGCATTCTGCTCGCGATATTTTTGAACTCCTTAAGGACCACAACGTGGCCCTCGCACAAAAGACCTTTGCCATGGGCGTTCGCATCGAGCATCCGCAGCGCGACATCGACCGAGCCCAATATGGAGCCTCGGCGGGACATCCTGCCCTCGGAGCAGCCCCCTACAAACTCGTCGCTCATCTTCCCAACGGCCGCAGCGTGTTCTCGTTTTGCATGTGCCCCGGCGGGCAGGTTGTCGCCGCCTCTTCCGAGCAGGGCCACCTGTGCGTCAACGGCGCCAGCCTCAATGCCCGCGACGGCCGTAACGCAAATGCCGCCCTGCTCGTTAACGTCACGCCCGAGGACCTTCCCGACGATGACCCGCTCGCCGGCATCGAGCTCCAGCGCGCCTGCGAGGCGGCCGCCTATCGCCTGGGCGGTTCCAACTGGAACGCACCGGCACAACTCGTCGGAGATTTCCTCGCAGGACGCGCCAGCAAGGCGCCCGGAAAGGTAAAGCCCACCTATCCGCTCGGTGTGACCTGGACGGCAATTGACGAAGCCCTGCCGCAGCATATCGTCGAGTCGCTCCGACTGGGACTTCCCCTACTCGGAAAAAAGCTACGGGGCTACGACTGCCCCGATGCCGTTCTTACCGGCGTGGAGACTCGTTCGAGCTCACCGGTCACTGTCACCCGAGACCGAACGTGCCATGCCGTGTCGACCCCGGGCCTCTACCCTTGTGGTGAGGGAGCTGGATATGCCGGAGGCATCATGAGCGCGGCCACCGACGGCATCCGTTGTGCCGAAGCCCTGATCGCAGACCTCTAGCGAACGAATTCCAGCGCGCAAAAGACACAGGCCCCGAGCTCCCTATGGAGCTCGGGGCCTGTTCGCTATTTCTTAAACCGTGCACCCTGGCGTTTTCTACCCGATGCGAACGTGGAACCCTTGCGGGCCTGCGAACGCAAGCGCTCGATCGTCTCGTCCTCAGACGCACCCTCGAGCATCGCCCGAATCTGAACGACAGCATCACGCAGGCGCGCCGCCTCCTCAAAGTCCATGGCGGCAGAAGCGTTACGCATATCCTCTTCCATGGTTTCGACGATCCGCACAAGCTCGTCATGCGGTAGTTCTTCCAACTGTTCCGCAAGTGTCTGCTCGGGCGCCACCGTTTCCGGCACACCGCCCTCGCCCGACTCATCGGGCGTATAGAATGCGCCATGGCCAAGAGAGTCGCCCTTCGAGCGTCCCTTGGAGCCCACAGTTTTTTCGGCCTCGGCAATAAAACTTGAGATGTCGTTGATGGCCTTGCGCACTGTCTTGGGCACAATGCCATGTTCTTCGTTATATGCCATCTGAATCTCGCGACGGCGCTGCGTCTCCTCGATGGCCGCCTTCATCGAATCGGTCACAACGTCTGCATACATGATGACTTCGCCATCGGCGTTACGGGCCGCACGGCCAATCGTCTGAATCAGCGAACGGCGGTTGCGCAAGAAGCCTTCCTTATCGGCATCGAGAATTGCCACCAGTGAGACCTCGGGAAGATCCAAACCCTCGCGAAGCAGGTTGATGCCAACGAGAACATCGATCTTGCCCTCCCGCAGCGTTCGCAGGATCTCGACACGGTCCATTGTCGCCGTATCAGAGTGCATGTAATTGACCTTAATGCCCGCATCAAGTAGATGGTCGGTCAGGTCCTCGGCCATGCGCTTGGTCAACGTGGTCACCAGCACGCGCTCCTTGCGGGCAACGCGCTCGCGAATCTCGTCCTCAAGATCGTCAATCTGACCGCGAACGGGACGCACGTCGATCTTGGGGTCGAGCAGGCCGGTCGGACGAATAATCTGCTCCACGTCGTTTTGGCTCACCCGCAGCTCGTAGTCGCCCGGCGTGGCCGAGACGTAGATGAACTGTGGAATCCTCGCCTCAAACTCATCGAAACGAAGCGGGCGATTGTCGAGCGCCGAGGGCAGGCGAAAGCCGTGCTCCACCAGGGTCACTTTACGCGAACGGTCGCCTTCATGCATGCCACGAATTTGCGGCACCGTCACATGGCTCTCGTCTATGATGCAGAGCATGTCCTTGGGAAAGTAATCGATTAGGGTAAACGGTGGTTCACCCGGCTTACGCCCGTCCAGATGACGCGAGTAGTTCTCGATGCCGTTGCAAAAGCCCATCGTCTCGAGCATCTCGAGGTCATAATCGGTCCGTTGCTGTAGACGTTGCGCCTCGAGCAACTTGTCGGTCGCCTTGAGCTCCGCCACGCGCTTCTCGCACTCTTCGCTGATCGACTTCAAGGCCGCCTTGACCTTGGGCTTCTCGGTCACATAGTGCGATGCCGGCCACACAGGAATAGCCTCATACTCACGAAGCATCTCACCGGTAACCTCATCGATTTCGGCGATAAGCTCGACCTCATCGCCAAAGAACTCAAATCGCAACGGATGCTCGGCATAGGGCGGATACACATCGACAACATCACCACGCACGCGGAAGGTGCCACGCGCCAAGTCATAGTCGTTCCGGTCGTACTGAATGTCGATGAGCGCATGGATAAAGTCATCGCGCTCGAGCGGTACTTTCTTGTCGACATTCGGCGCCAGCCCCGCATAGTCCTCAGGAGAGCCGATGCCATAGATGCAGGACACCGAAGCAACGACAATCACATCGCGTCGAGAAAGCAACGAGGCGGTCGCCTGATGTCGAAGCATCTCGACTTCTTCGTTAATCGAAGCATCCTTCTCGATATACGTATCGCTTTGCGGCACATATGCCTCGGGCTGATAGTAGTCGTAGTACGAGACGAAGTAGACCACGGCGTTGTTGGGAAAGAATTCTTTGAGCTCGCTCGCAAGCTGGGCGGCGAGGGTTTTGTTGGGGGCCATGACCAGCGTTGGCTTACCGAGAGCTTCGATGGTCTTGGCCATGGTAAAGGTCTTGCCCGAGCCGGTCACGCCAAGCAAAACCTGATAGCGGTCTCCGTCCCTCACACCCTGCACAAGCGACTCAATGGCCTTTGGCTGGGAACCTGCAGGCTCATAGGGAGACACGACCTCAAACGGTACCTCGGAGCCCTCAACGCCAAAACGTTTGAGCTCTCCGCCAACTCGCTCAACTTCAAAATCCGCCATGGATACTCCTAACTCATACATCTGCAGTATACGCAGGCGGCAGGCATAGTCCTATACGAACCGGTCGGGATAGAGGGTCTTATAGCGAATCCAGGCATTATTGACACGAATCAAATAGGCTTGCGTCTCGGGAAAGGCAATCGCGTTATGGAGCGATGTGTTTTGCTGCGCCCACCCATCGACATTGCCCATTCCGGCATTGTAAGCAGCAATAGCGCTATCCGTCGAACCATTGAAATATGTCAGCAGGTACGAGAGATACGCGCACCCAAATTCGATATTCGAAGCGGGGTCATTCAGGTTATCGGCAGAATACTCGTCCCCGTCGACAAGGCCCTTAGCGATCATATCCTGAGCGGTTTCGGGCATAAGTTGCATGAGACCTTGGGCGCCCTGATTTGATTCCGCCTCGGGATCCCAGTTTGATTCCGACTTGATGACGGCACACACCAGATACGGATCGAGATTATGCGAAATACTGGACTGCTTTACATACGCCTCATAGTCAATCGGATAGAACGGTTTAAAGAAAGCGGCGGGAGCACACGAGTAAACGAGCGAGATAAGGCCAAAGACGAAAACGACAACCAGCGGCACAAGGCGATACCACGTAAAGAAACGCGTCTTAGGCATCTGTCGTCTCCTTATCCATAGCATCCATAAGGCCATGGCGAGCAAGCCACGCGTCCAGTTGTTCAAAGAGCGAGCTGTCGCCCGCTGCATTATCAATCACGGTCGTGGCGAGACTGCAAAGCGAAGACTCATCGGGTTGGCAAGCACAGCGAGCATCAAAATCGGATGGCTCCATACCACGGTGAATAGCGCGTTCGCGACGGACCGCTAAAGGAGCGCTAACAACCATAATTTCATCCGCAAGGCCAAAGGCGTCCTCAAAGCCAGTCGGAGCAGATACTTCGACCGCCGCAAAGGGATAGCGGGGGGACGAAACCGTACAGCAAGCAGGATCGAGAATCCTCAGCGAAAGCTGCTCAATGAGAGCGGGGTGCACAATACTATTGAGCCTTGCAACCGTATCGGGAGAAACAAAAGCTCGAGAAGCGAGAACGTTACGTCGAACACCGCCATCCTCGTCCAAAATATCCCAGCCAAACTCTTCAGCAAGAGCATTGACGATATCCGACCCCGGTACGTACAGCGATTTGGCAAGAACGTCTAAATCGATAAGCAGGGCTCCGCGAGATTCCAGAAAGCGGCAGGCAGTCGATTTACCCGAAGCAATATTGCCCAAAACGAAAACGGTAAACATCAAGCCCTCCCTAACGTCAATGCGAGTAATTATCGCGCAAATACAAAGCGACGGTTCAAAAAACAGCCAAACAGTAAGAGAGTCAAAGGAAGAGTCCGTTCACAAGGCACAGCTTGTATATGGCGCAAAAAAGGGGGAGGCCGCGAGGCCTCCCCCTTCTCGATTCTCGATGACGGCTCGGTGCCGTCCACCGGTCAGCGGCGCCCTGGCCTCCCACGGGCTGGCCCCGCAGTACTCTCGGCGCGATGGGGCTTAGCTTCCGGGTTCGGAACGGGACCGGGCG
>NZ_JBQKDI010000009.1:0-80733 GCF_052121915.1 Collinsella sp. LCP19S3_B11
TTTCTTTACGCTCGCGCCTCGACCGAGGTTCGAATCCATGCATGGCTTCCAAAAAAGAAAAGCCCCCGTTGCCGGAGGCTTCAAGTTCGATTGGTGCGGCGTATAGGATTCGAACCTATGACGTTCTGATTCGTAGTCAGACCCTCTATCCAGCTGAGGTAACGCCGCAGCGCAAGACATATGAAACCATTTTAGTTAATTGGAGTCAAGCACAATCTTGATTTTTTTCTAGACCATTTTCCTCATGCAGCTCCGCATGTATCACCGTTTCCCATACGATCGATCGGCTTTTCAACCACATCGAACCCAACACCGAGATCCCTCAATAGCGAGCGCGCCCGCTGGGCGCAATCATACTCGGCAAACGAGATACTCAGCATGCGTGCCACCTGGTTAGAAGTCCCGACTCCATAGAACCGTTCGAGTGTTGCAAGCCCTTCGTGCGTCACAAAGGTCTCGACTACATGTGGTGACTCCTCAAAGCACCATTGGGTCAACGGACCCTCACTCGTTTGCCTCACCACCAAGCCACCCATACCCGATGGCTCACACGTAACTAGCAGGCGCTCCCCACCTTCATCGCTCTCAAACAAAACTACCCGCTCATCAAACAGGTCCATCACATCCCCCTTCTCTCGCTCGTATCTAGTAAAAGCATAGCAGGTAGACAACCGTATACAGAACATTTGTTCGTGTATTTTGTATTGAGCTGTCCGCGCGACATGGTAAGGCTCCGCGCACAAAAAAGGCGCCCCGGATAGGGGCGCCCCGCAAATCGCTTATGCAGCAAACCTACGCGACCGGCTCGATCTTCTCGAGGCCGCCCATGTAAGGACGCAGAACCTCGGGGATCGTAATGGTGCCGTCGGCGTTCTGGTAGTTCTCCAGAATGGCGGCCATGGTGCGGCCAGCCGGCAGACCGGAACCGTTAAGGGTGTGCAGGTAGCGCGAGCCCTTGAAGTTCTCGGGATCGCGATACTTGATGTTGGCGCGGCGGGCCTGGAAGTCGCCGCAGTTGGAGCAGGAGCTAATCTCCTTGTAGGCGTTGTAGCTCGGCAGCCAGACCTCGATGTCGTAGGTCTGACGGGCAGAGAAGCCCAAGTCGCCGGTGCACAGGCTAATCACGCGATACGGAAGACCCAGCTGCTGAAGCAGGAACTCGGCCTCGGCGGTCATGCTCTCGAGCTCCTCGTCGGACTCCTCCGGCTTGGCAAACTTGACCATCTCGACCTTGTCGAACTCGTGCTGGCGGATGATGCCGCGGGTGTCGCGACCAGCAGAGCCGGCCTCCTCGCGGAAGCAGGGGGTGAAGGCGGTGTAGCGGCGCGGCAGGGTGTCGGCATCGAGAACCTCGCCGGCGTGCAGGTTGGTAAGCACGACCTCGGCGGTGGGGATCAGGAAGTTATCGCCCGAGACATGATAGGCGTCGTCCTCGAACTTGGGCAGCTGGCCCGTGCCAAACATGGTCTGGCGCTTGACGACGATGGGCGGCCACCACTCCTTAAAACCACGGCTGGTGTGCGTATCGAGGAAGAAGTTGATGAGGGCGCGCTCCAGACGGGCGCCGGCGCCACCGAGAACGGTGAAGCGGCTACCGGAGAGCTTGTTGCCGCGCTCGAAGTCGAGGATATCGAGGTCGGTGCCCAGATCCCAGTGCGGTTTAAAGTCGAAGTCGAACACGCGCGGGGTACCCCAACGACGGCGCTCGATGTTCTCGTCCTCGTCCTTGCCGTACGGGGTGGCCTCGCAGGGAATGTTGGGCAGGTGAGCCATAAAGTCGTACTGCTCCTGCTCGAGAACGGTGCGGCGCTCGGCCAGACCGTCGATCTTCTCGTTGACGGCGCGCACGGCCTCCTTGGCGGCCTCGGCCTCGTCCTTCTTGCCCTCCTTCATCAGGGCGCCGATCTTCTTTGACTCGGCATTACGCGTGGCCTGGAGCTCCTCGACCTCGGTGATGACGGCACGACGCTCATCGTCGAGCTCAAAGAACTTCTCGCGATCCCAAGACGTCTGGCGGTTAGCCATGGCGGTATCGATGGCATCGGGGTTCTCGCGAACAAACTTGATATCAAGCATTAGATCCTCCGGCGATATACATTCCATTTAGGTTGCAACCTTGTACATGTATGGGCAAGTATATACTTATGAGCGTTTACGACCCAACTCAACTACGCAAGAAGGCACCCAATGGACGCAGTTTTTTCCTTTTTGTTTGGCACCCGCACCGGTTTTGCCATCCTTTTCGCCGGCGGCATCCTGCTGTTTGCGATTCTTGCCTTTGTAATGGAGAAGCGCACCCATAAGCTCTACGTCGACCGCGGGCCCAAATCCGAAGAAGATCAAGACAGCTTCTGGGACTAACCTGCCATTTAGGGACAAGTTTATTTTGGTCGGTTTTATCTGGGCAAACGCAAGCGCCCCGCAACCGGTATCAACCCGGTTGCGGGGCGCTTTTCGCTATAGAGATAAAACCGCAGGAAAAACCTGCCAAAATAAACCTGTCCCTAAATGGCAGGTTTACTGAAGGGTGGCGTCGATGGCCTTGACCAGGGCGCTGCGCATGCCGGCGTCCTCGAGCGCGACGACGCCCTTGATGGTTGCGCCGCCGGGCGAGCACACGGCATCCTTCATCGCCGCAGGATGCTGCCCAGTTGCAAGCTGCAGTTTCGCCGTACCCAGAACCATCTGGCTCACAATGCGATAGGCGTCGGCGCGCGGAATGCCGTGCTTGACGGCCGCGTCGCCCAGGGCCTCAATCGCCATGGCAACAAATGCCGGGGCGCAACCGCCCACGGTACCGCCCACAAACAGCAAGCTCGTATCGAGCTCAACGACAGTGCCAAGCTTTCCGAGCAGGTCGAGCACCACGGCACGCTGCTCGCCGTTGAGCGTAGAGGACTTCTCGCAGGCGATGACGCCCTCGCCCACCGAAACCGGTGTATTGGGGACCGTCGAGATGTGCGCGACACCCGGCAGGACCTGCTCCCACTTGGCACTGTCCCAAGTCCAGGCGACCGAAAGGACGACCTTATCGGCAAGAGTATCCTTGAGCGGAGCGAAGACCTTCTCGATCATGTACGGCTTGACCGCAGCAACCACGATATCGGATACAGCGACAACCTCCGCCGCATCACGACAGGCAAGTATCCCACGCGCCTCACAGCGCTCAACCAGGGCATCGTAGCGGCCCGCGCAGGCACACATGTCGCTCGCAGCCACACCGGCGGCAATCCAGCCATCGGCCATAGCGCTCGCCATATTGCCAAAACCGACAAATCCAATCTTCATATCTCATAGTCCTCTCAGACAGGTTCTTCAAATCGAGAGCTATTGTCCCACGGCATTGTTTCGTGTTGCCGACCTATTTGTGATACGGCTCACCACGGCTAATCTTGCAGGCGCGGTAGACCTGCTCCAGCAGCACCACGCGCGCCAAGTTATGCGGCAAGGTAATGCGTCCAAAGCTGAGCATTTCGTCAGCTCGTGAGCGAACATCGTCGCTCACGCCGTCCGATCCGCCAATCACAAAGGCGATGTCGCTGTTGCCTCGCAACATAAGATCATCGAGCCGCGCCGAGAGTTCCTCACTCGAGCGCTCTTTGCCCTCAATGGCCAGCAGGATCACATGTGCTCGGGGCGGCAGGGCTGCAAGAATCGCCGCCCCCTCCTTGTCGCGCGCGGCATCCACACCGCCCGCCTTGGCCGGGTCGATATCGGCCACCTCGCGCATATCCACCTTGGCATAGGCGCCCAGGCGCTTGGTGTACTCGGCGCAGGCATCCTTCCAAAAACGCTCTTTGAGCTTACCGACGCATACAACGGTGCACTTCACGCGCGCCTACTCCTTCGAATCGTTTTGAACTTTGCCGGCGGTCAGCATCTGCTCGAACATAGAGGCCGACTGCGAAAAGTCACTCGGCAGCACGACCGTCGAGGTTTTACCCGTGCGAGCGAACTCAGTCATCATCTCGGACCATTGCGTAAACATGAACAGCTGGTTGGCCTCATCGTTGCCGACGCCCGTCTCCTGGATAATCTCGAGCGAATCCTTGATACCCAGCGCGATGGCCTTGCGCTGGTTGGCGATGCCTTCGCCCGCCTTTTCCATTGCCTCGGCCTCGGCGGTCGCCTCGGTAACGCGCTTGATGCGGTCGGCCTCAGCGAGCTCCTGCGCAGCAGCGCGCTTACGCTGGGCGGCGTTGATGTCATTCATAGAGTTCTCGACCTCGGTCGGCAGCGCGATCTTGGTGATGAGCGTCGACACGAGGGTAAAGCCGTAGGCGGCCATCTGCTCGGATACGGTGGCGTTGACGTCCTTGGCAATGTCATCCTTCTTGGCAAAGACCTCATCAAGGGTATAGACAGGGATGGAAGAGCGCAGGGCATCGGTAATGAAGTCGCGCATCTGGTCGACGGGCTCCTGCAGCATGTAGTAGCTCTTGTAGATGCCCGAATCTGCCGGGCCGGCTCCCATGTCATAGCTCACGTGGTACTGAGCAGAGACCTCAAGGCCGATAGTCACGTTGTCCTGGGTCTTAACGTCGATCCCAAAACCGTTTTTCATGGTGCGCAGACTCACCGTGGCGGCCTTGCGGTCGATCACGGGCACCTTCATGTGGAAACCCGCGTTGACGATGCGGTTAAACTTGCCCAGGCGCTCGATGATCACAGCATGCTGCTGTTCAACGACATAGCAGGCGTTGGGAAGCAGTAGCAACAAAATGATGATGGGAAGCAGAAGGCTCGTAAGGGCAGCGATAATACCGGATAACAGCATGGTCTCTCCTCCGATGGGCACACGTTGGCACTAGGATACCCGCACAAAGCAGCCATGTGACACCATCAGGAGGCCCATAACAAAAAAGCTCCCATTGCTGGGAGCTCTTTCAATCAATGGTGCGGGCGAAAGGACGTCCGCGTATCCGCTGCGCGGATCCGCACCGGCTTCGCCCGCCTGCCGGCGGACTCGCCAGCTCGCTAAAAACGCTCCGCGTTTTCTTGACGCTCGCTCCTTCGCAGGTTCAAGTCCCTGCGATGGGCCCATAACAAAAAAGCTCCCATTGCTGGGAGCTCTTTCAATCAATGGTGCGGGCGAAAGGACTTGAACCTTCATGGGGTTGCCCCCATACGGACCTGAACCGTACGCGTCTGCCAATTCCGCCACGCCCGCGTGCAGGAATTAGAATAACGGAGCGCCACCGTGAACGCAAGAACTATTTTTGAAAAAGTTTGCGGGCATTGTCCCACGCAGCTTGCGCAATCGCCTCTGCTTTCTCTCCAGTACGATCGACACGGTCGTTGACCAGCGCGTTTGCTGTGATGGAAATCATTGCCGGCTCACACTCAAGACCGCGAATGGGCTCCGGCGCCATATAGGGACAATCCGTCTCGAACAAAATACGGTCGAGCGGGGTCGCCGCGAATGCCTCGCGCACATCATTGTTGCGCTTAAAGGTGGCCGCGCCGCCATAGGCGATATAGCAGCCCAAACCCACAAAGCGCTCCATCGTGGCGCGATCCTCGCCAAAGCAGTGCAGCATGCAACCGGCCTGAGGCACACCCACCTCGCGCAGCACGTTGTACGCATCCACATGCGAGGAGCGCTCCTCGTCCGCGTCCTCGTGGCGCAGATGCAACTCCACCGGCACATTGCGGCGTACGGCAACTTCGAGCTGACGTGCCATGCAGTCAATCTGCACGCTGTGGGGCGCCGGCGCGATGTCGTCGTCGTAATCCATGTGGTAGTCCAGACCGATCTCGCCGATACCGACGCATAAGGGATCATCAAGCGCAGCAACGACCTGTGCATGAATGTCATCGGTATAGTCCGGCGCGCCATAGGGGTGCACACCGGCGAGATACTTTATCTGCGGGATATCCCGCATCGGCAAAATCTCGCGCACCAGCCAGTCGCTATAGTCCGTCACGCTGCGTTTGTCGGCAATGGGATCAAAGATCGTCACCAACAGGTCGACGCCTGCAGCCTTGGCGCGCACAAGCGTCTCGGGTACTTCCTTGCCCCAAAACGAGAGCAGGTGCGCGTGCGTATCGGCAAGCGGCGCCAAGGGCACGGGGCAAGCAACCGTTTTCTTTTTCTTGGTAAACGTCACGCGCTCGTCATTAGGCATCATGGATTAGCTCCTGAGCCAGACGGACGAAATCGGCAACGCCAAGCGTCTCGGCGCGTGTGGTGGGCGCGATGCCGCAAGCCTCAAAGGCGGCATCGAGCACGTCCTTGGCAAAGCCGTTGGCGCTCATGGAATTGCGGATGGTCTTGCGACGCTGAGCAAACGCAGCGTCAATCACGCGGGCCACAAACTCACGATCAAGCCCCTCGGGCGCTACGCCGTCAACACGGTCGATGCGCACGACGGCCGAATCCACATGCGGCGCCGGCATAAAGCAGCGCGGCGGCACCTCAAAGCGACCCGTCACCTGCGCATACAGGCCGAGCTTTGCCGTATAGCCGCCGTAGGTCTTGTTACCCGGCGTTGCGGCAATGCGATCGGCAACCTCCTTTTGAACCATGACGACGGCGCGTTTGAGCGCGGGCATCGTCTGGAAGAACTGCAGAATGATCGTCGCCGCCACGTTATAGGGCAAGTTCGCGACAAATACCGTCGGCTCACCGCCCGCGGCCTGCTCAATCTGCTCCGGGCACACCTTGAGCGCGTCGCCCATGATAAAGCGGAAGTTGGCATAGTCGGCGGCATGGGCATCGAGCACCGGCTCGAGCTCGGGATCGGCCTCAATCGACGTGACGCACGCCGCCTCCTGAAGCAGCGCAAGCGTGAGCGTTCCAACGCCCGGACCAACCTCGAGCACGCGCTCATCGCCCGCAAGTTCGGAAAGCTCGCAAATACGCTCGATCACATGGTTGTCGATCAGGAAGTTCTGGCCCAGGCGATGC
This sequence comes from Collinsella sp. LCP19S3_B11, assembly GCF_052121915.1. NCBI lineage: Bacteria > Bacillati > Actinomycetota > Coriobacteriia > Coriobacteriales > Coriobacteriaceae > Collinsella > Collinsella sp. LCP19S3_B11. Next base: position 6,911 of record NZ_JBQKDI010000009.1, read on the forward strand.
TTGGTCGCAAGGCCAAACTCCTCCAGCAGCTCCCTTGTTGCCGTGGGGTTTGCCAAAGGCGAAGTTGTCATAGTTGCCTCCTTAGCATGGTGGCGGCGTCTTGAAACAAAAGGGCATGGACCGTTGCGGCCATGCCCTTACACCTAAACAGCAGATTGCCGATATGGCGCGCGGCGTCTTAACCCAGACGCGGGAACAGCGGCTCACCCTTCTCGACGGGCTGACCACCGGCAAGCAGACCCCAAGCGCAAATGCCCTTGAGGTCGTCGCTCGCGGCCTCGTCCTCGCACGACAGGCGGCGCAGGGCCTCGGTAGAAGTCTGGGGCATGAGCGGCATCAGCAGGTGAGCGGCAATGCGGATGGCCTCGAGGAGGTTGTAGATCACAAACGCCAGCTCGTCGGCCTTGGCCTCGTCCTTGGCAAGTGCCCAGGGCTCGGAGTCCTCGATGTAGTGGTTGGCGGCGTGGATGAGCTCCATAACCTCGTCTTTGGCTCCACCGTAATCGAGCACGTCCATCTTGGCCATGTAGCGCTCGGCCAGGCCATCGGCGATCTTTGCCAGCGGGTTATCGAACGCATCGAACGATGCGGGCTTGGCGGGCGCGCAACCGTCAAAGTACTTGCCGCTCATGTTGAGCGAACGCGAGATGAGGTTGCCCCAGCTGTTAGCGAGATCGGCGTTGTAGACCTGCTCCATGCGATCGAAGCTGATAGCGCCGTCGGTGCCGGGGACCACGTCGGTCATAAAGTAGTAGCGATAACCCTCGACGCCCAGCATGTCGATAACATCCTGCGGGGCAATGGCGTTGCCACGGCTCTTGGACATCTTCTCGGCCTTGCCAGTCTCGGCATTGCGCACGGTCAGGAAGCCGTGGGCAAAGACGTGCTCGGGCAGAGCCTCGCCAATGGCCATGAGCATAGCGGGCCAAATGACGCAGTGGAAGCGAATGATGTCCTTGCCCACAATGTGGAACTGCGCAGGCCAGCGATAGGCCAGCTCGGCACGGGCCTCGTCGGTGTCGACACCGTAGCCGACAGCCGTCATGTAGTTGAGCAGCGCGTCGAACCACACATAGGTCACATGGCCCTCATCGAACGGAACCTGGATGCCCCAGTCAAAGCTCGTACGGCTCACGGAAAGGTCGTTGAGGCCACCCTCGACAAAGCTACGCACCTCGTTCATGCGGAATGCAGGCTCGACGAAATCGGGATGCTCGTCATAGAGCTTGAGCAGCTTGTCCTGGAAAGCGGAAAGCTTGAAGAAGTAGGACTCCTCCTGCACGCGCTCGAGCGGACGATGACAGTCGGGGCACAGGTGCTGGCCGACGCTGCCGTACTCCTCGTCACCCTTCTGGACCTGCGTGTCGGTAAAGTAAGTCTCGTCGGGCACACAGTACCAACCGTCGTAGCTGCCCTTATACAGGTAGCCAGACTCCTTCATGCGCTCCCACAGATACTGCACCGCATGATGCTGGCGCGGCTCGGTGGTGCGGATGAAGTCGTCGTTGGAGATCTCGAGTTTGCTCCAAAGCTCCTTAAAGTGCGGAGCCTGGCTGTCGGTCCACTCCTGCGGCGTCATGCCATGCTTGGCTGCGGCCTCGGCGACCTTCTCGCCGTGCTCGTCCATGCCGGTCAGGAACTTGACGTTATAGCCGGCGGAGCGGCGATAGCGAGCCTGGACGTCGGCGATGATGGTGGAATAAGCCGTGCCCAGATGCGGATCGGCATTGACGTAGTAGATGGGCGTCGTGATAAAGAACGAAGGCTTGCTTTGATCCATGGGGTTTGTCCTCCAGAAAAACGTTGCATACAGGGGATGATTCTAACGCAAGGGCTGGATATCCTCCATCTATTGCATATTGAGCACCATGGCATAGACATCGCGCTTGCGGCGTGAATACTTCTGAGACAGGCGCTTGGCCACCGCAGAGGCGGGCTCCCCCTCCTCGAGCGCGGCGCGGATATCCTCGCGCAGGGCCTCGTCGGGATCCGCTGCTGCTGCGCCAACCGGCACAATGCCGGCCTCCTCGTCTTCACTCGGTGGCGCAATGACCAGCGCAATCTCGCCCTTTACTTCGCCGCGAGCACGCAGCCCCTCGGCAAGCTGGGCGGCGGGCCCGCGCAAGACCTCCTCGTGCAGCTTGGTGAGTTCGCGGCAGACGGCAACCTCACGCTGGGGAAAGACCTCCGCCACGGCCTCGAGCGTCGCCACGATGCGATGTGGAGACTCGTAGAAGATGAGTGCACCGGGCACCACGGCAAGGCGCTGCAAACGGCGCACGCGGTCGCCGTGCTTTCGGCCCAAAAAGCCCTCGAAGAAAAAATGCTCGCAGGGAATACCGGACGAAACGAGCGCCGTGACGCAAGCAGAGGGCCCGGGAATAACTTCGACGGGCACATCGGCCTCACGCGCCGCCTCGACCAGCGCTTGGCCGGGATCGGACACGCTCGGCATGCCGGCATCCGAGGCAAAAGCGAGGGTCTCCCCCGCCAGCAGGCGGTCAACCAGACCGGCGGCGCGGCTGGCGATCACATTCTCGTCACAACGGACAAGCGGCTTGGAAATGCCCAGGTGCATCAGTAGCTTTGAGGTCACGCGCGTGTCCTCGCAGCAGATCGCATCGGCGGCGGCAAACGCCTCGCCAACGCGCGGAGACAGGTCGCCCAGGTTGCCGATGGGTGTTCCGACCACATAGAGTTTGCCCGTATGGGCGCTGTTTTGCGTCATATCAACCTATTCAATCATGCCGCGCTCGAGCGTACCGAGCGCCGCGCGGGCGTCCCATGCTGCGATACGTTTCTCGGTCTTCCACGTTTGGAAGAACCAACCGGCAGCCGGCGCAAACGAAGCCAGCTGATTGGCGATAAACACGCGCTCGTAGGCATTGCGGCCCTCGGGCGTAACCGACGAGTTGGCAAAGATCGCCGCGCCCGACCATTCGCCCACCAGCACGGGGAACCCAGTTGAAATCGCTTCTTTAAGCTCGCGCTTGTTACGCGAAATCGCCGTCGTCAGCCCGCGGGGGCTCGTGATGTCGAGCGCATGCTCGTCGCGGTAATGGTACAGGTGAAGGTCCATGTAGACGTTCTTGTACTTGGCGCCGCGCATAAAATGCTTCCACTCGCCGGGATGTCCCGACGACGAGAAGACGACGATCTTATCCTCGGGCATATACGAACGGACGAGCTCGTAGGCATCGCGATAGAAATTGCGCAGGTAGTGGGCCGGAATGCCATCCGTCATGGTAAAGAGGCTCTTGCGGACACTCATCTGCGGCGTATCCAGCAGCTCAATGCCCAGAAGGCTTTCGGCTTCGCCGTAGCGATCGGCCAAACGCTCCAGCACGTCGAGCGCAACGTGACGACCGTTGGTGGACGAATGCCACTCGGCAACAGCCTCCGGCGTGGTGGGCGAATCGTTGGAATCGCCCTGGCCACCGGGCACAGTCGCTAGATCGAGCAGCACGCGAATGTCGTACTTGGCAGCCCACTCAATTGCACGGTCAATGTAGTCGATAACCGAAATGTAGGACGCATCGGACTCCTGCGAGCCAAAGGCATACCAGGGCACCGGCAAACGCACGGCATTGAGACCAATCTGCGCCATACGGCGAAAATCATCTTCGCTTACGAATGTCTCATAATGGCGACGCATGCGCTCGTTATAGGCAGCAGTGCCCATGGCTTCTTGCAGTTCCGCCGCATTGGACGCACCTGTCGCCGCGTACAGCGACGGGGTCACCCAAGGCTCGGGAATAAACCAGCCAGAGAGATTAACGCCGAGTATCCTCTCCATCACGGCCCCCTTCGAATCGTGCAGGGCGAACCCGCATCGTATTGCATAGGAAAAGTATCGTTTTGAGTATACCCGCGCACACGGACAGCCGATCGAACGGTCTGCAAAGTGGCGCAAAAGTAGGAGTAATGTCTGGGCGGGCACACCCGAGATGGTACGCCAAGATGTGCACGCGCGCCGAAGGCAGGCGCCGGAAGGCGCATCCCGTTTTTTTGCTCAATAATGGAATGCATTTTCCGCCAGCAGGCCCAACCGGAAAGCATGTCCCGTAATTTCACGTCATTCCGGGTCGCATTTTCCCAAGCGCCCCTAAAGCGGAAAGCGCATCCCGCTCAGGATTGAAATTCTGGGATGCGTTTTCCGCGGGTCCACATAAAAGAAAAGGACCCCTTTGCAGAGGTCCTAGTCAATTCAAGGTGGCGGGGAAGGGAATCGCGTCCGCGCGCTGCGCGGACGGACCGCTGCGGCGCTTGCGCGCCTTGCGAGCTACGCTGGCAAACGCTATCGCGTTTCCTCAGCTCCGCGCCCTCGCGGGGTTCGATTCCGTGCGGGGGCTACATAAAAGAAAAGGACCCCTTTGCAGAGGTCCTAGTCAATTCAAGGTGGCGGGGAAGGGAATCGAACCCCTGACACGAGGATTTTCAGTCCTCTGCTCTACCAACTGAGCTACCCAGCCATTTGAGGTGTGCCTTGTTTCAAGGCTTGATTAGTATAACCAAGGACGCGCTCCGGTCAACCGAGAATTTGAAAAAAGTTTTTGGACACCACCTCGGTTCTGTAAAGCAGCACGTCAGAGACATCAACCGGCCGCAAGAAGTTATTCGCCCAGGGCCTTCAAGCCTGCACTCGTTGCAAGACAGTGGGCGATACAAGGATTGAAAGGCGTTCCAGCACCGCCCAAGCACCGGGACAGGAGCACATGCGCCAGGGGCGGACATTTTCGTAGCGTGCAAGGATATTGCCGCTGCAATCAATAAAGGCAATGTCGATGGGATAAGCCATAAAACAGGTGTGAACCGAAGAGCAGCATGGAAACGCCATGACGAGCGGCAGTCCGTCAGCCGTAATCGGCACGCGGCCCAGCATGCCGCGCAAGCGTGCGCCAAACGATTCTGCCACCATAAACTCTGCCGGCGACCAACCGAGCCTATTGAGCGCACGCGCGTAGGCGATATAAGACAAGACGGCGCTCACATGACCACCCCCGGTCGCCACGGATCGACCGTAACCGCGCGCTCGTGCGACAGCTTCGCCGGCGTCCCCAGAGAAACGCCGGCAATGCTGAGCAATCTAGGCCACGGCTCATAGTACATGACGCAGGCATAGGTCCTAAACGTCCCGGACAGAGAGAGCAAGCCGCCGTCAGACGACGCCGAGCTCTGCTCGCTCGAGACCTCGACCTGCAGATTATAGCCCTGCATAGCCGCCTGAATCTCGGACTGGACACGCACCGAGGCATCGACAGAGCTCTTGTCGCCCTCCCCTTCCGGCGCCACAGCGTGCGCCAGCACGATATCGGGCACCACGCGATCGAAGCGCGCAACGGCGCCGGCAAAGACCATGACGTTGTACACAATGAGCGCAAGCGCCAGCAAAACGGGAGCGACCACGGCCATCTCGACCGTCGCCTGGGCGCGCTCCTCGCGCAGACGCATGTGGATACTCATTACGACCCACCGCCCAGAGCGCCAACCAGCGTGGCGACATCGACGGTAAGCGGGATGGAACCACCGCCGGGCAACGGAATCTCCGCAAGTGTGAACACTGTACCGCTAATGGTGCGTTCGACTTGATATTCCAACGCCTCGCAAAGCGCCTTGGGATCGGTCACGCCCAACGGAATACTTCGCAGTTTGTCTTGCGCTTGAGAGAGACCGGCAATGTCAGACCCCGGACTCTTAATGACGTTAGCGGAATCGGTCAGCACCGGCTTTCGCAGGCGCAAGTCGCACGGTTCCAAACCCAGCGCCGCCACGGACGCCGAAACGGTATCGCCGAGCCACGATGCAATGGAGCCCAATGCGCCGCTGCCCCCTCCTAGGTCTTTAATCATCTCGTCCATAAGTTCGTCGGCCGAACCTTGGATGTCTCCGTATCCCACAAGCAGGCGTCCCCAAACATCCATGACGCCATCGAGTACGCCGGCAACGCCGCCCGAGCGCTCTTCCAGTGTCGAGAAAAACCGCGAGAGCACGTTGTTTTGCGCCGTCGCGTTGTCGGGAGCCAAGACCGCGGCAGAGATTGCACCGCGACTGCCGAGCGTAACCGGCTTATTGAATGAAGAGTTGAGCTTACCGGGACTGGTCATATCGCCCGAGACCGCAAAGGCGACCACGCCGTTTCGGCCGGGCGGGGCGATACGCGGCCGCTCGCCCGAAAGCGCCTTGATGGCCTGGTCAAACGCATTACCCGCGCGATCGGCCTCGTCCTCGGTCTGACGCATAAGCTCGAGCTCTTTGTTGCGACATTCGACGTATTCTTCCAGAGCCCTTTTAAACTCGTCAAAGTGATACTCGAAGCCGTTTTCGATAAATGATGGAGGCATGAGGGCGCGACCCAGGTCAACGACGTCAAATTGGCACTCCTCGCACACATCGTGGCCATCGTAATCGACGACGGATGCCAACCCGCCCGGCGACCCATTCTTATAGTTGGGGCATCCGGTCCCATAGTGCAGGTATGTCTTGCCACCAATATCACTCGTAGGCCACATGGCATCGGTGTAGAGCTGGGTTCCCTTCACCTCATCTGGAGTGCGTGGCAGGAATGGAATCTGGGATAAGATTTTTTCACCATCATCTTTAATATACGAGTGATCGAGTTCTTCGATTGCATAAGCGTAAAACGCTTTGCGCGCGACAGACTCCGCCTCCATCTCTACACCCCCACCAAGCGGCCTTTCATTCGCCAGGCGCCGGCGGTAATAGGTCTTCGCACGATTTAGGGCGATCTGCGGCTCCCAATCGATACTCGAAGTATAGTGGCGGTTTTGTTCACCCGATAGCTTTGCCAAGCTCCCCGCACGCTCCCACATACATGAGTACTTGCCAATCGCATTCTCATCCGATCCGCCACAGTCCGCAAGCCAGGCGCGCTCTTTGGCCTTCGCCGTATCCTCAGAGGCCTTCTGCAGCTCCACAGCTGCGCGGTCTAAATCTTCCGACGTCTTTTTAATGGCATCGGTCGAGATCTCTGACCCTTTGAGCGCAGCGAAGTCCGACTCGGATGTCCTGGGCACGGCGAGCGCTGTGCCGGTATAGGTCACGTTATCGGTATCCTGCGCCGAAACAGCCTGCGTAGCTCGCGCGGCAACCAGATATGGCAGAGCCGTTTCGACTTTTTGCAAACCCTCCGACGCACTTTTGGCAAACCTATTGCGCGTTTTAATAATCTCAATCCCGGTATCGACCATATCGCTTGCGGCTATTTTCCCACCCGGCACCAGCATGGCAACCAAGCCGGTGCCGATTGTGGCAAACCCCGCCAAGCCCAAGCTCAAAATGCTCGCATCCACCACCGTGGCCGCTGTATGGTAGGACGATATCACGTTGGCACCCGCCAGAGCACCGCTATCGGCCGCCACCTGGGTATCCCCGGCACGCGACATACTCCATATCGCCGCCGTCGACGAAAACAGCAGCGTAAGCACCACAAGTATGACGACCGCCGAAGAAAGCGTAGTGTAGGCACCGTCCTCGATAAACAAGTCGATACCGGAGCGGCCCATGAAGCCGCCCCGCTTGCGGCGGGCATTCGACCGGCAACGGCACACGAGCCCTCGCATCATTCGCAGCAGGCGACGCCTAATCCCACGCGGCAATCCACGAATCATAGTCTCCCTCCAGCCATCCGGGACGCGATCGGTACGAAACGTCGACTTTCAACTCGACATATCCTCCTCCCCCCACATTGCCCATGGCCTGCGCGAACGCGCCGATCACGGGCAGCGGCTTTACATCACCCGCGATAGATACAGACGAAACGCCCCCTGCGTCCGCCCGGCCAAGCTCGATATCCCACGACAGCGGTCCGCCGGCGTGAAAGATCGAGACATCGGGCACCGCGGCGAGACGGCGGCGGGCAAACTCCTTGAGGTCGTCGTCCTCCGCCGTCGTCGTGGTCATGAGCCGCGCGGTCTCGGCGGCGGCAGACTCCATGACCGCGCGCGTATAGAGCAGGCACACCGGTTGCAGCGCAAGCAGGATGAGCGTCAGAAACGTCGACAGCAAAAAAGCGGCCTCGACCGTGGACTGCGCCCAATCCTCACGCGCGATATCAATAGAGCGCGATGTCTTTGGCGCCTGCGGCGGCGTCGATAACCGATGTCGAGGCGACGCCATGGGACGCCGCCCGTGCAGCCAACGCCGCCAAGCGTCCGTCGGTGCCGGCGCGCCAAAGCCCCGCAATCGCCAGCACGATGGAAAGCAGCGCCATGGTGACGATGGCGTACTCAACGGTCGATTGGGCAGACTCCTCGCGCAAAACGTCAAGCATTTCACGATCCCTCCTTTGACCCCGATGCTTGCGGAACCAAGCGCACCGCGCATAAGCGGCACGAGGCGTCGCCGGCATCCGCGGCAACCGTCACCATGTCGACCCAGCCGCGCCCATCGCGCACGATGGCGCCCCATACGTTGCCCTTGATGTCGAGGTAACCGCTTAGAGCGAGCTGGGCTGTGGGCACCTCGCGATAGACACGCAACAGGTCCGCGGCAGCCTCGGTCATCGGTCGCTCCTCGGCCCATGTCAGCCGGGCTGCGACTGCGTTGTCCGCAGATGGCCCCGCCGCAGCATCCGCCCGTTCGTCGAGCGCCCGCAGAAAAGTTTGTGCCGTGACGGCGGCATCCCTGTCGGCCGTGTCCCGCGCTTTGTCATCGGGAGGCGCCACCGCGCCCGAGCTCCCATCCGCGACGGCCCCAGAACGCTGCTGTCGCACGGCATTCAGCCCCCAGAGCGTCGCCGCTATCGCCACAATCAGGCAAGCGAGCACCAGCAGCACGCCAACAGAATGCCCTCCTTCTACAGGCTGTTGATGCCGTCTTTGATCGCGTTCCATAGCTTTTCGACGTTGCCCTTAAATGCAACGATGGCAATGATCGCGATTACCACGAGCACGCCGACCAAGATGGCGTACTCGGTGGTACCCTGCGCGCTTTCCTCCTGCACCAGCGCCTTGGCACGTTGACAGGAACGCATTGCACGGTAAAGCGTCCGGCTCCAAACCCTACCCATAACGTCAGCCATTTTGTTCATGTATTCCTCCCTACATCATCCCGCCTGCTCCCAGCAGCGGGCCCAATATGGATAACAGCAGTGCCGGCAAGATGAGCGTGCCGGTGGGAATCAGCAGCTTGACGGGCGCTCGTTCAATCTCGCGCTCGACCGCGGCACGATGGGCGGCGCGGATCTCGCGACTTTGGACAGCAAGGGTCTCGGCAAGCGGGGCACCCAGGGCGAGCGCTTGACCCACCGTAATGGCAAAGGTCTCGAGCGCCCGCACGTCCAGGTCCTGCGCGGCCGCCAACAACTCGTCCTCGCGCGCTCCCACGCCCACCTGCCACGCCATGCATGCCCGTTCAAGCCGAACAGTCAGCGTCGATCGACGATTGGCGCAAAAGATCTCGAGCGCCGCATCGAACGAAAGGCCGGCGGAAAGCCCCAGGCGCACCACATCAATCATCTCGGACACCTCACCGAGCGAAACCTGCGCTGAGTTGTCCACGCCAAATGCGCCCCTCACCCACGCAATAGCGGAATCGATCACCGAATGGGCCGCAGCAACGACTAGCACCGCCTCGCCCCTGAAAATCTCCATGGTCTTGCGCACATCCGAGCGCTCCAGGCCCGTCGCGACAAATACGCCGAAGGCGCACAGGCAAGCCGCGGCGGCAACCAGGGCGCTCACAGCTCCACCCGCATAATGCGCCGGATAACCACCAGGGCGACGCCGTTAAGGGCAAGCCCCAGAACCACGGCGCCGGCGCCTACCGGCGTTGCGAGACCGTAGCGAAAATCTGCCGAAAGCAGGGCCAGCACCGCGCACATACCCGCCGGCATCGCCGCGACCATATGCGCCGACATGCGCGCCTGCGACGTTTTGACATCCAGGCGGCGCTTGAGCTCAATACGCTCCCCCACCATGCTCGACGCCTCGGACAGCAGATCGGCAAGCGGGGCACCGGTCCGCTGCGACACCTTGAGCGCCAACGTGACAAGCGAAAGCCCGGGGGCGTCGATGCGGACAAGCAGGTCGTCGAGCGCATCGGCAGCCGAAATGCCACAGTCGATCGCCGCCGCTACCCGCAGAAACTCGGTATGCACCGGCTCTTGCGCGTGAGCGCCCACAAACCGCATGCCCTGGGCCAGCGAATGTCCCGAGGCAAGCGACATGGAAAGTGCCGTAAAGGCCTCGGGCATGGCTTCCTCCACATCGCGCTGCTCGCGTCGGTGGTCAAAGACGTCGCGTGCGGCGCCGGCGGCAAAGGGCGCAACCGCCCCCAAAACAAAGCCGATGGGCGATAGCGACACCACGGCAAGTGCAAGGCAGCAGACGCCACTCGATAGCAACAGGAACGCTAAGCGTGAAGCATCATCCTCAACGACAAGACCGATGCGGCGCACGGGAGCCAACGATGCCCACGAGCGGGCGATCTTTTTCAGCAGATCGTTTTCCACCAGCTCACGCGGCAGCTTCTCTGCCGCCGTCTCGAGCGTCTGGCGCACCAGCTCCGCCGGCGGCACCCTCGGCACATGAGGCTCCACTCCGCATACCGTCGCGACCGAAAACCCGGCAAGGCCCCCTACGACGAGGGGCACAACGACCTCCATTCCTCCACCTCCTCCTGCGTAAGCGTTCCCGAGCGCAAGCCCTCTGCGATAAACGGCGGCTCGCGGTTGAGGGTCCAGGTGCGCTCGGCGGCATCGAAGGTCACGTAGCGCTCGAGTTCCACGCCACCCGACGCGCCGCGTCGCACCCCCGAATAGGAGGACACAAAACGCCGGCCGTCCGCATGGCGCTCGGACATCACGATGCCGTCGAGCGCCATAGCGATTTGTTCCTCGATAAGCTCGCTCGGCAGATCGATGCCATAGCGCGCAAGCAGCGTCAAACGCACCACGGCCTCTTGCTCGGTGCCCGCATGAAGCGTGGTGAGCGACCCATCGTGCCCGGTGTTCATGGCCTGCAGCATGTCGCAACATTCCGCACCGCGTACCTCACCCACCACAATACGGTCGGGACGCATACGCAGGGCGTTGGTCACCAGGTCGCGGATTGTCACCGCACCCTCACCCTCAATTGAAGCCTCGCGCGCCTCCAGGCGAACCACATGCGGGTGATGCGCGAACTTGAGCTCGGCGGAATCCTCGATCGTCACGATGCGCTCGCCGGTAGATATCTCGCACGATAGCGCGTTGAGCAGCGTAGTCTTGCCCGACCCCGTACCGCCCGCAACCGCCAAATCTTGGCGCAGCGACACCGCACACGAAAGCAGTTGCGCATACCAAAGCGGCAGCGACCCCAGGCCCACAAGCTCGTCCAACGAACAGATGCGATCCGAGAACTTGCGGATAGTGAGGATCGGCCCATCGATCGCCACGGGCGGAATCACCGCGTTGACGCGATAACCTGTTTTGAGACGGGCGTTGACGATGGGACTGCGCTCGTCGATACGCCTGCCCAGCGGCGAGATGATGCGGTCGATGAGCACGCGGATCTGCTCGTCATCCTCAAACGCATGCTCGATGGGGTATAAGACCCCGCCGCGCTCAAAGAAAGCCGAGCGGCAACCGTTGACCATAATCTCGGTGACGGTGTCGTCCTCGATGAGCGGCTGCAGCGGGCCCAAGCCCACCACGTCATCCAAGATCTCGTTGATGATGGTCTCACGCTCGGGCGTCGCCAGGTCGGTCGGTTCTTCCACGTTGAGTGCCGCCTCCACCGCAGGACGCAATTCCGAGCGGGCAAGAACCGGATCGACGTAGGCACTGATGCGTGCCACCTCGTCGTAGCCCACGCGGTCCATCACGGCCCGCTTGGTGCGGCGCTTGACCGCACGGCGCCGTCCCACATCGACAGGTGCCGTCGCCGCTGCCGCACCGGCTGCTTTAATTCTCGTTTGCAGGCTCATCGGCAATCACCCACACGCGACCAGGGAAGGCGGATGCGCGGGCGTTCGGTGCGCGTTGCACGGTCGGCGACCATATCGCTCCAAGGGCCGACGGCGCACCCCAGTTCCACGAGCATCTCACGCGTGGCCTCGCGCACGCTGGTCGCAAAAGCGCTGGTCTGCCCCACTGCCTCGTCAGCGCGCCCAAACGCCATGAGCGCGGCGAGATCCTGCCCGCCATCGGCGATACGAATCTTGGAGCTCAACGCACAGGCAATCTCAAAGCGCATGGCGACATCCTCGTCCGCCCCACGCGCGCCGAATCGGTTGAATACGGCGCTCATGCGCGTGCGCGGCACGCCCACACGGCTCGCCAGCTCAATGACGCGCGCTGCAGACGTCGCGGAAGAAACTGCCGCATCACCCACGACAAGGCAACGGTCGCACGCCGCCACCGCAGCCGCCACGGCATCGCCCCAAAAGACCGAGGTATCGATAAGGACCACGTCGGACTCACGACGCAAGATGTCGAGCAGCAGCTCTACCGGACGCGCCATGAGCTCGGCGCGCTCGGGCGCTGCGACAGGCCCCCAAAGCGTAACGCCTGGGGCAACGCGCATCGATGCAGCGACCACGTCTGGCTCCGCAAGTGCGCCCGCGACCGACGGCTCGATAAGTGTCGCCATGTCATGCGGGGCATCGGCGCCCAGCAAGTCGTAGAGATTTCCAAACATTAGGTCCAAATCGAGTACGGCAGCTCGCAGACCCAGCAACGAAGCGGCATGCGCCATCGTGGCGACAATCGTCGATTTGCCACAGCCGCCCGATCCCGAGACGGCGCAGATGACCGGAGCTCGATGCGACGTCGACGCAGTGTCTGCCAGCGGTGCAGGGGCTGACGACGTGGGCGGCAACGTCCCCGTCTCGCCAGCCGCACCCAAGTGCTTTGTCCACGCCGGCACGGCAGGCTGCTCAAACGGTAGGGGCGGAACTGGGGATTCCGCTGTCACGTCGACGTGCGGACCATCACCCGCGACAAGGCCCTCGACCTCATCGAGTCCATCGGCCAGACTCACGCCGTGCACGTATCCCATATCTACAGCCAGGAGGTCTTCGCCATACGGCACCGACGCTCCGGCGTCATCACATGCAAGGGGGCCCGGGGGGCGCCGAACATGCTCGGCTTCCGCTTTCCCATAGTCATCAACACGCGGGCCTCTTGTAGCGCGAGGCGCCCCGGGTTCCCTATCAACAAAAACATCGGGCTCAGGCGACACGCCCCAATCGGAATCAACCGCTCCCTCGCCCACATGTCCGCTGCCGCATATGCTGTGCGCAGCGATGACCTCGGTCGCCCCCGCGCGAAACAGCCCCTCGATATCCGACGGATCGAGCGCCTCTATCAACACGACGACGCGGCTCACGCGTCCTTCGGCAGTCAGGCGCGCGACGGTCTCTCGCACATCTTTAGTATCAAACAGGGATGCCGCGATAATGGCAGCGCCACGGCGCGAAGGAAACGCCCGAGCCATAGACACCAACCCGTCTAGGTCGCCTACGCGAAGCACCTGCGCGCCCGCATCGCGGCCCTCGACTTCCTGCTGCAGCAGTCCGTAATCGCCACACGCGCAGCACGCAAGCCAGATCGCCTTCATCACTCGTCGCCTCCGCTCTTTTTGCCGCGTGCCGTGGCGGGAATCGTCAAGCTGACCGTTCCCTTGCCCGAGGCTCCCAGCAATTCCTTGACGTCTTTGGGGTCGGCCGCCAGCGTCACCCACTCGACCTTGCCTTCGCGCGTGGCACCGGCCTCGTCGCTGGTATCGATCACATACGCGCCGCACAGCCGGTCGGTCACGCCGTCTTTTTGCACGTACACATCCACGTAGCTGCCCACGCCTGCGGCTCCGCCCACCGAATGCTCGGCATCGACCGCCACCGAAACGGCAACCTTGCCCTTGGGCACCTCGAGCGTATGGCTCTCGGCTTTGGTGTAGACATCGCAGACCACGGCATTTTTGGGAATACGCGAGGTCGTCACGTCGCCACGCACCTGGCGCAGCTCGGTCGCCGCATCGCGCGGCAGCAGGCTCGCGAGCCACTCTTGGGTTACGACATTGGTCTCGTCGAGGGTCTCACCCACATCGATATCACGTGCGGCAACGCAAACTTCGACGCGATCGCCGCCGTATTTGGCCAAGGTTTCGGCCTGGGCCTGCTCAGCCCGCGAACGAACCGATGACCCGTAAACCATGCAGAGTGCCGCGGCGAGCACGCCCGCTGCCAGACTGATGGCGATGCGCTTGCTCTTGTTCACGGCAGCTCCTCTCAAGACAGCACTGGGCGGATGGGATGCCCGTACCACTATTGTCCGAGCGGCCAAGCAACAAAACAGCGCGATCACCATCTTGGTTTTAAGTGTCAAACCAATTACCAGCCAAGAGCTGACCAACCCGTCAAGCCCGCGGCAAGGTTTTGGTCGGCGCGTCGGCAAAACGCTCATTTAAGGGCGCATCGCCAGTAAAAAAGCCGCCTCCCGCACAGTTGGAAGACGGCTGTCATAGATAAATTCAATTACAGATGGACATCGGGATCGAGCATTTGGGCACTCACACGCATGGATGACGCCAAGTTTTGGAACGTTTCCAGGCGCAGGCCATCGATCTGCCCGGCATCGGCGGCCTCGCGAACGGCGCAGCCCGGTTCGTGGGTATGCGTGCAGTCGCCAAACCGACACGCACGCGACGCCTCGACGATCTCGGGGAAGGCACGCGCCAGGCCCCGCTCGTGACCAACGAGCGGCAAACTGCGCAGGCCCGGAGCGTCGGCAATGACGCCGGCGTCGCCCGGCAGCGCCACCATCACGCGCGCGACCGTGGTATGGCGGCCTTGGTCGTCGCGCTCGCGCACACCACCGGTAGCCAGCGCATCGTGGCCCAGCAGCGCATTGAGCAGCGTCGACTTTCCGGCCCCCGACTCACCCAGGATCATGGCGCACGTTCCCGCCGGAACACAGGCGCGCACCTCATCCAAACCACGGCCTTCGGCAGAGGACGTCACGATAACGCGCACGTCCGGGCCCACCAGACGGCGCACGCGATCCAGATCGCGCTCGAGTTCCGCGGCTTCACAGCGGTCGGCCTTGGTAAGCACCACCACCGGCTCGGCATCGCAGTCGAGCGCCAACACCAGCGAGCGCGCCACGCGGTCGAGCAGCACCTCGCCGGCGCCAAGTGCCTGCACGATCAGCACGCTATCCACGTTGGAACAAAGCACCTGACGCTCGCCGCGGGCGCGGCCACGCCAACGCTCAAAACTCGTGCGTCGTGGCAGAACGCATTCGATTACGCCCATGTCGTGCCCGGGCGCACGACGCACCGCCACGCGGTCGCCCACAGCCGGCAGCAGCGCCTCGTCCTCGCCGCGCGACTTGGCAAACCCCACGGCATGCTCGGCACGAAAGGTATCGTCGGCCGTCGCCACCAGCGGAAACCCGCGATCTAAGCGCACCACGGCACCCAGCTGCATCTGCTCGGGCTCCTCGGCTTGGGCGCAAAAATCGTCAAATGCTGCCTGCTGAGCCGCGGCGACCGGCAGATCGCCAAACGCCGGAACATCCTGCAGCGCATCGAGTCCCGGCACGCTCGCCAGCAGCTCCTCGGCAGACGCGGGGGCTTCGGTCGCAAGCTTCCGACGACGATCACGCTTGGCCCGCGCCCCCGTCGTCTTTTTCTTCGCCTTAGCCCTAGCCTTGCCCACACGCGCCTCCCAGCACCACAAATCACAACTGAGCAGGTATTTTAAATCAAAAAGAGCTGGCCGGGCAAAGCCCGACCAGCTCACACACTTTCCCTCAGCCAATGGTCCCGAGAGGCCATCCGAAGGCCCGACCGCCGAGAGGGGTTTCTTCTGAGCGATCCCGCAGCGCGAAGCGCGAGGACCAGCGAAGAAGAAACCCCGCAGGCGGTCGGGCCGGTGGGAAGGATGGCCTTTCGACCTACTCCTTCTCCACCGCGCGCATGATCGCCTTGTAGATCTCCATCAGCGGAATGATCAGGAAGGCAAGGCCCAGCGCGGCGATAACGCCCTTGAGCTCAAGCGTCACGGGGCCAAAGAACATCTCGGCAAGCGTCGGCTGCACGGTTACGATCACCGTCAGCACCAGCGCCAGCGCGGCAGAGGCCCACAGCCACTTGTTCTGCTTCTTCATCTTAAACAGCGACGTGCGGCGGCTGCGCATGTTAAAGCAGTGGAAGATCTCGACCATGTTGAGCGTGATGAAGGCCATCATCACGCCTTCCTCGTCGGCGACGCCGGCGATCATATCGGAGATGTGGATGTAGCCCATGTCAAAGTACACGCCCACAAAGAAGCTCGCCAGCACCAGCGCGGCAATGATCAAGCCCTGGACCACGCAGTCCAGGCCCATATTGCCGGCAAAGACACCGTCCTTGGCGTTGCGCGGCTTGCGCTTCATGATGTCGCCCTCGGCATCCTCCATGCCCAGCGCGAGCGCGGGGAAGCAGTCGGTGACCAAGTTCACCCACAGCAGCTGCACCGGCTGGAAGATGGTAAAGCCGATGAGCGTGGCGATAAACACCGAGAACACCTCGGCAAGGTTGGCCGAAAGCAGGAACTGGATGACCTTGCGGATGTTGTCGTAGATGCGGCGACCCTCTTCGCAGGCACCGATGATGGTGGCGAAGTTGTCGTCGGCAAGCACCATGTCGGCAACGTTCTTGGTAACGTCGGTACCGGTGATGCCCATGCCGACGCCGATGTCGGCGCGCTTGATGGACGGGGCGTCGTTGACGCCGTCGCCCGTCATGGCCACGATCTGGTCGCGCGACTTCCAAGCCTCGACGATACGGGTCTTGTGCTCGGGCTGGACGCGGGCGTACACGCCGTAGTCCTCGATGTGCGCGTCGAGTTCCTCGTCGCTCATGCGATCGAGGTCGGCACCGGTGATGGCATGGCTGCGATCGGTGACGATACCCAGCTGCTTGGCAATGGCCACGGCGGTGTCGATGTGGTCGCCCGTGATCATGACGGTGCGGATACCGGCATCGTGGGCCTCGCGGATGGCGTCGGCGACCTCGGGGCGGACCGGGTCAATCATGCCGGACAGGCCGCAGAAGACCAGGTCGTGCTCGAGCGCGGCGGGGCTGCAGTCGCTCGGGACCTCGGTGTAGGTGCGGCTTGCCAGCGCCAGCACGCGCAGGGCCTCGTCGGCCATGGCCTTGTTGGCGGCCACGAGCTCGGCACGACGCTCCTCGGTCAGGGGGACGACCTTATCGCCCTCGTAGATGTGGGTGCACAGGCCGATCACCACGTCGGGCGCGCCCTTGGTGTATTGCTCGTACTCGCCGTCCAGGGTCTCAACGACCACGGACATCATCTTGCGGCCCGAGTCAAACGGGGCCTCGCCCACGCGCGGGTGCTCGGCAGTCAGACCAGTGAGGCCCGCCTTTCCGGCATCGTTGACGAGCGCGCACTCGGTCGGCTCGCCCACGGCCTCACCCAGTTCCTCGTCCCACTGGGCATCGGAGCACAGCGCCATACCTGCCAGGAACTTCTCCTTAGGCGCAGCGAGCTCGTGCTTGACGACGGTCATCTTGTTTTGGGTAAGGGTACCGGTCTTGTCGGAGCAGATGGTCTGCGTGCAGCCGAGAGTCTCGACGGCAGAGAGCTTGCGGATAATTGCCTGGCGCTTGGCCATCTTGGTCACGCCAAGCGACAGCACGATGGTCACGACGGCAACCAGGCCCTCGGGGATGGCAGCGACGGCGAGCGAGACGGCGACCATAAAGGTGTCGAGCAGGGCAGTCGGGTCGGTAAGGACGTTGCCCACGCCGTGGCGGACGATGTCGACGCCAAAGATCACGACGCAGATGACGATCACCATAATGGTGAGGATACGGCTGAGCTCGGCGAGCTTCACCTGCAGCGGTGTGAGCTCTTCCTTGGCCTCGGCCAGGGCACCGGCGATCTTGCCCATCTCGGTATTCATGCCGGTGCCGACCACGACGGCGCGGCCACGGCCGTACACGACGGTGGAGCCCATGTAGCACATGTTCTTGCGGTCGCCGAGCGGCACGTCATCGGTGCCCGCGGCAAGCTCGATCACGTTGGCGTGCTTCTCGACCGGCACGGACTCGCCGGTGAGCGCGGCCTCTTCGATTTTCATCGTGGCGCTCTCAAGCACGCGGCAGTCGGCCGGGACGGAGTCGCCCGCCTCGAGCATGATCACGTCGCCGGGTACGAGCTCGGCGCTCGGCAGGTGCACGAGTTTGCCGTCGCGTAGAACCTTGGACTGCGCCGCGCTCATCTCCTGAAGGGCCTCGAGGGCCTCCTCGCTCTTGGCTTCCTGGACCACGCCCAGCACCGAGTTGACGATAACGACGAACATGATGATGGCGACATCGGCAAAGTCCGCCTCGCCCTTAACCATGCCCGTGAGCGCGCTGATAACGGCGGCAACGATCAACATGATGACCATGGGGTCGGCCATCTGCTCAAAGAAACGCTTCCACAGCGGCGTCTTCTCGGCTTCCTCAAGCTTGTTAGGGCCTGTCTTGGCGAGGCGCGACGACGCCTCGTCGTTGCTCAGGCCGAGGTTCTCATCGACACCTTGGTCGCTGAGCACCTCCGCCGCAGCGGACAGGTATTCCTTTTGCATATAGAGTCCCCTCCTGGGATTCGGGCCACTCAGCAGATTGATGCCCGATCATAATTCCCAGGAGAAGGGCAAGGGCTCATCAAGGCTGCCGTGCTGAGCGGCAGTTGATAGTGGAGCTATGGTACCCCAAAGCGACGCGTCTAGCCAAAACAATCCATTTGGAAATATGGTCCGTATGCAACGATGCGGACCGTGTGATGCTCAATACTGATAAAACGTTTTTTCTTAGGCGCGTCGCCAAACTAAAATATCGCCCAGATAGCAGCGGTTAGAGCGGTTGGTAAAATTTTTTCATATACCGTTTTTTCCGTAAAAGATGAACTTCTAATTCGGCATACGGTCGATTTTTTGGGGTATTCGGTCGGTATTTCGTTATAATCAACTCAGTTTTATTTCTTATGGTTTATCTATCAGCGCAAGACGATGTCAGATGGAGGTCTGAATGTACAAGCGCACTAAGATTGTATGCACCATGGGTCCCGCCTGCGATAGCGACGAGACCATCCGCGAGATGATCAAGGCGGGCATGAACGTCGCCCGTTTTAACTTCTCGCACGGCTCCTACGACGAGCACCACGGTCGCATCGAGCGCGTCCGTCGTATTTCCAAGGAGCTCGGTATGCCCGTCGGCATCCTGCTCGACACCAAGGGCCCCGAGGTCCGCACCGGTCTTCTGGTCGACGGCAAGAAGGTTGCCGTCAAGACCGGCGACAAGATCGTCGTCACCGCTCAGCCCACGTCCGAGGATTTCCACGGCACCGCTGAGCACATCTCCCTCGACTACCTGGCTCTGCCCTCCGAGGTCGAGAAGGGCTCCCTCATCCTGATCGATGACGGCCTGGTTGCTCTCGAGGTCGAGTCCGTCGACGGCCAGGACATGACCTGCGTCGTCAAGAACGACGGCCTGATCGGCGAGCGCAAGGGCGTCAACATGCCCAACGTCAACATCTCGCTGCCCGCCATCACCGAGCGCGATCGTCAGGACATCCTCTTTGGCCTGACCGAGAACATCGACTACATCGCCGCTTCCTTCATCCGTGACGGCGAGTCTGTCCGCGGCATCCGCGAGCTTTGCCGCGAGAACGGCGGCGAGCACGTGACGATCTTCCCGAAGATCGAGTGCGCCCTGGGCGTCGAGAACTTCGATGAGATCCTCGAGGCTTCCGACGGCATCATGGTCGCCCGTGGCGACCTGGGCATCGAGATCAAGCCCGAGCTCGTTCCGCACATCCAGAAGGAGATCATCGCCAAGTGCAACGCGGCCTACAAGCCCGTTATCACCGCTACGCAGATGCTCGACTCCATGCAGCAGAACCCGCGCCCGACGCGCGCCGAGGTTGCCGACGTTGCTAACGCCATTTACGACGGTACCGACGCCGTCATGCTGTCCGGCGAGTCCGCTGCCGGTAAGTACCCGGTCGAGGCCGTCAAGATGCAGGCCAGCATCGCTCTCGAGACCGAGAAGTACCTCCCGGCTCACGCTCCGCTCGAGGTTCCGACCGATGCTCACGGCACCCGCGTCGTCAACAACGTTGTGGGTATGTCCGCTGTGAACATGGCCACCACCGTTGGCGCCAAGTGCATCACCGTGCCGACGACCACCGGCCGTACCGCTCGCCTGATCTCGCACTTCCGTCCCAACATGCCGATCTGCGCGTTCTCCCGCCACGACTGGGCCGTCCAGCAGATGATCATGTACTGGGGCGTTATCCCGCACAAGGCCGAGATTACCCAGGGCACCGTCAACGGCACGATCGTCAAGGCGATCGAGACCGCTAAGGAGCTCGGCTACGTCGAGACCGGCGATTTGACCGTCGCTACCGCCGGCGATCCCCGTATGAGCGTCCAGCTTGAGGACAAGGTCTCCTCGACCAACGTCGCCTACGTCGCTCAGGTGCGCTAAATCGCACTTGCAAGCACATTTGCATTAAAAAGGGCCCGGAAGGCTTCGCCTTTCGGGCCCTTTTTAAGACCTACTTCATATGCCGCTTCATCGATTTGTGTTCAGTCGCGAACCTTTCCGATGCCGAGCACACCACCAAAGACGCCCTGCGGCGGGGAGCTGTTGGTCAATTGGAATGAACTGTTCACCGTTACGTCAGCCGGCTAGCAGCTAGCGATCAGAGGGACTGCGGGGACGTCAGAAGCGGCAACGCGGGCGGCAAAACCCGCCTCGGTTAGCTCGACGACCTCGGTAAACGTTGCGTCAAAGAACTCTTCGGTCAGCAGACGGTACGGCGGATGATCCGGATCGCCGGGGTTTTCGCGCACAATCTCGTGCATAACGCCAATGGTCTTGAGCACATACTCTTGTGGAATCGAATACTGACCAAACTGGGCCGCCGCGGTATAGAGGCGATCGGTCGCACGCGGGATAGAAACGATGCCGAGCGTCTTGCCAAACCAGTCAAAGTCTCCCTGCTTCTTAATGCGGAACTCCTCGCACGGCTTGCCGCCGCGCGCCTCGAGATATTGGTTCACGCGCGTGTTCCACACGGTATCGGCCACCAGATGCGACCAAACGCCCAGCGTCAAATCGAGCAGCGACTGCGCCACGTCATCGGGCGCAAGCGAAAACTCGGCGGCGCCGGGGCCGTCAACCGGCTCGGCGTCTTTGTAGCGCTGCGGATAGTGCACCCGATTGAGCCTTTCACGCTCTTCGACAATCGAGGTCGCTGCAGCCGGCACACCCGCCGGCGCACCTTTAAGCAACGGCGCCACATAGGTGTCCCAAAACTCATGCTCGCGTGGCTTAGGAATGGGCTCGGGCTTGGCAAAGTGCGTGATGCGATACGGGATGGGGTCGGCAATACCGGGAACCATGTAGCCCACAAAAATGTCCGGAACCACGCTGCCAAACAAAAAGGCATTGCGGTCGCGCACGTTATCGGCAAGCGCACCGGCACGCGCCAGAAGTCGTTCCGTCTGAGCGATATGAATATTCCAACTTGGCATAGCCACCCCCGTAAAAACCCGGATAACTATACCATTCGCAGCAAGCCACGCGCGCGGCCGCAACCCCACTATGCGGCAACTATTCTGCTGCACCGTTTTCGGTTCCATATGACGGCACGGGAGCCTCGACCACGTGGTGATATCGATCGATATAAATCGCACGGGCCCCAAGACGTCGTACTAAATCCTGATGATGCGTGCTCATCAAGACCGTCTTACCGGCAGCAACATAAGCCAGTAGAAAGTTGACCACGATGTCGCAAGAGTCCTCGTCAAGTCCGTTGGTAGGCTCGTCGAGCACCAGAATATCGGGGTTCATCGACACGACGGCAGTCAGCGCCACACGCTTCTTTTGCCCGCCCGAAAGCTGATAGGGCGAGGCATCGACCAGATCGGCAACCTGAAACAGCTCCATGGCATCACGGACGCGGCGCCCGAGCTCGTCCGCCGAAAGCCCCATTTGGGCCGGGCCAAACGCGACCTCCTCGCCGACTGTGGCGCAAAAGAGCTGTGCATCGGCGTTTTGGAACACGAAGCCCACGCGCTGATGGAACCGCTGGGCCATCGCGGAATCCTTGAGATATGCCGCATCGACCACATGTCCATCAAACAGGTACGTACCCGCATCCGCAAGCTCAAGGCCGTTGATAAGCCGCATGATCGTCGTCTTGCCGCAGCCGTTGGGTCCAAGCAGCGCAACCAGCTCACCGCGATTAACCTGCAGCGACACGCTATCGACCACCGTATGGCCCGCATAGGAAAACACCACGTTGCGAAACTCGATGAGCGGCGTGGCCTTGGCGCCGGCAGCACCGCTCGCACCCATCGCACCATTTGTATCGTTTGCCAAAACGTCGCCCTTCCCTGTTCACATCGACGGCTTGACCGCCCGCGCTACAGCACCGCGCACAACACGGCGAGCAGCACCACAACGGCCGCATAGACCGCGTCGCACCAGCCAAAGCCGTTCCGTGTAGGCGCCGGATATGCGCCGGCAAAACCGCGGCAAAGCATAGCCTCGTCCATCGCGCGGCTGCATTCCATCGCCTTGATAAAGGTCATGCCCATGATACCCGCGATCGAATCGGTACGCGAAAATCCTGCAGGCGCGCGGCCCACACTGCGAAGCATGACCGATTCGCACAGGTCGTGCGCCGTGCGACCCAGCACCTCGATGTGTTTGAGCGCCATATCAAACGTAAAGATAACCTCGTCGGGCAGGTGCAGCATCTTAAGCGCGGCCGACATGCGACTCCAGGTAAGCGTCCACGAAACGCCCAGCACCAATGACACATTAACAAAGGTCTTGAGCGCAATCTTGAGCATGGCGCCCGTGGCAGAAGCACCCAGCAGCAGGGCCGGCAGCGCCAAAACCACGGCAAACCCCGCGGCAGCCAACGCCGGCACAAAGGTCGCGTGCAGCCCGCGTACGGGGCGCACCGCAACGAGCACCAACGCGATCGCTGTCATCAGCATCAAGTACAGCGGGCTCTGCGTCAGGCATACGCACAGGACGCAGACGAACATCCCCACCAAACGCACTGGCGCCGAAACGGCAGAAAGGGAGCGGTCGATAATCGACCCGCCCTTATGTGCGCCGCCGCCTAGACGAACCCGCTCAAGCATGCCCGCCAGATGCAGGACATTCTTTTGCATCACACGATGCCGAGCCCCCACGGGCTCGTATCGCTGCTCGACCGCAAGCCAGCTAGGCAGCTCGGCTATTGCCATGGGCTCCGCTTTCCTTGACCGTTAGCGAGACCAGACGGAATGCGATGGTGAGCACCGCCACGCCAATCACGCCCGAAAGAATATACATCGCGGCCTGGCCGGCAAAGCCAAGGCCCTGCTCCTCGGAATAGGCCTGCAGATAATCGCCCGTGGGCAGGGCATCGGCAAAGGTCGGGGTATCGAGACCGACCGAAGTCTGCAGACTGTCGTCACCAGCCTCCTGAACGGCGGTCGCGGCGCCCTCAGCGTCCCACTCGCCCCAGGCGTCACCCGTGGCAAGCAAGCCGAGCGGCGTGGCCACGACAAGCACGGCGACCAGGATGAGCGTGGGGACCAGCGAGGTCTTCTTGGCAGCAGCGCCCTCGGCAGCAAGCTGGCCATCGGCGGCCTCGGGCCCGACGATAACGCTCGGCGCCGTCTTCTTAATGAAACCGTAGATGGCGGCCGTCGCCACGCCCTCGACCACGCCGGCTACCAACATGTGCGGGATCATCATGGCCGGAATGGCAATAGAGAGCGGGAAGGGGCAGTACAGCGGCGCGCCCGAAGCGTTGGTAAAGAACATCGGCTGAATACCAAACTCGATCGCCGTGCACAGGGCCGCCAGGCACAGGCCGACCCAACCGCTTACGACGGCCGAAACCGAGGTGCCCCAGCTCTTGTCGTGCAAACGGCTGTTGAGCGCACGGAACACGATAGCGGCGGCAAACGGCAGCACGAAGGCCATGTTAAAGCAGTTGGCGCCAAAGGACAGGATGCCGCCGTCGCCAAACAGCAGCGCCTGCAGCGCCAGCGCGACCGAAACCGCGATGGCCGCGGCCTCCGGGCCCAGCAGCAGCGCGATGAGCGCGCCGCCGACGGCGTGACCCGTGGTACCGCCGGGCAGCGGAACGTTGAACATCATGAGCAAGAAAGAGAATGCGGCGCAGATACCCAGGAACGCCATGTGCTCGCGGTCGAGCGTGGCGCGCACCTTTTTGATGCAGTGAACCCACACAGGGACCATCGCCACTGCCATGACGGCATCGGTCTGCGGGGACAGATAATTATCTGGAATGTGCATGTACGCCTCCCGGTTATCGGCGCACAGAATTACAACGCCGCTTAAATCACCTTGCCAGTGTTACGTATTGTCAGATTCGTAACACGCCACGGGCTATCATAGCAAAACGGCGCACTGCCGACAAAGCAGCACGCCGTTATGCAATGCGCGTGTCATATATGCAGGCTCAGCAGTGCCTTATACCGAGGATAGCAGTCACGTAAGGCTCGGCAGCAGCCACCGCTGACCCATACCCCAGTGCAGGGCCTAGCCGCGGACCTCGCCGTTTACGCCCTTGCACACCTTGGTGACGATCTTCTGGTGCGCTTTTTCGACCTCTTCGCTGGTAAGCGTGTGGTCGTCGGAGCGATACGTAAGCGCAAAGGCCATGGACTTCTTGCCCACGCCCACGCGGACCGGATCGCGGTAGACGTCGAACAGACGCACACCCTCGAGCAGCTTGCCGCCGGCGCTGGTAATGCGGCGCTCAAGGTCCTCGCAAGTCACGGAGTTGTCGACCACGATAGCAAGATCGTGCTCAACAGCCGGGTACTGCGAGAACTCGCGGTAGTTCTCCTGGTTGCGGGCGCCCTTGATCAGCTTGTCCAGGTCGAGCTCAAAGGCAACGACGATCTCGTCGATGCCCATGGCTTCGCGCGCCTCGGGGTGGATCTCGCCGACCCAGCCCAGCACGGTGCCGCCAGACAGAACCTCGGCGGCACGGCCCGGCTGCAAGAAGGCATAGCCCTCGCCCTCGACGGGACGGAAGCGAACCTTCTCGATGCGCAGCTGGGCGAGCAGCTCCTCGACAATGCCCTTGCCAAAGAAGAAACGCAGCTTGCGGTACTTCATGTTCCAAGACTGCTCGCTCCACTGGCCCGAGAGCACGCCCGCCACGGACTTAGTCTCCTTGGGCAGGCTGGCGTTCTCGCGGCCGTGGAACAGGCTGCCGACCTCGTACAGGTGCACGTTGGGCGTGCCATGGGCCTCGTTATACGCCACAGACTGCAGCAGGCCCGGCAGCAGCGAGCGGCGCATCTCGGTCTGCTCGGCCACCAGTGGGTTCATAAGTACCACGGGGCAGCCGCGGCCCTCGGTGGACATGCCGATCTTCTCCAGGTCGCCCGGCGCGGCAAAGCCAAAGGTCGTGGTCTCGTTGAGGCCGCAGGCGCGCAGGATCTCGCCGACCTTGCGGGTAAGCTTCTGCTCGCGGGTCAGGCCACCGATGTGGTTCTTGGCAGCCGGGATGGTCGCCGTCACGCGGCCCATGCCCCACAGGCGCAGGACCTCCTCGATCAGGTCGATCTCGCGCGGCAGGTCGGGGCGGAAGCTCGGCGGGGTAACCATAAAGTCCTCGCCGTCGCGCTCGACGGTGCAGCCCAGGCGGGTGAGCGAGCGCTCGATAAAATCGGGCTCGATGTCGGCGCCGCAGATGGCGTGCACGCGGGCCAGGCGCAGCTTAATGCTGTCGATGGTCTTGGGCGCGGGGAACACATCCACGTAGCCGGGAGCGACCTCGCCGCCGGCGATCTCCTCGATGAGCGCGCAGGCAACATTGGCCACATCCACGCAGCCGGTCTCATCAACCTGGCGCTCAAAGCGGATGGAGGCATCGGAGATCAGCGACAGATCGCGGCTGGTGTGCGAGGTGCGACCGGCGTCGAAGCAGGCGCTCTCGACCATCACGTCGACGGTGTCGTCCTCGATCTCGGAATCCATGCCGCCCATAACGCCGGCCAGCGCCACGGGGCGCTCGCCGTCGGTGATAAGGCCCATGCCGGCATCGAGCGTGCGCTCCTCGCCGTCGAGGGTCGTGAACTTCTCATCCTGCTGGGCGGCGCGAACCACCACGCGACGCCTGCCCTCGCGCTCGGCAAAGGTGTCCAGGTCAAAAGCGTGCAGCGGCTGACCGGTGAGCATCATCACATAGTTGGTGATGTCGACGATGTTATTGTGCGGACGCACGCCCAGGGCGTTAAGGCGCTTGACCATCCAGTCAGGCGAGGGGCCGACCTTCACGTTTCGCACGATGCGGGCGACATAGCGGTCGCACAGGCCCTCGTCGGCGATCTCGACCGAAAGCTCGTCGTCGGTCGCGCGGCCGGTCTCCGCCTTGATGGCGGGCAGCTCAACGTGGAAATCGCGGTCGAAGATGGCACCGGTCTCACGGGCCATGCCGATCATGGACAGGCAGTCGGGGCGGTTGGGCGTAATCTCGCAGTCGAGTACGATGTCGCTCGAGCCCACATACTCGGCAAACGGCATGCCGCAGGGCGTATCCTCGGGCAGGATCATGATGCCGGAGTGGTCGCCACCCAGGCCGAGCTCGCGCGCGGAGCAGTTCATGCCCATGGACACGACGCCGCGAAGCTTGCTCTTCTTGATCTTGACGTCGCCGGGAAGCACGGCGCCGATCATTGCCGTGACGATGTGGTCGCCGGCCTCAAAGTTCTGCGCGCCGCAGACGATCTGCAGCGGAGCGGGGTTGCCGTCGGCGTCGAGGTTCTTGTCACCCACGTCGACCGAGCACACATACATATGGTCGCTATCGGGGTGCGGGGTCTTGGTAAGCACCTTGGCAGTCACCACGTGGTCGAAGGACTCGCCCACGGTGTCGATCGCCTCGACCTCGGTGCCGGTACGGATATATTCGTCCGAAAGGGTCTTGGGATCCTCCGGAATATCGATCATGGTCTTGAGCCAGTCGTAAGAAACACGCATCTAACTGGTCTCCTTTCATCTGTACGTCTGCAATAAACAGACGGAAAACTCCAGCTACGGAGACGGGTTTCCGAGGTGCCGCAGATTGCCCCGAAAGAGGAGCGCCGCGTACTTGGGTACGCAAGCGACGGTTTGAGGGGCAAGGTGCGGTGGCTCGGGAAGCCGCCGGGACAGGTCAACTTAAAACTGATTCAGGAAACGCATATCGCCTGTCATGAGCGTTCTGAGGTCGGGCAGGTCGTAGCGCAGGGCCGCGACGCGCTCGGCGCCAATGCCAAAGGCGAAGCCGGTGTACTTCTCGGGGTCGATGCCGCAGTTGATCAGAACGTTGGGGTCGACCATGCCGCAGCCCAAGATCTCGATCCAGCCGCTGTGCTTGCAGAAGTTGCAGCCCTTGCCGCCGCAGACGTGGCAGCTCACGTCCACCTCGCAGGAAGGCTCGGTGAAGGGGAAGAAATGCGGGCGGTAACGCGTCTTGCGGTCCTCGCCAAACATGCACTTAACAAAGTAGTCGAGCGTGCCCTTAAGATCGCCAAAGGTGATGCCCTCGTCGACGACCAGGCCCTCGATCTGGTTGAACTGCGGCAGGTGACAGGCGTCGGCCGTGTCGGGACGGTAGACGGTGCCCGGGCAGATCATGTAGATGGGCGGCTTCTGCGACTCCATGGTGTGGATCTGCACGCCCGAGGTCTGGGTGCGCAGCAGCACGTCGGACTCGCCGTGGGCATGCGCCTCGGGGTGCGCGACGCTGCCGGGGTTGTTGTCGACCACATAGAAGGTGTCGCGGGCCGAGCGGCTCGGATGATCCATGGGGGCGTTGAGCGCGGTGAAGTTGTAGTAGGAGGTGTCGACCATGGGACCGGACTCGACGGTGTAGCCGATACCGCTAAAGATGTCCTCGGCCTCCTCGATAATCTGCTTGATCAGGTGCTGATGGCCGATCTGCGGACGGATGCCCGGCAGCGTGATGTCGACGGCCTCGTGCTCCAGTGCGTGCTTGAGGGCGGCGGCCTTCATCTCGGTGGTGCGCTCGTCGAGCATGCCCTCGATCAGCTGGCGCATCTCGTTGGCGCGCTTGCCCATCACGGGGCGATCCTCGGGGGCGAGCTTGCCCATCATGCGCATCAGGCCGGTAATACGACCCTTGCGGCCGAGCAGCTCAACGCGCGCAGCCTCGAGCTTGGCGGCGTCGTCGGCGCCTGCGACGAGCTCCTTGGCCTCTTCCTCGAGTTTGACCAGATCATCAATCAGACTCATGTCTTCCCTTTCGTCTCTTGCGTTCCCCGCTCGCCAGGACGACTGCCGCCGTCTGGCGTTGCAAAAACGCGGCCCGGTTCGGTAACAAAAAACCGTCCTCGGGCATGTGCATTGCCCAAGGACGGTTGAATTCCGCGGTACCACCTTGTTTGACCCGGCGGATGTCTGGCCCGCCGTGCCCACTCTGTGCCCCTTATCGCGAGGCTCACGGCTTCCCTACTGGGGCTTCGCCGCCACTGGCCGCGCGCCCGTTGAGGTTGCTGCTCGGGAGTGAACGCTTGGCCCTTGCCACCGCAGGAAGGCTTGCAGCCCATGACCTTCCCTCTCTTGCCGGCGACGCGGCGGGCAAAACCCTCTCCGTCAACGCATTGGGCTATAGGATAACACATTCTGCGAGCATATCGCCGCGTTCCGTTTTGTTCGCACTGGGTACAAGGCAGGTAGCTGTGCAAACTGGCCGCACGCCCACCCGTGGCGTCCGGTCTGCGAGATCAAGGATATAGGTATGGGAAAGAAACTCGATAAGAAAGCCAAGGCCGCCGTGGCCAAGGCCTCTAAGAACGCCAAGGCGGGCAAGGGCATCAAGAAGCTCCGCAAGCTCGAAGGCAAACTATGGACCCGCGAGTACCTGCTCAAGATTGCCGAGTTCGATGGCGCGACGATTGCCCCCGCCAACGGCGCTGCGGCCCGCGCCGATGCTATGGGCACCCTTGCCGGCGAACATCACAAGCTCCTGACCAGCAAAAAGTCCGTCGAGCTTGTAGGCTCGCTGGCACACGAGACCGTCGCCGGCGGCAAGATCGACGACCCGCAGCTGCTCGACGAGATCCGTGTGCTCGGCCGCGACCAGCGCGAGGCAAGCGCCATTCCCACCGAAGAAGCCGAAGCCTGGACCAGGCTCACCTGCGAGGCCGACGCCGTGTGGCACAAGGCCAAGACGGCCAACGACTGGGCGAGCTTTGAGCCCTACGTGGATAGAATCGTCGCCCAACTTAAGCATCAGGCCCAGCTCATGGACCCCAAGCGCGACCCATACGATGTTTGGCTCGACCAGTACGAACGCGGCCTTTCCGCCAAGAGCTTCGATGCGTTTTGTAACGAGGTCAAGGCCACCGTCGTGCCGCTCGTTCACGCCATCGGCGAGCGCGGGCAGCAGCCTACTGCCGACTTTTTGCACGCGCATGTGCCCGAGGCCGCCCAGCGCGCCATGAGCTTCGACCTGATGAAGCTCGTCGGCCTTAACCTGGACGACACCACGCTCGCCTTTACCGAGCACCCGTTTAGCGAGGGCTTCTCGGTGGGCGATGCGCGCATCGCCACGCACATCTACGAGAACGACTGCATCTCCAACGTCTATAGCATCATCCACGAGGCGGGGCACGCCATGTACGAGCTGGGCGTGAACCCCGCTTACGCGCGCACGTGTCTGGAGGGCGGCACCTCCATGGGCATTCACGAGAGCCAGAGCCGCTTCTTTGAGAACACCGTAGGCCGCAGTCGCGCTTTTATGGGCCCGCTGCTCGAAGTGCTGCGCCGTCACGCGCCCGAGGTCTACGGCAACGTGGACGAGGACACGCTCTACCACGCCGTGAACATCGCTCAGCCGTCGCTGATCCGTACCGAGGCAGACGAGCTCACCTACCCGCTGCATATTATGGTGCGCTACGAGATTGAGCGCATGCTGTTTGCCGGCGAGGCCACGGCCAAGGACATCCCCGCGCTTTGGAATCGCTTTATGGACGAGTACCTGGGCATTCCTGTTCCCGACGACACGCGCGGCTGTCTGCAGGATACGCACTGGAGCGGCGGCTCGTTTGGCTACTTCCCCACGTATGCGCTGGGCAGCGCCTACGATGCCATGTTTGTGCCGGCCATGTGCCGCGACGGTGTCAACCTTAACGGCGCCTGTGCGAGCGGCGACCTGACACCCGTCCGCGCCTGGCTGGGCGAGCACATTTGGCAGTGGGGCCGCGCCAAGGACGCGCCGGAGCTCATCAAGGGCGCGTGCGGTATGGCATTCGACGCCCGCTACTACTGCAGCTACCTGCAGGACAAGTTCACCACGCTGTACCAGCTGTAAGGATTGACCAGCACGCCATCCCCGACGCCAACCATGTTGACGTCGATGTCTTGGCAACGTCAGCGAAAACGGCCCCAAGCGAGCAAGGTGACGTGAAATGAAAGGGCGCTGACCTTCTGGTCGCGCCCTTGAAATTGAACGCCAGATTGCCGCTTGGGGCCGTTTGTAGCGTCGAGCGGTTACGCGGTTTGGTAAAACTGCGTAACTACAGAGCCTCCAGCGCGGCGGCGATGCGCTTCATGGCGGCGTCGGCGGCATCTTGGTCGGGGGCCTCGGCCAAAACGCGAATCACCGACTCGGTTCCGCTCTTGCGCACCAGCACGCGGCCCTCGCCTGCCAGCGACGCCTCGGCCTCGGCAATGGCGGCCTGCACGCCCATGTTGCCCAGCGCAGCATCCTTGTCCGCCACGCGTACGGCAACCTGCGCCTGCGGCAGCAGCTTACACGGCACCGCGAGCTGCGAAAGCGTCTCGCGTTCGGCACGAATCACTTCCATCACACGCAGCGAGGTCATAATGCCGTCGCCCGTACGCTCGATATCGCCAAAGATCGTATGGCCCGTCTGCTCGCCACCCAGGCTGTAGCCGCCCTCGCGCATCTTGGCATACACGTGGCGGTCGCCCACGCCGCTGGTCACGGCACTCAGGCCGGCAAGCTCCAGCGACTTAATCAGGCCAAAGTTGCTGGCGATCGTCGGCACCACGGTACCGCCCGAGAGGCGCCCGTGCTTGTTAAGATACACGCCGCACACGTACAGAATCTGGTCGCCGTCGACCACGCGACCGCGCTCGTCCACGGCCAGGCAGCGATCGGCATCGCCGTCGTAGGCAAAGCCCACGTCCAAGCCTTGCTCCACCACATGGCGCTGCAGGCGCTCCATATGCGTAGAGCCGCAGTCGACGTTAATGTTAAAGCCGTCGGGTGCGGCGTTAATCACGCGCACATCGGCGCCTAGCGCATCGAATACCGGCTTGGCGACAGAGGACGCCGAGCCGTTGGCGCAGTCAATGCCAATCTTGACGCCCTGCAGCGAAAAGTTCGCGCTTGCAATGAGCGAGGCAATGTAGCGGTTGCGACCCTGCATGTAGTCAACCGTGGCGCCAATGTGGTTGCCCGTGGCCAGCGGCACCTCGCTCTTGCCATCGATGTAGTCCTCGATGAGCTCCAGCACGTCCTCGTCCATCTTAAAGCCGTCGCTGTTGACGAGCTTAATGCCGTTATCGCAAAACGGATTGTGGCTCGCACTGATCATGATGCCGCAATCGAAGCAGCCCTCCACGGTCTGGTGCGCCACGCCCGGCGTAGGAATCACATGCAGCATATAGGCGTCTGCGCCGCTCGCAACCAGACCGCTCACCAGCGCCGCCTCGAACATATAGCTCGAGCGACGCGTGTCCTTACCCACGATCACGCGCGCCTTGGCCCCGCGCCTGGCGCCGTAATACCAGCCCACAAAGCGGCCGATCTTGTACGCGTGCTCCACGGTCAGCCCAACGTTGGCCTCGCCGCGAAATCCGTCGGTGCCAAAGTACTTCATAAGAGGTCCTCTCTATAGACAAAGGCGCGCCGCCAAAGCAACGCGCCGCCAGCCCATTATCCTTTAATAGCAACCGCGGGGGCTACACCGTTAAAAACATCATTACGATAATCATGGCAAAGCCGATAAGGTCGGTCGGCAAAAATACCGTGCCCAGCATAACGGCGCTGGTAATGGTTGCCGAGACCGGCTCCACGGTCCCGATGAGGCTCGCGCGCACCGAGCCGATGTCCTTGACACCCTGCATATAGAGCATGTACGCCAAAAACGAGCCCACGACCACAAACACCGCGAGCGCCTCGACGCCGGCGGCATCGAGCGCCGGCATATGGGCCCAAGGCTGCACGATAGTGCAGGTGACGATACCAGCCGTGAGCATGGCTGAGCCCGTAACGATGGGGCTGCCGTATTCTGGCAGAATTTTGGCGGGAATCACCGCCATGCAGGCGGCGCTCACCGCGCACATAAGACCCGCCACCAGACCGAGCGGCGAGATGCTCAGGCTCGTGGGGTCGCCGCCGGTGGCGATCAAAAACGTGCCGCCAAGGGCCAGGCCAATACCGATAACCTCGCGCATGCGCGGTTTGCGGCGATCGGTGATGCAGGTATATCCCATGATGATGACCAGCTGCAGGCACTGAAGGACCGTCGCGGTTCCGGCGTTGGTCAGGCGCACGGCCGAAAGATAGCAAAACTGGTTGAACAGCAGGCCAAAGGCGGTAAAGAGCAACAGCTGCTTGCGGTCGGTCGGCGTCGTCCAAAGCTTAACCAGGCGTGCGCGGTCGCGCGTGACAACCACAGCCATAAAGAGCAGGCCGGCGAGAATCTGTCGTATGCTCATAAGCCACAGCGTATCGACATGGTAGGTATCGAACAAAAAACTCGCGCTGGTGCCCGAGAAGCCCCAAAACGAGCCGCCCACGAGCGTAGCCAACATGCCCACGATCATCTTGCGCGTCTGGGCATCGTTGAGGCGGTCGCGCCATGCACGGCGGGTGCTGCGGCTGAGCTCATCGGTGCCCTCGGGCACATCAATGTTCGATATATCGGTCATCGGCACCGAAGCCCCTGCGCCTTCGACCTGCTCGACACGCTCTCTGCTCATCCCGCTCCCCCGAAACAGTCTGGAAACAATTCGGCTTACCTTACCACGGCGAAGGCACCAGCTGGGGGCTTGTCCGCTTATCGGTAGGACAATTCCGCAGACGTCTCTTCCATGGTTCGGCATCGCAACGGCTTTGCATTATGCGACAGCCAAATCACGGCAGCGAGCTCTTTTAAAATGGGCGCGACAAAGCCCTTTGATTCCACAACGTTAGCGATTTTAAAAAATATTCTTGCCACCGAGTTCAAGCTCCGTTATATTATCCCTTGCGCACTTGCGCACCCTTGATCGGGCGTTTAGCTCAGGGGGAGAGCGCTTCCCTGACACGGAAGAGGTCAGAAGTTCAAATCTTCTAACGCCCACCAAATGTTCGCAGCCCAGAGGCTATGCCTCTGGGCTGTTTTGTTTTATGTGCTAAGCCAAAAGGGCGCCGTGGCACCCAAAACCGCTTCGGCAGCTCCAATAACCATCCCAATCGAGGCTGATACCGCCTCTACATAACCGACAATCATCCCGGCAGACCCCAAGTTGCTTCGGTATCGCCGGCAATTACCCCTGCCACACCCAAAGTCGCCCAGACAACCCCGGCGATCGCCCCAATCAGCCCCAAAATCACCCAAACAGCCTTGGCGACTGCCCCGATCTGGCCTTCGCAAGCCTCGCGGCCACATCCGAACAGCCTTCCCATAATCAGGTCTAATATTTTTCCCAAGAAGTGAACGACCTTATTTGGACCCCTGAAGCATCCACACTTTTTACAGCCAAAACCGCAGGATTCCAATGATAAAACCGCAGGAAATAAGCCACCAAAAGTGTCGATGTTTCGGGGGTCCGTTTTGACTCGTTCACTTCTCGGGAAAAGTATTAGACCTGACAATGAGGCCCTTGGTCCCATGCCCAGCAACCGCCCCTACCAATGTTGACGCGCCTCGATTACGGCCTGCCAAAGCTTAAACCGCTTCGCTTCGACGCGCTTGAGGGCAAAGTATCGCTGCTCCTCGCTCATGGGCTTGTTAAAAATGGGTCGCTTGTTCCGGTGCAGCTTCCGTCGGATGCGTTCGCACAGCCGGATGAGCTTGTCGTAGTCATTTGCCTGCTCAGTCGTCACGGTGAAGTGTGCCACGCCGCTCAACAGCTCCAACTCGTTGCGGCGCTCGGCATCCTTGTAAATCTTCTCGCGTCCGTCATGAATGGCATCGCTATCGTAATCGACCATCGCGGTCAGCACCTCTGGCAGCAGCCCGGCCTTTACTTTATCCATGCCCACCTCGACTTTAGCCGTAAGCGTTATGTCGGGTGTGCGCTCCAACACGCGAAGCTTGTGATCACGTCCGTCATTGTATCCATCGCGAATGAAGACCTTCTTGTTAAGTTCGGCCTTGCCCAATGCATACCCGTCGTAGCGCGCAGGCAGCGACATAAACATGCAGAGCCCCGACTCCCTCGGAGAGCGCGACCCCTCGATCACATATGCAAGCAGCGCCTTTGCCTTCGCGATACCCCTCACCTTGGGTGACTTCTCGATATACGCCGCGATGAGCTCCTTAGTCGTGAGCCTGCTATCGCGCATGCCCGCATCCCTGCCTGTTACCCCACCGGGGGCAAGGTTATCCAGCCGGTAATCCGATGTCATCGCATAGCCGGCATAGACGGCCGCCGCCACATCGCCATCGTG
Source organism: Collinsella sp. LCP19S3_B11 (assembly GCF_052121915.1). Classification (NCBI taxonomy): domain Bacteria; kingdom Bacillati; phylum Actinomycetota; class Coriobacteriia; order Coriobacteriales; family Coriobacteriaceae; genus Collinsella; species Collinsella sp. LCP19S3_B11. The sequence continues at coordinate 41,594 of NZ_JBQKDI010000009.1, forward strand.
CACAGCCTGCAAAAACGCCAGCTCGGGAGAGCACACGTACGCATCAAGGTCGCCCATCCAGTGGCCCAGCGAGATAAACGAACCCGCCGGGAGCTCGTTGGTGCACAGATGCGTCTTAACATGCTTGCTCTGCCGACGGCCGGCGCGCGACGGCACCAGCAAATCCAGCGTTTCGATCCCCAGGTCATAGCGATCGATAACCTCCTGCGCTTCTTGGTCCAAGAGCGCACAGGCACCTGCAATCGACACGACCTCTGGCTCCGAATCCCCAAAGCGAGGGTTCGGCATGTGCGCCAACAGCGCCAATGCGGCGTTATGTGAAACGATAAAGTACCTCATGGCGCGAAGATAGCACGCACGCCGGCGGCGGCTGGCGGTTCTGTTAAGTTTCCGACAAACGACCGGCGGTTTTTTCGCCGAGGTGCGCCAAAGTGTTCATTCGACGATGCCCAAACCGCAATCCGTCAAGCTTTTGGCAAGGTTGCCGCCCAACTGGCCAAAAGCCGACCATCTACTTGCCAGTTTATCCAAGGCGTAACCAACCAGTCCGCACCGCAGCTTCTCGGCAAAACGCCACAACGTCCACACCCTGCGGTATCCTTGAGCCACTTACACCTGTAGCACCAAGGAGCCACCATGCGCACCGAGCTCGATGTTCCCTTTTCGCGCAAAGAAGAAGCCAAGGCGCTGGGCGCCAAATGGGACCGGACCAAGAAGATCTGGTATGTACCCAGCGGCGTCAACCCCGAGCCCTTTGCCGAATGGCTGCCCGGTGTTGACCGATCCGACCCCTCTGCGCCGTATATATATCTAGTACTGGGCAAGCGCGAGTGCTGGAAGTGTCACAAAGAGACCTCGGTCGCGGCCTTCGGCATTCCCTATCGAGCCGATGACAGCGAGGGCATCGCCATCGCGCACGCACCCAACAAGGCCGGGCACATTGCCATCGACACGACCAATGCCAACGCGCTCGCCATTGTTCCCGCTCTTGGCTGCGTCCCGGGCGAGATCCGCGACTATCTTTCTAAGCGCTGTGGCTACAAGCCCGTAGGCGCGCGAGCCTCCAAAGCCCCATCGCTCGGCAACACGTGCACCAGTTGCGACGCGCTGCAAGGCAGCCGCTATCTGTTCGAGGAGCCCTCGTCCCCGTTTGCCCTCACTGCCATCAACAAGCTGCCGGCACTGGAGTTTGTGCGCGTCGAAGTTGCCGGCGTCTTTGGCGTCCCGGCCACGCGTACCAATTTTGACCAGGCACTCTTTACCTGGGCACGCGACCATCACACCAAGTTCCACAAGCAGCTCGGTGAGGGGGTTTATTTGTAGAGACGGAGAGGCCTTCACAGCCAGCTCCTCCGCATCGCCTATCCCTCGTCGCAAACGTCATACACGATATCGAGGCCGCAAACAGGGCATTTCTCCGGATACACCGGCATATGAACGCCCGTCCGTTTTCTCACTTCGTCGCTGAGTCTGTCGCGCGCATCGATGAACCGAATATCGAGACACGATATTTGCGAGCCGCAACAAGGACAGGCGACAGCAAACGACCCGCAATCAACCTCTACGCCCGGAAACATATTGTTGTCGATAAGGGCACACGGCAGTTTTCCGTACTTCCCCATCGCAATATCGCCTCGCCAGCTCACACGCGCTCCTCTCTCGCTATCCAAATCAGGAAGAGCATGCACCGGCGGGCGTGCACGAGATTGCATCGCCACGCGATCCGATCAAACAACACGATCGTAAAAGACCGCCGAAGCCAAATACGCTAATACGGCAGAAGCCCCGCCTTTTCACGCTTCTTTTCCGAGCGATCAAACTCAATGCGATGGGCCTCGAGAAACACCGCATTGGGTCGCCACTGACGCTCATTCGGCTGCCTTAGCGTCGCACCTGCAAAGGAAGCGTAGTCGGTCTTATCCAGCAGGTACGATCCGCACAGCCGATATTCGCCGCAAACAGGCTCAAACGAAATCAGATGAGCATCGAATAGAGCATGAAAGTCGCGCCGAAGTAGAATGCCGTTGCTGGCAACCTGCGATTTGGGTCCCGAGTAATTCTCGATATGTGCAGCCTCCAGTGCCTCGTTAACCCCACAACCCGACACCGCGCAGCGACCATCATAGGCGGCAATGAGCTGCTTGCGGAACCATTGCTGCCCCAATCGCTCGCGTCTCAACGCATAGCGAACTTTTTCGTCATCGGTCGCACTCTGTCCGGCAAACTCAATGTCGGCTGGCATGTGCTTCAGATAGCTCATGTCGGACGCAAAACGAGGGTCCGGTCCGCCTTTATGAACGGGACCATGCAGAACAAACCAGCCGTTTTCGGGCTCAAACCGTTCAACAAACGCAAGGCCGAGCACCTTATAGCCCACCTCGGTTGCAAATATGACTCCAACCGGAACGCCATATTCCATGCAGTTGAGCATTTTACGGTTGTAATTCTGGTCTCGAGAACCAACGACGCCTGGCGCTTGAACCGAATACTTAATGACCCACGTACCGTCATCCAAATAGAGCGGAGGAACATCGGTGTAGAAGCTCTTTTTAGAGTTATGGACCGAAAGCGCAAAGATCTTATTGGGATCTTGCTTCACCCGATCCTGGCCCGGCCAGAAGATCCCTGAATCCCGCGTTACGGGAAAGAAGTCCGCGCCAATTCTCAAACGATACTGATACTGAGGGCTATCTTCCTTGGTGCGGTGCGGAAGGCTGGTCCAAACGCCGCCGCGCTGCTCCTCACCCAGAAACCACTCCCATGCCTCAACGTATTCGGAAGGCACGAGACTGCAGGCACGGTCATAGCTTGGTCCATCCATCAACGGAACAGCAAGGTCAATGTCGTTCATCGCCAGCACCTACAACCATACGAACGCGAGTCATGCCCCTCAATAATATGGCCGAGAGTCAATTATTACGAGATCTCATTCCGCGATCGGCACATCGTTGATGCTCTCGGTTTGCCGCTGGCGCGCTCATACCCCGCCATCCCACTCCCCTGTATACTGATGTAGCACGTGTTTCATCCGGGCTTATTGGGCCGGATTGTTCATGGGAGGGTCTTATGGCTGCTTCGAATCCGCCTAAGGGAAGCGTTTCTTCTTCGTCCATCAAGCCGGTGACGCGCAAGGCCGTGCGTTGCCAGCGCGAGGTCGCTTGGCTTGTCACGCAGGCAGCGGGCAGGCTTGTGGCGACCACTCAGGACGTCAATGCGCCTACGCCGAGCTTTGTGTTAGCGGCGGCGCTGGATTTTGTGCGCCAATTGGAGCTTGCCGCACAGGATGCCAGCGGCCACCTCAACTACCAGAATGTTATGGCGCCCGACCTGCAAACATTCTGCCACATGGCCAAGTTGCCCGCCGCGCCCAATGCGCTTTCGGACGCGGGCTACATGTTTACGCTTTCGGGCGCGGACCTTATCCGCGACATCTACGCATACTGCAGCGAGCTCGCCGAGCGCCACGTCTTTGACGCGGCAGAAATCAAACCGGGATATGCCATCAAGCTGGTTCTTAGGCTGTTCTTGATGGACGGACACGCGGACGCTCAGGCATAGGACGTCTTTCGGCACCATTCATCAAGCCGGCGCTGGCCGCCTTATCTTGGTTGCCGCTACGTGAGTGAGGATTTTTGAACGGTCCGAAAATCCGCGCTCGTGTGTCCGAATATCCACGCTCGCGCGGCGGTCACGCAGGGCCTTTGCCCAATCCGCCGGCATCGTCTCCAGTTCGCCGCAGAGCCGCGGCCCCATATGGGTATACTCACGAGGATTCGACTCGATTCGCCCCCGCTGGGACGTCAAAGGAGACTGCATATGTCCACCACCTCAACCGACCCGCGCGCCGCTGCCGCCGCGCTGCTGGTGCCCGGCACCACCTGTCACGGCTTTGCCGTCGAGCGCTGCGAGACCGTGCCCGAGCTCGACTCGGACGCCTACGTGCTGCGCCACACCGCCTCGGGCGCTCGCCTGCTGTACCTGGCGTGCGACGACGAAAACAAGGCTTTTGCTATTGGCTTTAAGACGCCGCCGGCTGATTCCACCGGCGTGTTCCATATCCTCGAGCACTCGGTGCTGTGCGGATCGGCCAAATTTCCCGTCAAGGAGCCGTTCGTCGACCTGATCAAGAGCTCCATGCAGACGTTCCTCAACGCCATGACCTACCCCGACAAGACCATCTACCCCGTCGCCACCACCAACGAGCAGGATCTGTACAACCTGATGGACGTGTACCTGGACGCGGTGTTCAACCCGGCCATCTATACCAAGCCCACCATTTTTGAGCAGGAGGGCTGGCACTACGAGCTGGACCTGCCGAAGGGCGCCGAGGGCGAGGGCAACGGCAGTTCCGCAAGCCTGCGCGAGGGAACTCTACGCTATAACGGCGTGGTTTTCAATGAGATGAAGGGCGCGCTGTCCGACCCCATGAGCGTGCTGGACGATGCCGTCAACGCCGCGCTTTATCCCGACACCGCCTATGCGCACGAGAGCGGCGGCGACCCGCGCGCGATCCCTGCGCTCACCTACGAGCAGTTCCTGGACACGCACGCGCGCCACTACAATCCTTCCAACTCCTACATCACGCTCTACGGCGACCTGGACGTGGACCGTGCACTGGCCTTTTTGGACGAGCGCTATCTGTCGCAGCCGAGTGCCGCGAGCCGCCGCATGGACGCAGCCGTCGCCGCCGGCGAGGACCCGTCCACGCTGGCGCCCAATCCGCTGGTCGTGCAGGCGCCCGTGACCTGCGAGTACAAGCGCGTCGAGATGGCCACCACACCCGAGAACGCCCTGGTGGGCCTGGGTCTTGTGCTGGGCAGCGCGCTCGACCGCAAGCGCACGATCGCCGCGGACATCCTGTTCGAGGCGCTGCTGGGCTCCAACGAAGCACCGGTTAAGAAGGCCATTCTTGCCGCCGGCCTGGGCGGCAACGTGGTGAGCTACACCGCGGCCGAGAGCCTGCAGCCCTACGAGCTCATCATGCTGCAAAACGCTCAGCCCGGCGTGGCGCGCGAGCTGCGCCGCGTGTTCCAGGACGCCTGCCGCGACCTGTGCGAGCACGGCGTTCCGCGCGAGCGCCTGGAGGCCATCATCAGCAGCAACGAATACGACCTGCGCCAGCGCGACTACGGTATCGCCGACGGCGTGGCCATTGCGTGCGACGCGCTGAGCACCTGGCTCTACGATGACGACGCCGCGACGCTGGCGCTCAAGTACGGCCCGGTGTACGAGGAGCTGCGCGGCGAGCTGGACGGCAGCTATTTTGAGGACCTGCTGCGCGAGCTCGTGCTGGAAAACGACCACATGGCGCTGGTCGAGCTGGTGCCGGTGGATGCCGCCGAGGGTGCGGAGAGTGCCGAGGCCGCCGAGCTGGCAGCCAAGCGCGATGCCATGACCGATGCCGAGCTGGCCGATGTGGTCGAGCGCACGGCTGCGCTGCGCGCCGCGCAGGAGGCGGATGACGCGCCCGAGGCCAAGGCCACGCTGCCACGCCTGCGCGTGTCCGACATTGGCGAGGCGCGCCCCGAGCCGCCGTTGGTCGTGGACACGACCACGCCCATCCCCTGCCTGCGCCACGGCATCCCCACCAACCGCCTGGCCTACGCCATGCAGTATTTCGACCTGAGCTGCGTCGCGTTTGAGGACCTGCCCTATGTGACGCTACTCTGCCGCCTGCTCAAACAGCTACCCACGAGCGAACACTCGGCCGAGGAGCTCGACAACCTTATCGCCGGCAAGCTGGGCTTTTTGAGCTTTACGACCGAGGTCATGACCCAGCCCGACGTGGACGGCGTGCGCCCCTACCTGCTGGTGAGCGCCGGCGCCCTGTCCGAGAAGATCGATGCGCTGGCGAGCCTGCCGCGCGAGGTGTGGTCGAGCACGCTGTTGCTCGATGCCGACGCCGACCGCGTGCGCGACGTGCTCACGCAGATTCGCATTGGGCTTGAGCAGGGCTTCATTAACAACGGCCACTCGGCGGCGCTTGGTCGCGCGATGAGCTACAGCTCGCCTTCGGCCGTGGTGCGCGAGCAGCTTTCGGGCGTGGACTTCTACTTGTTCCTGCGCGATCTGCTCGACCACTTTGACGAGCGCCTGGACGATCTGCGCGCCAAGCTTGCCGAGCTGGCAGGCCGCATCTTTGTGGCCGACGGCTGTCTGGCGAGCTTTACCGGCAGCGATGAGGACTTTGACGCGTACTGGGCCGCCGCGGGCGACCTGGGGTTGGGTGCGGGCGACGGTGCTGTTGCCGGCCGCGACACGCTCGTGGTGCCGACGCCGTGCAACCGCCACGAGGCTTTTGTCATCCCCAGCGACATCTGCTTTGCGGCAAGCGCATGCGACCCGCGTCGCCTGGGCATTGACGTGACGGGCGCCTGGGCGGTTGCCGCCAACGCGCTCTCCTACGACTACCTGTGGAACGAGATCCGCGTGAAAGGCGGGGCGTACGGCTGCGGATTCCGCGCGGCAGGTGAGCGTCAGGCGGCGTTCTACACCTACCGCGACCCGGCAATCGACCCCTCGATTGAGCGCGTGGCGCGCGCAGGCGAATGGCTCGGCGGTTTTGAGCCCGACGAGGCAGCCTTTGAGGGCTTTATCGTGAGCTGCGTGAGCGGCATGGATGCGCCGGTGAAGCCGTACGCGCTCACCAAACGCCGCAACACGACCTACCTGGCCGGACTCGATCCACATGCACGCGAGGAGCGCCGCGCCCAGATGCTCGCCGCCACGCCCGGTGAGTTGCGCTCACTCGCCGCCGACGTGACGCGCATCGCAGCCGTCTCGCCCACCTGCGTCTTTGGCGGCCGAGACGTCATCGCCAAGAGCAACGCCGGCTTCAACGTCATCGACCTGCTGGGCTAACGCACAGCAAAGGTAGATTTTTGGGACATGCCTGAAAATCTACCTTTTCTTTTGCCGCTGCTTGGGCGGGGCAGCTCAGCCCGTCACACCAGTTTGTCTAAATCTGTAACATCTAGGCGGCAATATTGGCTCCAGATGTTACAAATCGAGACGTTTTCGGATGACGCCGGCCCTTTGTCTCAATCTGTAACATCTAGGCCCGATTTTGCCGAGTTACTGTTACAGATCGAGACACACCGCCGCGAACACCCACTCTTCGTCAAAACCCACGAAGGTGTCCATGAACTGCTCCCCTTGCGATGGTTTGCGTGGTGGTTTCGACATTTGACCAGATAAAACCTACCAAAATAAACCTGTCCCTTTTTGGTAGGTTTGAGAGAGGGGCCGGGATGGATAAGGCCGAGTTGCGGCGGGCGATAATTGCCCGGCGCGACGCTCTAGATTTGGATATGCGGGCGGCAAAGTCTGCTGCTGTATGCGCGCGGCTCGTTGAGTTGCTGGGCGGCTCGGGTCCCGCGGCCCCGCGCACCGTTGCCGTCTATGCCGCCATGGGCTCCGAGGCAGATCCTGCCGCGTTTGCCGCAGCGGCCGCAAAACACGGCTGGCGCGTGGCCTATCCGTGCATGTTCTCGGCAGCTGACACCGTGGCTTGTGGCCAGCGCATGTGCATGCGGGCAGTTGCTGCCGGCGATGCGTCCGAGGCCCCGTTTATCGCCCACCCTACGCGGGCCTTCGCAGCCACGGACGTCGACAGCAGCCGCTTTCCTATCGTGCCTGCCGAGGCGCTCGATATGATCGTCGTGCCGCTCGTAGCCTTCGACCACACCGGCGCGCGCCTGGGCTATGGCGGCGGCTGCTACGACCGCTACCTGCCCACGCTCTCGCCCGCATGCCAAATCATCGGCATCGCCTTTGACGAGCAGCGTGTCGACCACGTTCCCACCGACACCCACGACCTGCCGCTACCCCACATCATCAGCGCCTAACCGCCGTTGTATCGCACCCGCTAGATGGGCATCCGAAAATCCACGCTCGTCACGCCGCAGCCGCAGCCGCAGCCACAACCGCAACCGCAGCCGTAGCCTAGTGCTCCTCGCCGGCGCGAGCCAGGTCGTAGGGCGTGGTCTGGTAGACGTAGTAGTTGAGCCAGTTGGTGTAGAGCAGCTGGGCCTGGCTGCGCCAGACGTTGCGCGGCTCGGCGGTGGGGTCGTCACCTGGGAAGTAATGCGCCGGCACCTGGGGGTTGAGCCCGCGCTTCACGTCGCGCTCGTACTCCAGGCGCAGCGTGTCGGTATCGTACTCGGGATGGCCAAAGACAAAGAAGCGGCGACTGTCGGTCGACTTGACGATGTACAGGCCCACCTCGTCTGATACGGCCACGACCTCAAGCTGCGGCTCGGCCTCCACGTCCTCGCGGCGCACATCGGTATTGCGTGAGTGCACGGCATAGAAGCGGTCGTCAAAGCCGCGGACCAGCGGGCTTTGCGGCTTCACCAGATAATGCTCAAACACGCCGCTCGCCTTGGCCGGCAGGTCGCACTTCTGGATACCGTAATGATGGTAGAGCCCTGCCTGTGCACCCCAGCAAATATGCAGCGTAGAGTGCACGTGCGTGGTGGACCAATCCATGATCTGGCAGAGCTCGGGCCAGTAGTCGACCTCCTCGAACGGCATCTGCTCCACCGGCGCGCCCGTGATGATCAGGCCGTCGTAGTGGATATCGCGGATGTCGTCGAACGTACGGTAGAACGTCTCCAGGTGGCCGGCACTCACGTGCGTGGCCTCGTGCGTCTTGGTGCGTAGCAGGTCCACCTCTACCTGCAGCGGCGTGTTGGAGAGCTTGCGCATGATCTGCGTCTCGGTGGCGATCTTGGTTGGCATGAGGTTGAGGATGAGCACGCGCAGCGGACGGATGTCCTGGTGCAGCGCGCGGTACTCGGTCATGACAAAGATGTTCTCGCTCTCGAGCTGCGCGGCGGCAGGGAGGGCGTCGGGGATGCGAATGGGCATGGATGCTCCTTACGAGTCAGTTGCAGCTATGGTACAACGAGCGGCCCCATCCGCGCGAGTGCATCGCCCCGAGACACCGTCAGCGGCCCAAATCACTCCAAAAGAAGAGATTAAGGCATGTCCCAAAAATCTACGGCGCTTTAGCCTAGCAAAGTGGCAGCAGGACGCTACAATGGTTCGATGCGAAAAACTCGGCCGAAAGGATATGAATATGTACCAGACGCGTAAGATCGGTGTGGTCGGCCAGGGCCACGTAGGAGCACATGTCGCCAACAGTCTGCTCATGCAGGGCATTGCCGATGAGCTGTACCTCTGCGATATCAACGAGGCAAAGGTGACGTCCGAGGTCCAAGACCTGCGCGACTCCCTTTCGTTTGTCCCGTACAACACCAAGATCGTCAACTGCTACGACCACTACGAGGAGCTGGCCTGCTGCGACGTCATCGTCAACGCCGCCGGCAAGGTCGCACTGGCCGCCGGCAACCGCGACGGCGAGCTGTTCTTTACCACCGACGCCGCCCGCACCTTTGCCAAGCGCATCGTCGACGCCGGCTTCGACGGCATCTTCGTGAGCATCTCCAACCCCTGCGACGTCGTGTGCACTGAGCTGTGGCATCTGACCGGCTACGATCCCAAGAAGATCATCGGCTCGGGCTGTGGCCTGGACTCTGCCCGCCTGCGCACCGAGATCTCCAAGAAGGTCGGGGTGAGCCCCAAGTCCATCGACGCCTACATGATCGGCGAGCATGGCTTTAGCCAGCTGGCCGCCTTTAAGGCCGCAACCATCGCCGGCAAGAGCCTCAACGAGCTTCAGGCCGAGAACCCCGACAAGTACGCCTTCGACCACATGGAGGTCGAGGAGCTCGCACGCAAGGGCGGTTATGTGACTTACGCCGGCAAGCAGTGCACCGAGTACGCCGTTGCCAACTCCGCCGCGCGCGTCTGCGCCGCCGTGCTGCACAACGAGCACGCCGTGCTTTCGGCCTCTACGCTTATGACCGGCCAGTATGGCGAGGAGGGCATCTTTACCTCCCTGCCGTGCGTGATCGGCGCCGAGGGCGTCGAGGAGGTCTACACGCTCGACCTTTCCGAGCACGAGCTCGAGGGCTTCCACAAGAGCTGTCAGCATATCCGCGACAACATCGCCCAGCTCGACTGGTGGGACGCCGAGGCCTACGACGCCAAGTAGTCCGCCGGTTGATGCGACAACTCACTCATACGGACACAATGTAAAGCGGGCCGCGCCGGAAACCCACCGGCGCGGCCCGCTTTTTGACTCACGCGACACGCTTGCAGATTTAGGTCTAATACTTTTCCCGAAAAGTGAACGAGCAAAAACGAGCCCCCGAAGCATCGGCACTTTGTGGAGACCATTTCCTGCAGTTTCATTAAGATTTTCCTGCTGTTTTGGCGTCAAAAAATGTCGATGCTTCGGGGATCCAAAATAGGTCGTTCACTTCTCGGGAAAAGTATTTGACTTCGTTTTCGACAAACAGAAAGAGGCACCGTAACGCAAACGGGGCCCGCGCTTGGCGAAGGCCCCGTCATGAAAAATCGCGTTCCCCGTTACCTAGTACCGCTCGACGCCCATGTAGCGGCGAACCTCGGGACTGTGGTCAAATACCTTGCCGCGGGCGGCGCGCAGCTCACAGCTCATCGCATAGAAGAAGATCGGCTCCAGGTACGAACGCACGCTGGCGGGCACCTCGCCCACGCCGTACTCAAGCGCATCGAGCACCATGACTGTATCGGTGTGCGTGTTGAGAAATGCCAGTGCGCGCTCCTCCATGGGGCGGCACTCGCCAGCGCCAAGCTGCACAAAGTAGAACACGCCGGGCTCGGTAGCCTCGAAGGGACCGTGGAAATACTCGCCGGAGTGGATGTAGCAGCAGTGCTGCCACTGCATCTCCATGAGCGAGCAGATGGCCATGGCGTAGGTCTGGCTAAAGTTGGGGCCGGAGCCCAGGATATAGAAGAACTTGTGCTGCTGGCAGAGCTCGGCAAAGCGATCGCCCAGCTCGGCGTTGACCTTCTCGCGGGCAGCGGGCAGCAGTGTGTCCATCTGCTTAAGGCCGGCGTACATGTCGGCGAGCGCCTCGTAGCCCTCCTGCTGGTCGAGCAGCTCGGCGGCGATCAGAGCGCCGATGCCCTGCGGAACTTCGGCCTGCGACTCGCCCTTGCCCCACGGGTAAACCCAGGTGGTCCACTTGCCGTTATCGATCTTGGAGCCCGCGTAGTCAGTCATAGTCACGACCTCGGCACCGGCGGCCAGCGCCATCTCGCAGCCGTCGACGACCTCTTGCGTGTTACCGCTGTGGCTACAGGCGATGACGAGTGACTTCGGCCCTAGACTCTTGGGGGCCATAAGGCAAAACTCGCGCGCCGTGTAGACCGTCGAGGTAAACGTGGTTGCCTCGCGCTTGAGCAGCTCATTGGCCGGCATAAGGTCAATTATCGAACCGCCGCAGGCGATCCAAAAGACATTCTCGATCTTACCCTTGCGCTCGATAATTCCCTGAACCAGATCGTGTGCGTTCACGGTGACATTCCTCCCTGTGTGGCGGCTTTGAGCGACGAAAGCTCGTACCTGCGGTCGTTCTATGTTGTCCTATTTATAGCACGCAAGCTGTCGCAGGTGAATTCATTTCACCAAACTTGTTCTGTATTGTTCTATCTATGGCGTTAGATGTCGAACACGTAGCGCGACCCCACGATCTTTTGGCGCCCGAGCAGCAAGGGCCGCTCGTCCGCATCGGTAAAGTACGCCTCCATATAAAAGAGCGGCTCGCCGACCGGCACCTCCAACAGCGGGGCCGTCTGAGCATCGGCGAGCGCGATCTCCACGGTACAGGGATCGGACTTGAGCGGTGCGCGGCCCGAATGCACGGCAACGAGCGCAAAAATCGAATTGTCGGTGAGGTCCTCGTCGGCAAGCTGCTGCAGATAGGGATGGTCGGCCAGCACAAAGGCGTTGTTCTCGAGCATGACGGGCACGCCATCGGCCGTGCGCACGCGCTCGACCACGATGAGCTCGCAGCCGGGTTCCACGCCAAAAAACGCCGCGTCCTCGCGCGTCGCCGCAACCACCGTGCGCGACACCAGGCGCGCTCCGGCCGCCATGTCGTTGGCAGCGCAGGCCTCGGTAAAACTCTGGACGTCGCCTTTCTGGACAATCTTGCGCTTGAGCTTGGGCGCACACACAAACGTGCCCCTCCCCTGCTGACGGTTGAGATATCCCGCGCGCGACAACTCCTCAATGGCGCGACGCACGGTAATGCGCCCCACGCCGTAGGACTTCGCGAGCTCCATCTCGGAAGGAATGCGCGAGCCGGCAGCGTACACGCCGCGCGCGATCTCGCCCTTTAGGTCGTCCATAACCTGCTGGTACAGCGGCACGGCGAACACGTCAGTACGGTCGGTCTTGCTATCGGCTGCCATCGTTACGCTCCATCCCGTGCATGCTCGGATTCAAACTCTTCAATCGCCGCCATAAACTGCTCGCCAAAGGCGTCGGCTTTTTTCTCACCAATGCCGTTGACCCGGATAAGCTCGTCGCGCGTCTGAGGGCGCAGGCGGCACAGACCGCGCAGGGCCTTATCGGAGAAGACCATGTACGGCGCCATCTCCAGCTCGGTCGAAATCTCCTTGCGGAGTGCCCGCAAGCGCTCGAACAGATCGGCATCGTCGCCCACGCGCGGGCGCTGATCCAGCTCGGCCTCCTCGCGTAGCAGATCCACCGCACGGCGGGCGCGGGCCGAGGCCTTGCGCTTGGATGCACGACGCTTAACGGTAAAGGCAAACGCCTCGTCCTCGACCTCGCCGGCACGCGGGCCCAGCCCCACGACCGGGTACTGTCCCTGTGAGGTTGCCAAATAACCGCGGCCGCACAGCTGCCCGATGATGTCCTTGATGCGCCCGACCGATTCGCTCGACAGCTCACCGTAGCCGCGGTCCTCGTCCAGATGCATCTGGCGAATGCGCTCGGTGTTGCCGCCGTGGAGCACGTCGGCGATCAGCGACTTGCCAAAACGCATGGGACGCGTAGCCACATAGCGCACGGCGGCGCGGGCCATATCGGTGACGTCCTCGACCTCGAACTGCGTGAGGCAGTTGCTGCAGTTGCCGCAGCCCTCGGCGTCGTCCGTGGCGGCACCGCTAGCACCGGCTGCGGCGGTATGCTCGGCCGCAGCCTCGTCGCCAAAGTAGCGCAGCATGTATTCGCGCAGGCAGCCGGTGGTATTGCAGTAGCCCTCCATCTGGCTGAGCAGGCGGTATCGATTCTGGAGCGCCCACGCGCGTTGCTCGTCATCGAGCGCCTCGTCGGCATCATCGCCGCGGTCGATCAAAAAGCGACGCATGCGAAAATCATTGCCGTTCCACAGCAAATGGCAGCTGGCTGGGTCTCCATCGCGGCCGGCGCGGCCCGCCTCCTGGTAGTACGCCTCGATGCTCTCGGGCACGTTGTTGTGAATCACGTAACGCACGTTGGGCTTGTCGATACCCATGCCAAAGGCGTTGGTGGCAACCATTACCTGGATATCGTCGTCGATAAAGGCGCGCTGGCTTTGCCGGCGGGCGTCGTTGCCCATGCCGGCATGGTAGCGGCCAACGCGAATGCCGCTGGAGCCCAGCGCCTCGGCAAGCTCGCTTGCCAGCGCATCGACGGTCTTGCGAGTCGAGCAATACACGATGCCGCTTTCGCTCGAATGTGCGATCACATAGTCGCGCACCCACGCGGCCTTGGCCTTGTCGCCCATCTCCTCGCAGCCAAAGTAGAGGTTCTTGCGATCGAAGCCCGTCACCACCGTCGCGGGGTTTTGCAGGCCGAGCATCTGCTGAATGTCCGCGCGCACGCGCTCGGTCGCCGTAGCGGTAAAGGCCGCCACGATGGGGCGCTGCGGCAGGGAATCGATGAACTCGCGAATCTGCAGGTAGGCGGGACGGAAATCCTGGCCCCACTGGCTTACGCAGTGAGCCTCGTCGATGGCCACGAGCGGCACGCCAATGCCGGCGGCGGCCGCGGCCTCCCGCGCAAAAGCTAAAAAGCGCGGCTCGAGCAGACGCTCGGGCGCCACGTACATAAGCTGGTAGCGGCCCTCGCGCGCCCGCTTGAGCACGGTGTTTTGCTGGGCCGGAGTAAGACTGGAGTTGAGATAGCTGGGTCGCGCACCCGCCGCGAGCAATGCACGGGTCTGATCCTCCATAAGCGACAGCAGCGGACTCACCACAAAGGTGATACCGGGCAGCATGAGCGCGGGCACCTGGTAGCAAATGGACTTGCCGGCGCCCGTGGGCATAACGCCCAACGCATCGCGGCCGGCAAGGATCGCATCGACCATGCGGTCCTGCCCCGGGCGAAACGAGGTGTAGCCAAAATAGGCGCCGAGCGTATCGAGCGCCATCTGCTGCATGCTATCGGTCATGGTTTCCTAACGTCCAAGTCATCTGCCGCCGATTATACGCCGCCACGCGGACCGATGCCGCACGGCTGCCGGCCACGGGCAATGTAATCCGATGGGAACGAGCGTGGATAATCTCCCACTTTGAGCCCGTCACCAAGCAAAAAACGGGAGATTATCCACGCTCATTCTGCGGGTAGTCATTGGGGACATTCTTGACAAGCGCGGAAACGTCGCTGGTTGAGCATAAGTCAGCGAAAACGCCCCTAAGCGAGCAAGGTGACGTGAAAGAGGAGGGAAACGTACTTCGGTACGCGACCGACGATTGAACGTCAGATTGCCGCTTAGGGGCGTTTGCAGCGTCGACCGGTCCGCCGTTCGTTAGAACGGCGGAACCAAAGGCGTAGCGTCGAGCCGTTACGCGGTTTGGTAAAACCGCGTAACTTACATGACCATAACGTAGCGGCTACCCACGTAGTACTGCTTGCCGAGCAAAACCGGCTCGCCATTGGGACCGGTAAAGCCGGCACGCAGGTTGAGCAGCGGATCGTGCGGAGCGATGCCCAGCTCGGCCGCCTGCTCGGCATTGGCGCGAACGGCCTCGACCGTGCGGTAGCCAACCGAGGCAATCGGCGTTCCACCAACACGCTCGACCTCGGCAAAAATCGACTTGTCCTCAAGATCGGCCGTCAACAGCTCACGGTAGGCGTCAAAGGGCACAAAGATGTTCTCCTCAAAGATGGGCTCGCCGTCGGCCGTACGCACGCGCTTGATATGCAGCAGCAGCGCATCCTTCTGCAGGCCAAAGAACTCCATCTCGTTTTGGCGCGCCGGAACGATCTGGCGATCGATTACATGCGCGCCGGCCTTCATGCCATTGTCGGCACACAGCGCGGTAAACGTCTGCAGCATCGAGGCATGAAACTGGCGGTTGATGTGCGGCGTGGAGACAAACGTGCCACGGCCTTGCTGTTTAACCAGATAGCCATCGGAACACAGCTCCTCTACGGCGCGGCGCACCGTAATACGGCTCACCTCGTACTGCTCGGCAAGTTCAAGCTCGGACGGGATACGCTCCTTGGGTGCATAAACACCTTTCTCGATCGAATCCTTGATTTCGTCGTAAATCTGCTGGTACAGCGGCGCATTTTTGGGTGCAGGCATATCTAATCACTCTTATCGAAATATCAGAATAACAAATACGTATATAACGTCTAGTTTTATGTTACCTCATAACGATAAAACGATACACCCTCCCTACCAAAAAGGGACAGGATTGAGCAGAGCCGGCAAAATGCCAAATACCTTACTTGCCGTCGTCCTGCTGCAAGCTGTCCTGTTCGCTGAGGCGCACCTGCCTGCTGGCCATGCGTGCGGGCTTGTCGGGATCGGGAACGGCCGTGGGCATGGGTTCGTCGACATGACCGCCCCACCAACCGCCCACAAAGTTGAGCGTGTGGAACACGTTGATTACGGCGCCGGGATCAACCTCGCATACCAGCCTGATAATGTCCTGGCTCTCGTAGGTCGAGACAACGGTGTGCAGCAGGTACATCTTCTCGCGGCTGTATCCGCCGACGACCTCGGCGCAGCTAATGCCGTGCTGAAAATGGTTTACGTAGGCAGTCATGACCTCGTCTGCCTTGCGCGTCGTGATCTGCAGCGTCACACGATCGTAGCGATGATAGAAACTGTCGATGGTCTTGGTCGAAATAAACTGAAACACAATGGAATACGCCGCCTTGTCCCAGCCAAACATAAAACCAAAGATTGCCAGGATAAAGCAGTTGAAGCCAAAGATGACGCCCCAGATGGTCTTGCCCGTGTGGTTGGAAACCCACAGCGCGATAAAGTCGGTACCGCCGGTGGATGCGCCGGACTTAAGCGCGATGGCAGCACCCAGGCCCGAGACCACGCCGCCAAAAATGATGAGCATGATCTTGTCGCCTAAAAACGGCGCAAAGTGAAAGACGTTGAGGAACAGCGACGAGAGCACGACCTGCATCATCGAGAAGATGACGAAGCGCTTGCTAATGCCGTTCCAGCATAGGAGCGCCACGGGGATGTTGAGTGCGAGCATACCGAGCGAGATGTCGATGTGAACGCCGCCTAGCGAGGTAACGCGATCGAGAAGGACCGCGACGCCGGTAAAACCGCTCGGAAGCAGGTCAGCGGGCCGAATGAACGCCTGGATCAGGAATGTCTGGAGAACGGCAGAGACCGTGACTGCCACGGCAGTAATGGCACGGCGGACGATGGTGAGGCGGCCGAGTACGAGCACGCGGTCCGTGAGCTGATCGATGGCATCCGCCACGCAGGCTCCTTTCGAAGGCAGATATAGTTGTGGGGCATGCCCGCGATTGTAGCATGGAGCGTGCGGGGGCGCCTCAATTCACCCTCTCTCGACAACCATCAGAAGGACCGTGAGGCCGCTCAAAAGAAAAACGCCGTGAAGAGAGCGATCCCTTCACGGCGAATTCGGCATTTGCCCAGATAAAACCTGCCAAAATAAACCTGTCCCTAAATGGCAGGTAGGATGTCACACAGATTGTCGATGACAACGTCGGCGGCAGACTGGTCCAGGTTGACGCCCTCGTGCGGACGCAGCGCCAGGACGCGGGCGCCAGAGCGCTTGCCAGCCTCGATGCCCAGAGGCGAATCCTCGATAACCAGGCACTCGGCAGGCTCCACCCCCAGCGCCTCCATGGCACGCTGGTAGATCTCGGGGTCGGGCTTAAACGCACTGCACTCGTGACCGCTGATGGTGTAGTCCAGCACGTCGGCGATGCCGGCAATCTCCACCAGCTCGTCGATCAGCTCGCGATAGGACGAGCTCGCGATGGCACACTTCACGCCGCGCTCATGCAGCTCACGCATCACCGGCTCCGTCTGCTCGTTGAGAAGCTCGGCATACGGAACGGGGTGGTGCGGGCTGTAGACCTGCTTGTACTCCACGCGCAGGCGCTCACGCAGCTCAACATCGTCGGGCACCAGCGCCTTCCAAATGGCCGGCTCGTTAGACCCCGAAAGGTCGGGGATCTCGTCAAAGTGGAACCCCTTCTCTTCCATAAACGCCACGCGGCGACGGTTGTAGAACCACTCGGTATCGACCAGCACGCCGTCCATGTCAAACAGCACTGCCTTGATCATACGCTCCTCCTTCCACCTGCCAAAAAGGGACAGGTTTATTTTGGTAGGTTTTATCTGGGGTTTGCGGCGCGACAAACACGCCCCCCAAAGCAAAAAAGGGGACGGGGCGAAAACCCCATCCCCTCTCAATCAACCCGTAAGGTCTACTTACTTGTGATTAGTAGGAAAGCTTCCACATGTAGCGACGCATGGTCAGCGGGTGCTGACGGGCCTCGGCGATCTGGTTGCCGTACTCACGCATAACGGCGAGGTGCAGCAGCGGGTTGAAGTAGGTGAC
Organism: Collinsella sp. LCP19S3_B11; assembly: GCF_052121915.1. Taxonomy (NCBI): domain Bacteria; kingdom Bacillati; phylum Actinomycetota; class Coriobacteriia; order Coriobacteriales; family Coriobacteriaceae; genus Collinsella; species Collinsella sp. LCP19S3_B11. Next base: position 59,291 of record NZ_JBQKDI010000009.1, read on the forward strand.
GACACTCGCGGGCACGGCGTCAGCCAGGCCGTAGTCCTTGGAGTCGATCAGAGCGACCTTGGCGCCCATGCGCTTAAGGAAGGTGAGGGCGCGGGCGTCCATCGGACGGGTAGCGCCATCGGACATGAAGAAGACGTAGGGCTTACCCTCGGTGGAAACCTCGAACGGGCCGTGGAAGTACTCACCGGTGTTGTAGGCAGCGGCGTCGATCCACTGCATCTCGGTGAACAGGAAGGCGGCGTGAGAATAAGCCATCTTCTCGGAGGCACCGGAAGCCATGAAGTAGATCATCTTGTCGTCCTTGAAGTCCTGAGCGAACTGCTTGGCAAGACCCTTGCAGGACTGAGCGGCGTTCTCGCAAAGGTCGAAGACGTTGGTGAGGCCGGTGATCATGTCCTCGTAGTGGTCATAGCCCTCGGTCTGCTGAAGGATCTCGAGAGCAAGAGCGATGGCATAGCCGGGCTTCTCGCACTTGGCAGCGTAGTTGGCGTGGAAGCCGTGGATGATGACGTGGTCGGCGTCGACGGTCAGAGCGGAGCCGGCCTTGTTGGTGAGGGAGACGACCGGGCAGTTGTGCTTCTTGGCGGTCTTGTTGGCCTCGACGGTCTCGGGCGTGGAGCCACCGAGGGAGCAGGTGATCACGAAGGTGTGCTCGTTGACCCAGGAGGGCGTGTCGTAGTTGAACTCGTTTGCGGTGAAGATCTGAACGTTCAGCTTGTCCGTGTTGTTGGCCAGGAAGTACTTGGCGGGGTAAAGGTCGGACATGGAAGCGCCGCAGCCAACGAAGGCGACGCTGTGGATCTCGTGGTTGGACAGGACGTCAGCGACGATCTGCTTAGGGAGGTTAAGGTCGATCTCGTACATCTGACACATTCCTTTCGATTTTTGCGGCGCCACTTTGCCGGACGTGCGCAGGATTACCGTGATTTGGACCGAGTCGCCGGCCCATTGAAGATGTGACATAGGGACTGTCCCTTTGACACATTTAGGGATGGAAGCCTGCCTGGGGTATGGGATGCCAGGCAGGCTCCCCGGGGAAAGCGGTTAGACGCTTGGGCGCGACTAGGCCAGGATGCCGGCCGCGGAGAGGGCGATGCCGCCCACGATGGCGATCACAAGAAGCCAACCGGTGTTGACGTTCTTCTTGATGAGCCAGTACATAAGGCCGGTGAGGCCAAGGGAAATCATCTGGGGCATCATGCCGTCCAGGATGTCCTGGATCACGACGGTGCCGTCAGCGAACTGCAGCGGGGTGGTGGCGCCGATCAGCGTAGCGATCATGCCGCCCACGGACATAAGACCCACGATGCCGCAGACATACATGAGCTTCTCCATGAGGTCGCCGCCCTGAAGCTTGCTCAGGTACTCGTGGCCGCCCTGATAGCCCATCTTGGCTGCGAACCACGTGATCAGCACGGAGGGCACGATGGAGATGAGCATGGCCAGGATCGGGCCCATGATGGAGCCCTGCTGAGCCAGCTGAACGCCCAGACCAAAGGCGATAACGCGGATGGTGCCCTGGAAGAAGGAGTCACCAATACCGGAAAGCGGGCCCATGAGGGAGGTCTTGACCGCGTTGATCGAATCGGGATCGAAGTTCTCGGGATCCTTGGCGTACTCCTCCTCCATGGAGGCGGCGAGGCCCAGGACGAAAGCGCTCGTCTGCGGAGTGCAGTTGTAGAACGCCATGTGACGGTGGTAAGCCTCTTTCTTGGCAGCGAGCTGCTTGGGGTCGGACTCATCCGGATAGAGGCGATCGAGCGTGGGAACCATGCCATAGAGGAAGCCCATGTTCATCTGACGCTCGTAGTTCCAAGAGGCCTGGATGGCCCAGGAGCGCCAGAAGAACTGGCTGACCTTCTTGTTCAGGGACACGTCCTTGGTTGCGGTTGCCATAGTGTGTTCCTCCTTAGTCTTCGTCGTCTTCGAGCGGATCGTAGTCGGAATCGACACCGGCGGCTGCATGGGAACCGTTGAACTTGAAGCCCATGAAGACGACAGCCAGGCACACACCGATCAGAGCGACCGCGATGACGGACAGGTTGAGGTAAGCGGCGAGCAGGAAGCCGATGAACAGGAACGGAGTCATACCCTTCTTGATCATCATGGTGAGCAGCAGGGCCAAGCCGTAGGCGGTCATGATCTTGGTCGAAACGTTAAGACCAGTGGACAGCCACTCGGGAACCATGTTGACGATGGCCTGAACCAGGTCGGTGCCAACAAAGACGGCGAGGAAGATCGGCAGGAAGTACATGACGGCGTACAGACCAGTGCCGACGCAGATGTGCATACGGTAGGCAGTCTTGAACTTTCCGTTATCGATCGCGCTATCTGCCACATGGGTGAGGGCGGCGATGATGGAACGGAACACGATGCCGAGGAGCTGACCCAGGACGGCGACCGGGATGGCGATCGTCATGGCAGTCTCGGCGGAAGCATCGGTCAGGCACGCAAAGGCAGCGGCCACGATGCCGCCCAGGACCATATCGGGCGGAACGGCAGCACCGACCTGCACCAGGCCCATGGACACGAGCTCGACGGCGGCACCGACGGCAAGGCCGGTGGGCACATCGCCCAGCAGCAGACCGACGAGCGTAGCGCCAACGAGGGGCTGCTCGAAGTTAAGACGACCGAGCAGGCGGGAGTCCCACATGCAGAACACGCCGACGAGGCCGACGAGCACCGCACTGATGAACGTATTCATACCCTTCTCCTTTCAGTCAGGCAAAAGCCTGGTTGACTACAGCTTGGCGTCGATGTCGACGCTCTGATACGTGGGGGTCTGCTGGACATAGAGCTTGATGCCCATGTCGAGCAGCTGGTTGATGTCGGCCTTCTGCGTGGCGTCGAAGAAGACGGAGCTGTCCTTGCCGCCGACCTGATCGGCACCGTCGTGGTTGGCGGTGGCGCCCAGGTTGATGGCGTCGAGCTTGTAGCCCTGGCAGAACTGCAGCATCTCGGCAGTGTTGCCAAAGACGAACATGACGCGCTCGCCGAGGGTGTTGAGCTTGTCCATCTTGGCGAGGGCACGCTCGACGGTGAAGACGTTCAGGCGCACGCCCTGGGGCTTGGCCAGCTTAAGAGCACCCTTCTTGATGTCATCGTTGGCGGCAGCGTTGTCGACGACGATGATGCGCTCGGCCTGAACCTTGGTGGTCCAGGTAAAGACGACCTGACCGTGCAGCAGACGGTAGTCAAGACGTGCGAGGACGATCTTGGCGGGACCGGAGCTGTGACGGGACGCCTTGGCCTTCTTGGCGGGAGCCGCGACGGCCTCGACCGGTGCGTTGGGGTTGGTCAGACCAGTGCGGGCCTCGTTGATGAGGGCCGCGAGCTCGGTGCCCTTGACGGGGGCGGGGCTCATAGCGAGCGTGAGCGCCAGCGGGATGTTGAAACCGCTGACAACCGTGAACTTCGTGCCGTTCTTGGAAAGCTCGACCATGCTGTTGTTGACCGAGCTGCCGAGCATATCGGTCAGCACATAGACGGTGTCGTCCGCGTTGAACGTGGCGATCATGGCGTCCACCTTATTGGTGATGGGCTCCTTGTCGTCACGAGCAAGCGACACGACGTGGACGTTCGACACGTCGCCGAGAACCATCTCGAGCGTGTCTTTGGCGCCTGCGGCCAGGCCGCCATGAGATGCGAGAATGATCTGATTCATCTTGCCTCCTCCTTCTCGTTATGGTCATTATAACGTCTTATACGCTACTTATATTGATAATTAGTATAAAGACCGTTCGCGGTTAAAAATCGACCGTTTACGGGTTTAACGTACTCGAAACGTTAGGGCTGGGTAGGCGGGCACTGGCTGGATAACCCCAGGTCGGATGCCGCACGCAATTCCCTATCGCACGAAGTACCAGGGACTTTCCTGTACGGTGGGCTCCAGCGCGATGCCGGTGCGTTCCTTAAACAGATCCATGTCCTGCGATTTCTCCGTCCACCACGCGTTGGGCTTAAAGGTCATGCTCTCAATGACATGACCGACAAACACACTGTTGCGCAGCTTGGAAAAGTCGGTATTCATAATCAGGATGGACGCGAGCACCAGCACGATGCCCAGGACTTTGATCGCGCCGGCGGGCTCGGCGTAGACACCAATGCCCAGCAGTACGGTGACAACTGTCTCGAATGACATTACGACGGGAACTTTCGACGTCTCGAGCCCCATGGACAGACCCTGCATATATAAGATGTAAGCCACGGCTGTGGGGATGAGTCCAAAGCCAAGGAACAGCAGCAGCAGCTGTGGCGACATTGCCGCGGCGACATCTGGCCACGGAGCCGCGATAGCTGCCATAACCGCACCGCCAAAAACAAAGCCCCAAAACGTGACAGCCAGCGGGTGGACCGTCTTGGTTGCTATTCGGCTAAACACCGCGAGCGACGCACCACAAAGGCCTGCAATCACACCCGACGTGACGCCCCAAACCGAAAAATGAAAACCGGAAAGGTCGCCATTGGTCACTGCAAGCACACAGCCAACGATGTTAAAGACAATGGCAACGAGCTTGTTAGGGGTCACGTCCTCGCGATAAAGCACGCGGCCGAGCATGACGCCAAACACCGGCGAGGTGTAGAGCAGCACCGAGGCCGTGGACATGCCCACCTCGCCCATGCACTCGTAATAGCAGGTGTTGGCGGCGGCCAAACCGACGATACCGACAAGCGCGCAGGGAACAAGCTCTTTAGGACTTGCCTTGAACAGTGTCAGGGGACCCGATGCTTTTCCCTCACGAGCACCTCCCTGGCAACCCATGAACGCCAAGACCGGAGCCATTAAGACGGCACCCGACAACAGGCGAAAGGCCGCCATGCTCTGAGACGAAACACCCATGGCCGAGATGCCGTTTACAAAGATTCCGATGCTGCCCCACATAAGCGCGGCGATCAGCACCAGCACATAGCCCAGATTGCTTTTCTTCAACGCAGCCTCCTCGGTATTGTTTCCAATATGTTTCATACTACGTTATAGTCGTTATATACATTTTTCAAGCCACAAATCGCCGAACGGAAAAATATGCTCCCCAACATGGTCATTGGTACTCGTTGGGGAGGTACTTAAACGACTAGTCATTCAGGAACGTCCCCAATGACTAGTCGTTTAAGTACGTCCCCAATGACTACCCAACGACTAGGACTGTCCCCAACTGCCGGCAGAAAGGGAACGTCCTCAACTGCCACATCTGGACCAAGGCGACGCCGATGCTTTGGCAACGTCAGCGAAAACCCGCCAGAGCGAGCAAGGTGCCTTGAAGCGAAGCGGCATTGACCTTCTGGTCATGCCGCCGAAGTTGAAAGGCAGATTGCCGCTCTGGCGGGTTTGCATCGTCGAGCCGTTACGCGGTTTGGCAAAACCGCGTAACTCCTAGTAGTCGAGCTTCCACATGTAGCGGCGCGTCATATAGTCCTTGTGGGTGACGGCAGAGAGTGCACGCATGTAGACGTTGTTGAGGATCGGCGCGAAGATCAGGTGGTTGAAGTACTCGCTCACGCTGTCCTTGATGTCGTTGAGGCCGAGCTCCTTGGCGTCGAGCTGATAGACGCGCTCGCCACCGTACTGGTTGACGAAGCGGATGCCGCGCTCGTCGTTGCAGCGGCTGCGGCCGACGCTGATGAGCTGGAACAGCGAGGTACGCTTGTCCAGGATCTCGAAGGGGCCATGGAAGAAATCGCAGGTGTTGATGGTGCAGGAGTCGATTTGCAGCATCTCCTGCACGTTGCAGATGCTAAAGACGTAGGCGGCACCAAAGAGCGGACCCTGAGCCATCACGTTGATGCAGGGCTTGTCGGCGTTCTGCTCGGCCCACTTGGCAGCAAGCGGACGGGTGTACTCGACGGCCTTGCGATAGATGGGGTCGACCAAGTCGAAGGCGGCCATGGCGGTCTCGTACTCGGCATAGCCCTCGGTCTGCTGCGTGAGCTCCATGGCGATCATGGTCACGACGGCGGAGTTGGTGCGGCCCATGCAGGACTCGTCGACGGCCAGGCTGTCGTACTGAATCTTGTAGTCGCAGACCTCGGTGAGGGCGGATTCGTCAACATAGATGGCGATGGTGCTGGCGCCGTGGTCCTTGGCGACCTGGGCGGCGACGATAGTCTCCTTGGTGCCGCGCATGGACACGACGACGGCCAAGGTGTTCTCGTTAACGTAGGCAGGGGTGGCGTGCACGAACTCGTTGCTGGTGTAGCTGGAGCTCACGACCTGCGTGGCCTCGTGCTCCATAAAGTACTGGGCAGGATAGTTACCGCCGTTGGATCCGCCGGCGCCAATCCACACGACGCGCTTGATGCCGCCCTTGTCTGCCTTGTCGGCCAAAACCTGGGAGACGACATCTTTAACCTGTTCCTGAGTAGTCATCGTGCATCAGCCTTTCTTCTCGTTTGATGCTCATCACAGGCATACAAGTTACATACATGTTTTGGTTATGTCGACTAGTTGTATGCTATATTTGTCTTAGAAATTTTGCTGCTGTGGTTTTCGGTAGCTCGCTACCAGCATTTTTATTGTTTTATTAAATACATGCTTGCTTAGGTAAGCATACAGGTTAGATATAGGTTGGCAATATGGGCGTCACATCTAAAAAGAAACTGACCCAATACGAGCGCTTGGCGGGCACGCTGCGCGATCGCATCGCTGCCGGCACGTATGCGCGCGGAGACAAGCTGCCGTCCGAGATGGAACTCATGGACGAATCGGGGCTGTCACGCAGCACCGTACGCCACGCCCTTAAGGTGCTCGTTGATGAGGGCCTGGTGCGCACCGAGCGCGGGCGTGGCGCCTTTGTGGCCGACACGCCCGCGCTCCACGAGAACAACCTGGTGTTTTCGAGCTATACCAAGCAGGTCGAAGGCCAGGGCATGAAGCCCACCACGCGCACCGTGGACTCGGGCTTTGCCAAGGCGGCCGGCAGCATAGCTAAGTTCTTTGACGCCGCCGTGGGCAGCAAGCTCGTCAAACTTGTCCGCCTGCGCTACCTGGACGACGCGCCGCTGTGCCTGGAGACCACCTACCTGCCGCCAAGCTTCGAGACGCTCATCGATCGCGATATCAACGGTTCGCTCTACGCCACGCTGCGACAGGAGTTCCATCGCGCACCGGCACAGGGGCATAAGACCTTTGAGGTGTGCTATGCCTCGCAAAACGAGGCGTTTTTGCTCAACGTTGAGCGCGGGCAGGCGCTGATCCTGATCACCGACTACGTCTACGACACCGACGGCCGACCGCTCCATGTCTCCAAGCGCATCCAACGCACCGACCGCGCCAAATACACCGAACCCATCGGCTAACCTGCCAAAATAAACCTGTCCCTAAATGGTAGGTTTGGGGAGGTCGGGGAACCAGGTTGGTTTGGGTTGGTTGGGCGTGCGCTCGGCTAGGACCAGCTCCATCCAACACATGTCGTACCAGCGACCGAACTTTTGGGCGCAGCGGTCGAAGGCACCCACCAGGCGATACCCCATATGGGCATGGAAATCCTGGCTGTTGTGCGTCAGATGCTCGTCGTCCTTGTCGTGCGGCACGGCGATGAGCGCGCACATGTTGGTGATGCCCATCGCAATCAGGCATTGCTTGAGCGCATCGTGCAGCTTGCGGCCCAGCCCGCCGTGGAGCACATCGCGCGCCAGGTAGATCGACGTCTCGACCGACCAGTCGTATGCCTCGCGGCTGTTGAGCGGGCTCACATAGGCATAGCCTACCGGACGCCCGTCCAGCTCCATCACCAAATACGGGTAGCGCTTGAGCGTACGCTCGATACGCCCGGCGAACTCCTCAACGCTCGGCACCTCGTATTCGCAGGTAATCGCCGTATGGCGCACATACGGCTCATAGATGGCAAGCAACGCCGGCGCATCGTCGGGCGTCGCCAGGCGAATCGTCGGCTCGGACATTTCGGTCATACAACCCTTCCCCCTCAAAAACAAAGGCTGCCCTGCGCCAAGCTCAGGCGCAGGGCAGCCCCTTGTCATTACATCAGGCTACAGGACAGCCGCCAACGCGTCGATGTCCTCCTGCGTCGTGGCCCAGCTGGTGCAAAAGCGCACCACCGTGTGGGTCTCGTCGTACTTTTCCCAGTACTCAATCGAGGCATGCTCGCGAATGCGGCCCATGTCCTCGTTGGGCAGAATCACAAACTGCTGGTTGGTCGGCGTCTCCAAAAAGAACTGGTAGCCGCGCTCGTGCAGCACGCGACGAAGCGCCTGAGCCGTCTCGATCGCCTGGCGACCAATCTCAAAATACAGGCCATCGGTAAAAAGAGCCTCGAACTGCACGCCCGTCAGGCGGCCTTTGGCAAGCAGCGCGCCATGCTGCTTGATACGCGGAATGGGATGCGCCGGGGCGTGCATACCGCAGAACACCACAGCCTCTCCGCAGAGCGCGCCGCACTTGGTACCGCCGATGTAGAACACATCGCACAGCTGCGCCAGCTCGGGCAGGGTAATGTCGCACTCATCGGCCGCCAGCGCATAGGCCAGGCGGGCGCCATCCACAAACAGCGGAATCTCGCGCTTCTGGCACACTGCGTGAATCGCCGCGAGCTCGGCCTTGGAGTACAGCGTGCCGTACTCGGTCGATAGGCTCACGTACACGGCACCCGGGAACACCGTGTGCTCGTAGCTCTCGTTTTCGTAGAACACCTGGATATAGTTCTCAAGGTCCTCGGCGTGCATCTTGCCCTCGTAGCCGGGGATGGTGAGCACCTTGTGGCCGCCAAACTCGATGGCGCCCGCCTCGTGGCAGGCGACGTGGCCAGTCTCGGCAGCAACGACGCCCTCGTACGGCGCGAGCAGCATGTCGATCACCGTCGCGTTGGCCTGCGTGCCGCCCACCAGAAAAAACACGTCGGCATCGGGGGCCTGACAGGCCTCGCGGATAAGCTGCTTGGCACGCTCGGTATGTGCATCGGTACCGTATCCGGGCTGCGGCTCCATATTGGTGTCGACGAGCGCCTGCAGCACCGCCGGGTGTGCGCCGTGGGAATAATCGTTGTTAAACGCGAGCATGGCAATCCTCTCTTACCGGGTATCGGCCAGATGATTCAAACGGAGCTATTGTACGCCGCTGGGATAGGCAATGCGCGCGGCAAGGCACTCAAGTGCCAGCACCAGAGCAAAACCGCAGCTCACATCACTCAAAAAGTGCGCTCCGATCACGATGCGGCCAAACGCGACGAACGCCACAACCACAGCCGCCGTCCAAAAGACCACACGACGGCGCGACGGCTTTTCCTTAAAGGCCGCTGCGGGAAGCCCGGCGAGCATAAGGCCGATCGCCGCGTGCGCCGCGTGTCCGCTCGCAAACGACTTAAAGCCGTCCTTGGCTACACCGGCGGCAATATAGGCCCGCTTGTCGGGGTTGCCGATCACCCACCACGGCTGAAACTCGAGCCCCGGCGTCACCTCGACCACGCGCATGCGCGGGCGCGACCACAGCGGCTTGACGATCACGTTGAGAATGATGGCCTGAGCGACCCACACGGCAAGCACCATGAGCGCCCAGCGTGTGAGCTCGTCGGGCTCGGTCGTGCGCGTGAGGCGATAGACGATAAGGTTGGCGACGATGGCCAGCACAAACGTCAGCACCAACTGAGCCGCGATGAGTTTGCCGCCAACCCTCAGGGACGAAACGATCTCATAGACGGTCAGGCCAACATTGACGAGGATGCCGAGCACGGCGAGCCATTTGCTCCCCCTGGAGTCGGGACGCACCGCGCGCACGAGCATAACGCCCGCGACGCTCGCCGTCAGCTCAAACGGCAGCTCGCCGGTCGCCTCGATAAAGCGGCCGTACATACTGCCGATGTTGAACAGCGCGCTCGAGATCTGATAATCGAAGAAACTGCCCACGCCCAGGCAGAGGACAAGGATAACCGCGATAGCAGCGGCATCTTTCTTATAGATGTACCCGAACATGCTTTCCTTTCGATGGAACCAGATTGCCCAAATGGGGCGTTTACGGCGTCGACCCGTTAGTCATCGTCGGACGTGCCCAGCTGCTGCAGCAGCATGAGTGCCGCGGCCACGGGGCCGGTGCCGTCGTTGGCGTCGAGACCGCGACCCAGGCCGCTGCCCGCGCCGGCGCCCGCCTTGTAGGGCACCGACAGTTTGCGGCTCTTGGGGAAGTTTACCGCGCCATAGCGGGTCTTAAGCTCATAGGCCACCTTCTTGGGAACGTCGACGCCCAAAAACGTGATGCGACCGCCGCTGAGCGTAACGCTCTCGAGCCCCAGGCGCTCGCCGCGAATGCGGATTCGCGCGCGATTGAACAGGTTGAGTCCCGCCAACGGCAGCTCACCATGCGCGGCCTCGGTCTCTTCCTGCACCTCGTCGATGCTCTCCAGGTCCTCGGCCGCCGCAAGCTTACGGTATACGAGCACGCGCTGATCCACCGCCGGCAGGTACTCCTCGGACAAGAAGTAGTCGGCCGGCAGGTTAATACCCACGCTCGCCGCCTCCACACCGGCATCGTCGTCGCCGCGCGCCTCGGCCACGGCCTGGCCCAGCATCTGCGTAAACAGGTCAAAGCCCACGCTCGACAGATTGCCGTGCTGCTCGGCGCCCATGAGCGAGCCGGCGCCGCGAATCTCCAGGTCGCGCATGGCGATACGCATGCCGCTGCCCAGGTCCTGGAACTCGGAGAGTGCGGTCAGGCGCGCCGTAGCCTCCTCGGTGAGCGGCAGCTCGCCCGGGAACATAAAGTACGCGTAGGCTTGCGTGGCAGAACGGCCCACGCGGCCCTTGAGCTGGTAGAGCTGTGCCAGGCCCAAGCGCTGCGAATCCTCGATGATGAGCGTGTTGGCGGTCGCGTTGTCGATGCCGCTCTCCACGATGGTCGTGGCGATGAGCACGTCGATCTTTTTGGTCGCGAACTCGATCATCACGTCCTCGACCTCGCGCGGGCTCATCTTGCCGTGCGCCACGCCCACGCGCGCCTCGGGCGCGGCCTCGTGCACGCGTGCCACGGCGTCGTCGATGGTCTTGACGCGGTTGGACACGTAGTACACCTGGCCGCCGCGGCCCACCTCCAGGCGAATCGCCGCGCTCACCACGTCGGGGTCGTACTCCCCCACGTGCACGATCACGGGGCGGCGCCCGGTCGGCGGCGTGGTGATCAGGCTCATGTCGCGCACGCCGCTCGTGGCCATCTGCATGGTTCGCGGAATAGGCGTTGCCGAAAGCGTGAGCACGTCAATCTGCTCGCGCAGGTTCTTGAGCTGCTCCTTGTGCTGCACGCCAAAGCGCTGCTCCTCGTCGATGATCACCAAACCCAGGTTCTTGGGGTTCACATCGGCCGAAAGCAAACGGTGCGTGCCGATGAGCACGTCGATCGTGCCCTCGGCAAACGCCTTGAGCGCGCGCTTCTGCTGCGCCGGCGTGCGAAAGCGGCTGAGCACCTCGACCTCGAGGCCAAACGGGGCAAAGCGCTCAAAGAAGGTCTCGTAGTGCTGTTGGGCCAGAATGGTCGTGGGGCAGAGCACCATGACCTGACGGCCGGAGTCCACGCACTTAAACGCCGCGCGCAGGGCAACCTCGGTCTTGCCAAAGCCCACGTCGCCGCAGAGCAGGCGGTCCATGGGCTTGGGCGCCTCCATGTCGGCCTTAATGTCGGCGATGGCCTCCAGCTGGTCGCGCGTCTCGTCGTAAGGAAAGCTCTCCTCCATCTCGATCTGCTCGGGCGTATCGGGCGGGCAGGCGATACCGGTAATCGACGAGCGGCGCGTATACAGATCGACCAGGTCAAACGCCAGCTTTTTGGCGTTCTTGCGCGCCTTGTTGGTGGCACGCGTCCAGTCGGCGGTGTTGAGTCTAGTCAGGCGCGGCTTGTCGCCGTCGGGACCAACATAGCGCGTGATGCGGTCGACCTGCTCGAGCGGCACGTAGAGCTTGTCGCCGTCGGCATATTCCAGCAAAAAGTAGTCGCGCTCCTTGCCGCCCACTTCCTGGCGCGCGATCTCGCTAAAGAGCGCGATGCCGTGGGTAGCGTGCACCACGTAGTCGCCCGGCTTAAACGGAAACGTGATCTGCGTAATGTCCACCTTGCGACGGCTGCGCGCGCGGTTGGCGTCCATGCGGGCATTGAGATCGGCGATCGAGAACACGGCTAGGTTGGCATCGGGCACCACCACGCCCTGCGGCAGGGCAGCATCCACAAAGGTCACGCGTCCGCGCGAGATGGTGGGTACGGCAGCACCGGCGGCAGCCTGGGCGGCGCCCGCCTCGAGCGATCGGGCGTTGAGCGCATCGACGCGGCGCTCGCGGATCGAGGCATGGGCCTCCTGGCGGGCAGCACGGTCGGCAGAATCTGCCGCTGCCACGCGTACGCGCTCGCCAATAACACCGGCGTTTTCGGGGGCGGCCGTCAGCGACTCCTCAAAGGTAATGCCCTCATCGCCAAAGGTGAGCTCCATCGACTCGCGCGCTCCGCGGTCGGGAATGGCAAACACGCAGGCATAGCGCTTGCCCACGACTTCCTGAACGCGCGTCATAAAGCGGTTGTCCGAGCCTGCGATAGCCGGCTGCTCAATCTTGAGCTCTGCCGTAACCGCACCGCCGGCGCGGATCAGGCTCACGTAGTTCAGGCGCTGCTGAGCACCAAAGTCGAGCTGCTGGGCGCGCACGTACAGGCCGTCCAAGCGGTCAATCCCCGCCTCGCCGGCGCGCGCCTCGATATCCTCGTAGGCACGCAGGCAGTCGTCGAACAGCGAGCGAGGCTCGGACAGAACCACAAGCGCCTTGCCGCTCACGTGCGCCAACGGGCTCACGGTCTGGTCGTACATCACCGGCAAAAAGCGGTCGAGCTCGGGTGTGACGATACGCGCATCAACCATCTCGAGCAGTGCCGCCAGCTTGCTGTCGCTCTGGCTTGCGCGATAGAGCGCCACGTGCATGTTGTGAACGGCTTCGTCGGTAAGCGCCAGCTCGCGGCACGGGAAGATCTCGATGCTGTCCTCGTTGCCGATGGTTTGGCCCGTAGAGCTCACCATACGGCGAATGCGATCAATTTCGTCGCCAAAGAACTCAATGCGCACGGGCGCTTTCTCTTGTGCGGGGAATACCTCGACGGTGTCGCCGTGCACGCGGAATAGGCCGGGTGCGTCGGCGGCGCCGGCATTGGTGTAGCCCATGCCCACCAGGCGCTGCGGCACTTCGTCAAAAGGAATCTCCTCGCCCACCGCAAAGGTCGTGGACTCCCAGTAGCGGCTCTCGACTGGCGGCACGCAACGCAGCAATGCACGGGCCGAGGCAACCATGATGCAGTTGTCCCCGCGCACGATACGCCCCAGAGCCTCGCAGCGCTGCGCCACCACGGCATCGTCGGGCGCCTGCTCGCGCCACGGATAGTCCTTGCGCTCGGGAAAGCGGCACACGTGCGCCAGGCCCACGTAGGCGGCAAGGCTGCGCGCGGCGCGATCGGCCGCGTCCTCGCCGCTCACAATGTAGACCGTAGGGCGCGGGCGGCGCGCAAACTGAGCAGCCGCCATAAGCGTGCGGCCCGACTGCGACACGGCCAGCGTCACATCCTCGCCGGCATCGAGTCCGGCCTCGACGGTCTGCAAGGCCTCGGCAGTGTAGAGCTGCGCGGCTATACGGTGAATGAGCATGCTGTTCCTCCGGCATCGCAACGCCAAAAGCCCGCCGGGGCAAGCTCGGCGGGTCGTGCGTCAAAAGTATTGATTATCATGGTAGCGCATGAGGTGAACACGCCAGCGCACGCCAAACAGCTACCCCAAAACGCGCATGCTCGGGCAAAGATCTGCCAGCGGGCACTCGTCGCACTTGGGTTTGCGGGCATCGCAGATCTCGCGGCCAAAGGTGATCCACTGGTGGTTGACCGACTCCCAATACTCGTGCGGCAAGATCTTGAGCAGATCCTGCTCGGTCTTGAGCGGCTCTTTGGCGTGCGTCTTGGGACTCAGCATCAGACGGTGCGCGATGCGGTTGACGTGCGTATCGACCGCAATGCCCTCGACAATGCCAAACCCCACGTTGAGCACGATGTTCGCCGTCTTGCGCCCAACGCCCGGCAGCTTGACGAGTTCCTTCATGTCGGCCGGCACCTCGCCGCCGTAGTCGGCGACAATCATCTGTGCGGCCTCAACGGCGTGCTTGGCCTTGCTCTTATAGAAGCCGAGCGACTTAATGGTATCTGCCACATCGGCAACGCTCGCCCCCGCCATGGCCTCGGGCGTGGGCCACTGGGCAAACAGCTTCGGCGTCACCTTGTTGACCTGCGCGTCGGTCGTCTGCGCCGAGAGCAACACCGCTATGAGCAGCCTATAGGGATTCTCGTGGTCCAAAAAACACTCAACCGGGCCATAGCGACGGTTAAGGCGTTCGCACACCTCAACGGCGCGCTCGCGCTTGGCGGCATTGGTCTCGCGTGGCATAACGACTCCTCGGATCAGCGGCATAACTTACCTATGGGCACGATTGTCCCACGTATGGGGTCTTTACGCCTCCAAAAATGCGCCGGTCTGGCGGCCCCACAAGCTCGCATACTCGCCGCCTGCCTCGACAAGCTGCGCATGCGTACCGTCCTCGACAATCTCGCCGTCCGCCAGCACCACGATGCGGTCGAGCGCCGCCACGGTGGACAGGCGATGTGCCACCACAATGGAGGTACGGCCACGCATCAGGTTCTCAAGCGCCTCCTGCACCAGCGCCTCGGACTCGCTATCCAGGGCAGAGGTCGCCTCGTCGAGCACCAGAATCGGCGCGTCGGTAAGGATGGCACGGGCGATGGCCACGCGCTGGCGTTGGCCGCCCGAAAGCTTAACGCCGCGCTCGCCCACCATGGTGTCAAAGCCCCGGGGCAGGCGGTCGATAAACTCCAGGGCATTGGCCAAGCGGGCCGCCTCGCGGATCTGTTCGTCGGTGGCGTCGGGGCGGCCGTAGGCGATGTTCTCGCGAATGGAGCGGTGAAACAGCAGTGCCTCCTGCGGCACGTAGGCAACCTGGCGGCGCAGGCTCTGCTGCGTGCAGCGCGAGACATCCTGACCGTCCACGAGTACGCGACCGCCCTGTACGTCGTCCAGGCGCAGCAGCAACTTGGTGAGCGTCGTCTTGCCCGAGCCCGATTTGCCCACCAGGCCCACGCGCTGACCCGCCGCCACATGGAGCGTCAGGTCGTCGAACACGCTCTCGCCCGCCGCGGCGTCACGGTATGCAAAGCTCAGGTGCTCAAAATCAATCGCGCCCTCACCCACCTTGAGCTCGGGAGCGTTCTCGTCGTCTGCCACCAGACGCGGCTCGTCCAGCACGCGCGTCATCTCGGCCGCATCGCCGAGCGCGCGATTGATGCGCTGCATCATGGAGCTTACGTAGTTCAGACGCATGGTGAGGTTGTACGTATAGGTAAAGATCATGACAAGCGAGCCGGCCGAGATGCCAAACCACGCGTTGCCGCCCGCGACGAACACGCTCACCACGGCCATGGTGATGACGATAAGGCCCGAGGTCGTAAAGTTGCGCTGCATCATGGCGTGCATCGAAACCGTCTCGGCGTCGCGCGCGGCGCGGTCGGCGCTATCGAACAGGTCGCGCTCAAAGTCTTCGCGCCCGCAGGTCTTGACGGCCAGGATGTTCGTGACCGCGTCGGACAACACGCCCGACAGCTTGTTCTGCGCGGCGGACGTCGCGGCCGAAAGCGGCATGATGCGCTTATACATGAGCCAGACAAACGCAATGTAGACGACCATAATGCCCACCAGGATCACGGTAAACGTCGGCACCACCGGAGCGAGCGCCGCCACCGTGCAGACAACCGAGGTGATAGTGGGAATGAGCGAATACACCGTCACGTCCACCAGCCCCGTGTAGCCGCTCATAAAACGGCTCGTCTGGCTCACAAGCGATCCACCAAAACGGCTGGTGTGGAATGTCATGGATTGATTGGAGAGCGTGTCGAAGCACAGGCGCGCCAAGTGATAGTTGCCCGCAATCTCGAGCTTGTAGACGGTGTAGTCCTGCAGCTTGGAGAGGATCTGGCCCACTAGGTTAACGAGCACAAGCGCCAGAATGTAGGGGCCAAAGACCTCAAACACCCGGTCGCCCGCCACGGGGCCGGCCTGGACGCGGTCGACGATAAGCGCCATCACGTAGGTGTTGGCAAACGTGAGCAAAAAGATGTAGCCCGCCGACGAGAACACCGAGAGAAAGACGATCAGCGGCTGCGTGCGCGTGACGTCCCAAAAACGCTGTAGCGTGCGGCGCACGGTTGAGCGTTTGAGCGGACTGGTGCTTCTCTGTGACATGGGCTTCCTTTCACATATGGCGGGGCTAAACGTCATTGTTGCATACTAAAGCGCACTTCAGGCAAGCACGATGCGAAAAGCAGCGGGGCGCCCGCGTTTGCGCCGGTGCCCCACCGTCTTGTTGTAATTATTCCTCGTCTTCTTGGTCTGTGAGAAGGCCCGCGGGCGTGAGTCCCAAGATTTCATCAGCTTGGTCGGCGTCTTCCAGCGCGTCGATGTCCTTGAGCTTGCGCTCCATGACGTTGGTGCGCGTGGTGATGATGCCCTCGACCGTCTTTCCCGCGGTCTCGATTTGCTGCTGGGCGCGGCGCAGCGCCGCCTGATAGCGCGGCAGCTCGGCCTTGACGGCAGAAAGCACGCGCAGAACGTCATCGGTGCGTTTTTGCAGCCTAAACGTCTGGTAGCTCATCTGCAGGCTGTTGAGGATGGCCGCCATGGTGCTAGGGCCGGCAACGTTGACGTGATAGTCGCGGCCCAGGGTCTCGATAAGTCCCGGACGACTGACAACCTCGGCGTACAGCCCCTCAAACGGCACGAACATAATGCCAAAGTTGGTCGTTGCCGGCACACTCAGGTACTTTTCGCAGATGTCCTTGGCCTCGCGCTTGACCATGGCATCGAGCGTCTTACGCGCAGCGGCGACGGCCTCAGCGTCACCCGACTCCTGGGCGTCGAGCAGATGCTCATACGCGTCACCCGGGAATTTGGAGTCGATCGGCAGCAGCACGGGATCGCCCTCGTCTACCGGCAGCTTGACGGCAAACTCAACGCGCTCCGAGGCGCCGGGCTTGGTGGCGACGTTTTCCAGATACTGGTCGGGCGTAAGGATGTCCGCCAGGATTGCACCCAGCTGTACCTCGCCCAAAATGCCACGCGCCTTTACGTTGCCCAGCACGCGCTTAAGGTCGCCCACGCCGGTGGCGATGGACTGCATGTCGCCCAGGCCCTTGTACACGGCCTCGAGCTGGTCGCTCACCTGCTTAAACGATGCCGACAGGCGATCGTTGAGCGTGCGGGAGAGCTTCTCGTCCACCGTCGCGCGCATCTGATCGAGTTGCACGTTGTTGTCTTTGCGGATAGCACCCAGCTGAGCATCGACCGTCTCGCGCACCTTGTCCAGGCGGTGCTCGATGCCCTCGCGGTTGGCACCGAGTTGTTGGGCCGTCTCGCGGCGCAGGTCATCCATCCGGTCACCAGCTTGCGAAAACTCGCGTGCGATGTTCAGGTAACGTTGCTGCTCCACGGCCGCATCTGTCGTCTGCTGCTGCGCGATGGCATTGGCCGTGCGGCGGGTTTCTGCCAGCGCGACGTTCAGGGCATCGAGCGCGTTGTTGGCCTGCTCGAGTGCCGCCAGCGCCTCCGCACCGCCATCGCTGCGCTCTCGCAGCTCGGCGCGAAGGCCCTTGAGCTGCAGGGCGCAAGCCACAGCCACTCCTACCGCTACCAAGGCGATCACGACCAGCACAATATCAACAGCAGACATAGACTCCGCCCAACAAACCCAATCGAACAATAATCGAACCGCAATCAATCTTACCCTGTCATATGCAGCGCGTGGCCGGCGGCGCATCAAGTTACCTTTGCGCTATGAATACTGGCACGCTAACTCTCCCAGCCGGCGCGGATGGTTGTTACGACATCGCCCAGGCGCTGGCCGAGAGCTGTCAAATGTTGGAGCACTTCGCTGGGCGAGGCGCCGTTGAGAATGCACGTGAGGGCATATGAGGCCAAGAAGATTGCCGCGAGTCCCAACGGGATCAGCACGATCATCGCCAGCGTACGCAGGCGCTGGGCCCAGCGACGGCGACGCGCACGACGCTTGTCGAACGCAAGCTCCTGCGCATATGAATCTTGCTGTACGGAATAAGCTCCTGGGTCCACCTCACCCGCAGACGATACCGCGGGCGCGGCGTTTTGCGCAGGAGGCTGGACGGCTGCCCCTTGCATTTGCATCTCCATAAGCCGCTGCTGTTGGCGCAGCATGCGCTCGGCTTGTTGCTGCGGGGTCTCAAGAAACAGATCCATGTTGGCCTCCTCAATAGGAGCATTCGATGCTTGCGCCCAGCATCCCGCACCATCGCGGCCGCGGCAACGAAATCCGCGGCAATAGCCGCAAAGATTCTTTTGTCAGAAAACTGTCGAAAAGTTCAACATCTCCCCTACCAGCACTTTCTTTGAGCTTTTTTCGCCAGCAATCTTTTACCCTTTCGCCCTTGCGCCATCCGACCAAAACCTAACCAAAAGCTTGACGGAAATTGTGAAGACAGGGACCCCACACAAAAACGTGCCGCCCCAAAAGGGGCGGCACGCAAACTTCTAATCAGCTTTTCTGTAGCGAGCACGCAACGACCCAACGCCGGGGCGCGGGGAGGGAGGCCGGATTGCCTTCCCTCAACGCGACCCTGCGGAGCCGTGAGCGGGGAGGGAAGGCAATCCGGCCTCCTGCCCCGCGCCCCGCAGTCCACGTTCGTATCGGCGCTAGTAGTTCACCACCTGCTCCTCAAAGTACGCCTTGGGATGGTTGCAAACCGGGCACACCTCGGGCGCCTTGGCACCAACATGCAGGTGCCCGCAGTTCAGGCACTTCCACACCTTTACGCCCTCGCGCTCAAACACCTCGCCCGATTCAATGCGCTCGACGAGCTTGTTATAGCGCTCCTCGTGAGCCTTCTCGACAGCGCCAACGCCACGGAACTTCGCGGCAATCTCGGCAAAACCCTCCTCTTCGGCGGTCTTGGCGAACTCGTCATACATCGTGGTCCACTCGTAGTTCTCGCCCGCGGCGGCATCGCGCAGGTTGTCCAGCGTATCCGGAACAGCACCGTCGTGCAGGTACTTAAACCACAGCTTGGCATGCTCGGACTCGTTGCCCGCCGTCTCTGCAAAGATATTCGAAATCTGAACGTAGCCGTCCTTTTTGGCCTTGGATGCATAGTAACGATACTTGGTGTGCGCCTGGGACTCACCGGCAAAAGCGGTCTCGAGGTTCTTCTTGGTTTGAGAATTCTCAAAATCCATAGGTGTACTTCCCTTCAATATGCGCCGCCCACAGACTTTGAGCGGCATTGTCTTTAGGATACCCTCATGCCGAGAATCTAAACCTTACTATCCTGTTCTGCAAATTCGCGTCATCACACACTCAGCCAGCGCTCGCCTTCGGCACGACAAAAGCCTTCGCGCTCCAGGTCGGCAAGAATGCCCGCAATAAAATCGCAACCAACCGGTTCGCGACCCGCTGCGGCCTCCATCTTGTTAACGCCTGCAACAGCTTCAACAAGCGTTATGCCCGCCGGCTGTCCGTCGCGAGCTGCAAGCAGCATGCGCACGATATGGGCACGCTTTTGCCGACGCGAGCCCTCAAACTTGGACTGGCGGCTGTAGCCCGCCGAGCGCCTAGACGGATTGGGCAGCGTCTTTTTGAGATACGCGCCGTAATCCAGCAGCGCGTAATACCACGCGCGCGGCGTATCGGCATCGTCGAGCGGCACGGCAAAGGGAGCGGCCTCATCCGCCGCCGCACCGGGCGCCGCCGGGCAGGCCGCCTGGATCAACGGCACCAGCTCGCGATCGGGAACAGACGGAACGTCAGGAAAAAAGTGATGCAGAAAGACCGTGCGCACATTGGTCTCCAGGTACACTCCCGGAAGATCAAACGCAAACGACCGAATGCCCTGCGCCGTTGCGGGCCCAATACCGGGCAGCGCGACCAGGTCGCATGTATCACGCGGAAACTCCCCATCCCAGTCCTCCACGAGTCGCTGCGCGGCCTTATGGAGCGCCAAAGCACGGCGGTTGTAGCCCATGCCCTGCCAAGCGTCCAAAACATCAGAAGGAGCGGCCTGGGCGAGAGAATGCACGGTCGGAAAGCGGTCGAGCCATGCCGGCATGCGCATCTCTACGCGTGGAACCTGCGTCTGCTGCAGCATGACCTCGGAAAGCCAGATGATGTACGGGTCGCGTGTGCGGCGCCACGGAAGGTCGCGATAACGCAGAACCCCTTCCGAACGAATCATCGAACGAAAGGGGTCCTGAATCATAGCTATGCTCCTTATGCGGCGCTACTCCTCCCGGCAAGCACACGCGCAAACGGCATACTCGGGAAAGGCGTCGCGATCGGCGAACTTGGGATCGACGGCGGGGAACTGGCGGCGAGCGACGACATCGTCCAGCGAAACGGAATCGAGGTAGTCACGCATCAGCGCCTGGGCCCCAGCCCACAGGGGATGATAGCAGCACGTGCCCCTGCGCGCACAGTCGCCATCGAGTGCCGTGCAATCATTCATAACCATAGGGCCTTGAACGGCCTCGACGACCTGACGGATAGTGACCTCGCTCGGGTTGACCTTAAGACGCATACCGCCGTGGACGCCACGCAGGCTCTCCACAATACCGGCCTGAACCAAACCGTGTTGGATCGAACGGGCAAACGAATACGGAACATTGACCTCTTCGGCAGCAGTGCGAACAGAAAGCAACCGCTCCGGCTCCTCGGCAAGCATCGCAAGCATGCGGAGGGCATAATCAGTC
The DNA here is from genome assembly GCF_052121915.1 of Collinsella sp. LCP19S3_B11. Taxonomy (NCBI): domain Bacteria; kingdom Bacillati; phylum Actinomycetota; class Coriobacteriia; order Coriobacteriales; family Coriobacteriaceae; genus Collinsella; species Collinsella sp. LCP19S3_B11. Next base: position 80,077 of record NZ_JBQKDI010000009.1, read on the forward strand.
TTCCTCGATATGTCCATGTTTCCCCTTTCAAGGAATACGAACAGCTCGAACGGGCTCCGGGGCCGAGCTTACGTCGAGACGCTAAATAACCGCCGGGACAACCAAATAGTGAATTAGATGTCCGCTGAAGGTCGAATCCAAAGCAAATTACATCAGACTAGGCCTGCAGTGGAATTTAGTATAACCTAACCCCCTGTTTCATTGAACGAGTGTTGCGCAACAAACCCCCCTTGTTTAAACCGATATACTTAATTCTCTTCCGCATCTCGGAAACAAGGAGCTGAATGAAAGGGACGGCCGAGCGGTTGTCCTATTAAACGCAAAAAGCCACGTCCGAAGACGTGGCTTTAATTGCGTTGGCGGGAAGTACGGGGCTCGAACCCGCGACCTCCGACGTGACAGGCCGGCGCTCTAACCAAACTGAGCTAACTCCCCAGGCAGTCGTTCGCGCTTGTTTCCGCTCGCGTGCGCTGCGGGGATTAGTATACACAGAAGTCTGTTCGCCGCGCAACAACTTTTTTGAAAATATTTTTAGGGTCCCTCCGGCCTTGATTATCAACTTTATCCGAACACCTCCCACATTCATCCGCACATGTGCGGATGAATGTGGGAACCCGATACCCTGAGGGCCGGATCGGCCGGCCCCGGGAGATCGGA
>NZ_JBQKDI010000010.1:0-68331 GCF_052121915.1 Collinsella sp. LCP19S3_B11
TCGTTGAGCCGCGCGGCGCCCCCCCACACCAAACCGCCAGCCCGACCACCCCCCCCACCCCCCCCCCCCCCCCCCCCCCCCCCCCCCCCCCCCCCCCCCCCCCCCCCCCCCCACTGGTCTGCGGAGTGTTCTGAAAGCTAAGCCCGGCCCCGCCTGCAGTGACTCGGCTGCGAGCGGCCTGCGATGGGGCCGTTGTTGGTTGGGGCCGCTGGGCTGATGTGCGGGCACGTGGCCGTTGCGGGCCCTGGTCCCGGCGGCGGCCTCGGCGCTTTGCGCCTGCCTCCTTTGGGGGCTGCGGGTCCGTGACGGCAGCTGCGGCGCTTCGCGCCTGCTGCCTGAGGTGACTTTGGGGTTGGGGTGAATTGAAGTTGAATACTTTTCCCGAGAAGTGAACGACCTATTTTGGACCCCCGAAGCATTGGCATATTTTGACCGCTATTTCCTGCGGCTTTGCTGCGCGAATCCTGCGGTTTTGTAATCAAAAAGTGTGGATGCTCCGGGGCCTCGTTTTTACTCGTTCACTTCTCGGGAAAAGTATTAGAGCTCAGCTGGCATGGGTACCGCCCTGACGTCGAAGCCCCGCGTTTTCTTCTCTTGATTGGGGAAAGCGGCCTCGCTTAAACAATTACGAGCCTGCCCGGACGTATCAGACAGGTTGTCTGCACAATTCGCGGTATTATGGTGCGGAGTTTTGAAAGGAGCCGCTGGTGGTCACGACGACGTTTGCTTCGCCTTTGGGCGAAATCCTGCTTGCCGCTGATGGCCGCGGTTTGACGGGGCTTTGGTTTGAGGGGCAGGAGCACTTTGGCTCCACGCTTCTCCGGGAAGACTCCGAACATGTTGAAGGGGCCGATGCGGTTTCCGGTGCTGGTGGCATGTCGTCGGCGAGTCCGGCTCATGGTGCGGCTTCTTCGGTGCTTGAGCGTTCGTGGGCTTGGCTGAATGCTTATTTTGCAGGGCAGGAGCCTCGGTATACGCCGCCGTTGCATATGATCGGTACGGCGTTTCAGCGTGAAGTTTGGTTTGAGCTGCTTTCTATTCCGCGTGGCGAGGTCGCCACGTATGGCGAGATTGCGGCTCGTATCGCCGCCCGCCATCGGGTGCCGGGGAACGAGGACTCCGTTGTGTCTCCTCGTGCGGTGGGGGCTGCGGTCGCTCGCAACCCTATTTCGATTATCGTGCCGTGCCATCGCGTGGTGGCGGCCGACGGCTCGCTCAACGGATATGCCGGCGGCCTCAACCGCAAGGAGTGGCTGCTGCGGCTTGAGGGCGCGTACGAGGACTAGCGTTCGAGCACTTTGCATAGCCAAGATGCCGTGAAAGAACGGGACACGCTTTCCGAATGGAGACTCAGACGGAAACCACGTCCCGGAATTCCGTTTTAAAGCGGGATGCGCTTTCCGAATGGCGTCCCAAGCGGAAACCGTGTCCCGGAATACAGCCTCAGAGTGGGACGCCGTTTCCGGTTGAGACCACCTGCTTGGACATCTTTCTACGCCCGCTTCTGCAGGGCGTAGATCGACTTATCCATGTTGAACAGGTAAGCCACGACGCAGACAATAAAGAACATCGGCAGATTACCAAAGCCGAAGACCTCGCAGCCAATAAGGATGGGTGCGAGCAGCGTATTGGTGGCGCTGCCAAAGACGGCTGCGTAGCCCAGCGCGGCGCAGAGTTCGGCGGGCATGCCGAGAATCCCGGCGAGTACGACACCCAGGCTGGCTCCGATGGAGAACAACGGCGTTACCTCACCACCTTGATATCCTGCGGCAAGTGTGGCGATGGTGAGTACGAATTTGAGCGCCCAGTCCCAAGGCATGATGGCGACCTTACCGTTACCGTTGAGCGCCGCCGATATCAGGTTGGTGCCAAGGCCGCAGTATCGACCCTGCCACAGTGCGAACAGAATCGCCGATAGCGCGATGCCGATAGCGGCGATGCGCGCATAGGGGTTGGGGAGCAGCCGCGCCGCAAGGGTCTTGGCATGCGCAAGGCACCAGGCAAAGGCACCGCCTACCATGCCAAACGCGATGCCTAGTACCGCAAGCCGTCCAAGACCGGGGAGATCAAGCGCGCATGAGGCGACAACGGCGACCTCGAACTTCTCGAGTCCCAGGGCACCGGAGGTCATACTTGCGGCGAGCGAGGCTGTAAGCGCGGGAAACAGCGCGCGGTATTCCATGCGTCCTGCGACCAGTACTTCGATAGCAAAGACCGTGGCAGCAAGGGGCGTTCGAAAGAGCCCGGCAAAGCCGGCGGCCATGCCGATAAGCAAAAACGTGTTGCCGGGGTCTCGGAAAGGTAGACGTCGGCCGATCCAATGTGAGACGGTTGCACCGATCTGCACGGCCACGCCCTCGCGTCCCGCACTGCCGCCAAAGAGGTGCGTCCCCCACGTGCTCAGCATAATGAGCGGCACCAAGCGCGGCGAGATGGCGTCCTCACGCCCGTGGCCTACGTCGAATACCAGGCTCATGCCGCGGTCGGTGCCCTTGCCCCAAGCGCGGTAGGCAAACACGATGGCAAGGCCCATAAGGGCGAGGAAGGGGAGGAGCAGGGTGATGTGTTCGTCGCGGAAGGCGCCGATCGCCAAAAGCACGCGTCCAAAGAGCGCGCAGATGGCGCCAACGATGATACCGACGGGGATTCCGACGGCACCCATAAGCACAAGACCGCTATAGGTGTTGAGCAGACGTTTGATTCTGCTCGATGCGCTGCTTTCCGACACTTCTCCTCCAAAACAAAAAAGACTCCTGCCGCGGCGTGATGCCTAGGGGCATCACGTAACAGCAGAAGTCATCAGCAACAAGGCGGTTTAGGGTAACGCGGCAGCTTCTTGGCTGGCGCACCCAACGGAGACATTCATTCCGCAGTGGCATCATAGCGGTGGATACGGTTTGGGTCAAATGGTTGCCGTGGACAGTCCTGGTGCCTGCCCGCACCCTCGTTTCCCCATATAAAACCTGCCAAAATAAACCTGTCCCTTTTTGGTCGGTGCGAAATGGGTAATACTAAAGAGTTATCCGACCAGATGGGAATTAATCGATGGCTTATATCGAATTCAAGGACGTCGTCAAAGCATACGGCGAGGGTGACGCCCGCATTCACGCGCTGGATGGCGCGAGCTTTACGGTCGAGCGCGGTGAGCTCGCCATTATCCTGGGTGCTTCGGGTGCCGGCAAGACCACGGCGCTCAACATTCTGGGCGGCATGGATACGGCGACTTCCGGCACCGTAACGGTGGATGGGCGCGACGTGAGTTCCGCCAATGAGGCGCAGCTCGTGGAATACCGCCGCGCCGACGTCGGCTTTGTCTTCCAGTTCTATAACCTGGTTCCCAACCTGACGGCGCTCGAAAACGTCGAGCTTGCGGCGCAAATCTGCCCCGATTCGTTCGATGCCGAACAGACACTTCGCCAGGTTGGCCTGGGCGAGCGCCTCGCCAACTTCCCCGCGCAGCTTTCGGGCGGCGAGCAGCAGCGCGTGTCCATCGCCCGCGCACTGGCCAAGAACCCCAAGCTGCTCCTGTGCGATGAGCCCACGGGTGCCCTCGACTACAAAACCGGCAAGCAGATTTTGCAGCTGCTGCAGGATACCTGCCGCAAGCAGGGCATTACGGTCATCATCATCACGCACAACTCCGCGCTCGCGCCCATGGCCGATCGCCTGATCTGCTTTAAGAGCGGTCGTGTGGAGAGCGAGACGGTCCAGCAAAATCCCGTGCCTATCGAGACGATCGAGTGGTAGCGCCCATGGACCAAGATCGCCAAAACAGCCAAAACCACGATACGGAGCACGTGGGTCACGATCGGGAGTTCGCGACCTACCGTACCGCTCAAAGCTCAAATGATATGGCGCCGACGGTTTTTCGCCGTGGCATCTCCCGCACAATCCGAGGCAGTCTTAAGCGCTTCCTATCTATCGTGGTCATTACCGCGCTCGGCGTGAGCGTGATGTGCGGTCTTAAGGCGGGCTGCGAGGATCTGCGCGATTCGGTCGACGTCTATTTTGACCAGCAGAATGTCTATGACATTAACGTGCAGTCGACCTATGGCCTTACGCGCGACGATCTTTCGGCTATCCAAGAGGTCGACGGCGTCGAGACGGCCGAGGGCATCTACACCGAGACCGCCTACACCGCCGTGGGTACCACGCGCGAGCGTGTAGTCGTGCAGAGCCTTTCCAGGAAGAATATCGATCAACCGGTGCTGGTGAGCGGCGATTTGCCCGAGAGCTCCGGCGAGGTCGCGGTGACTTCGAAGTTCCTGAAGGCTTCGGGCAAAAAGCTCGGCGACACGGTGAGTTTTGCCGCCAATGACGCGAGCTCGTCGAACCAAAGCGCCAAGGACCAGTTTGCCGCGGGTGATTACACCATTACGGCCGAGGTCCTCGATCCTACTGATGTGAGCTCCGACTCGACAGTCAACGCCTTTCGCGCTGCTTCGGCTGCGGACTATAAGTTCTATGTGAGCGAGGATGCCGCGACATCTTCTTCCTACTCCGCGGTCCACGTGATCGTCGAGGGAGCCAAGAGCCTCAACTCCTATTCAGATGCCTACACGACAAAGATCAACGAGGTCAAGGGTAATATCGAGAAGATTCGCGACGAGCGTGAGAAGGTGCGCGCCCAAGAGCTGACGGTCGACGCGCCGGCAAGCTTGGATGCCTCCGAGCGCCAGGCGAATATGCTCTTTGGGATTGAGCAGGACAACATCAACCGCATGCCCCAGGGCAGTGAGGAGCGCGCTCGGGCTCAGGCCGATTTGGACCAGCGCCGCGCCGCCACCGACCAGCAGTTTGCCGATGCACGCGCCGAGCTTTCCGATCTGGGCGAATGCACTTGGTACATCCAGGATCGCGGTAACATCGCAAGCTACTCAAGCGTCGAGAGCGACAGCTCTTCGATTGAGGCCATCGCCACGGTTTTCCCATTTATTTTCTTTGTCGTAGCCGCGCTCATCAGCCTTACCACCGCTACTCGTATGGTCGAGGAGGAGCGCACGCTCATTGGCTTATACAAGGCGCTCGGCTATTCACGCGGGCGAATCCTGTCCAAATACGTGGACTACTCGCTGTGGGCATGTCTGTTCGGCGGCGTACTCGGCAACATCTTCGGATTTGTGGGGTTGCCGCTGTTCCTGTTTACGGTGTTCGATGACATGTACTCACTGCCCCAGATGCTGCTTTCGTACGACATCGTGTCCTCGATCGTCTCGGTGGCGCTGTTTGCCGTGGGCGTGGTGGGTGCCACGATTATCGCCTGCCGCCACGAGATGGCCGAGACCCCAGCCTCGCTTATGCGTCCCAAGGCCCCGCGAGCCGGCTCGCGCATCTTGCTTGAGCGCATCGGCTTTATTTGGCGCCGCATGGGCTTTTTGAACAAGGTGGCAGCGCGTAACCTGTTCCGCTACAAAAAACGTGCCTTTATGACCATCTTCGGTATCGCCGGCTGCACGGCGCTCGTGATCTGCGGTATGGGCATCCGCGATACGACGGTGGCGCTTTCGCCCAAACAGCACGGGCACATCACGCGCTATGACTTGCTGGTGGTCGCCAATCCCGATGACTATGCTCAGACGTGTGCGGCGCTGGAAGAGCGTAGCGCGGCCAGCGACTCCGGCGTGCGCGTGACCTCGACCCTGCCGATTATGACCGACAACGTCACCTTTACGTTTGGCGGTAAGAGCGAGACCGTACAGCTCATTGTGATTCCCGACGACCGCACGAATGACCTGGACGATTACGTGCGCCTGGAGGATGAGTCCAAAGAACCGCTCGCCCTGCGTGACGGGGACGTGTATTTAAGCAAGAGTTCACAGCTGGTGCTGGGGATTCAGCCGGGCGATACGGCGCAGGTCCAGGATTCGTCGCTCAATGTTACCAAGGTCAAGGTTAGCGATATCTCGCTCAATTATCTGGGCAACACACTTTATATGACGCAGGGCACCTATGAGCGCGCGTTCGGCCGAAGCGCGCGTCTTAACGGCATCTTTGTGCTGCTTAAGGGCTCGTCGACCGACCAGATTGCGTTTAGCAAGAAGCTTAAGAGTGACGGTTGGCTTACGATTTCGAGTACGGCCGAGCATTGGGAGAACAATGAGGCGATCTTTACGATTACCAATTCGGTCGTAGTGCTTGTGACCTTTATGGCGGCGTGCCTGTCGTTTGTGGTGGTGTTTACGCTGTCTAATACGAATATTTCGGAGCGCGAACGCGAGCTGGCGACCATCAAGGTGCTGGGCTTCCGCCGTGGCGAGGTGCACCACTACGTCAATAAGGAGACGTTGATCCTTACGGCGATTGGTACCGCACTGGGCGTGCCGCTGGGTGGCCTGCTTGCCGAGAGCTTTACGTACGTTCTTCAGATGCCGTCGCTGTACTTTGATGTTGAGGTCGAGCCGCTGAGTTTCGTGCTCGCTGTGGTGCTTTCGTTTGGCTTTACGATTATCGTCAACCTCGCCACCAACCGAACCCTCAACAAGATTGACATGGTCGGTGCCCTCAAGAGCGCCGAGTAACCTGTTCTTGGATTCAAGTTGTAGCGAGCTGTGACGTGTCGCAGTCGCTTTATTGCATAAACCGCCCCGCAGAATGCATATTTTGGCGGGGCGGTTGCTTTTTACCCGCAGGTACCCCCAGGGGCGGCGTGCAAATTCCGGAGAATTCAGCATTCCGGAGTCCACGAGTATGGGAGCGGGCACACAAAACTGCGCTGAAAGCCCTGATTCTGAGCTCCCAACGCCTCAAGAGCCGCTCGTTTTTACAAGATGCGGCCCATGGCGCCTGCCTTTCGCCCAAAATTCAGTATGCAGGCACCCTCGGCTGCTGAAAACTCCCAAAAATGCACGGCGCCTCCTGCCCTAGGCACCCGCAGCAAGAAGACGAATAGCCTCGGCGAGCATGTAAACGCAGGGCCCTCCGACCCCGACCGACGATTTCGATTGGCGACCTTTGACGGAGTCAAGGGAGGAGCCAAATCGAAATACGTCGGGCGGGGTCGGAGGGCCCGATGGGATGGATTTCGGCCGAGGCTATTCGTCGCCGAAGCTGATGCCCAGCGCCTTGGCCTCGCGTACCAGGTCGCTCTGGGGATCGACAAACTTGAGCTTGCCGGCGACCTCCTCGAGCGGCATGTGGCACATCTTGCCGTCACGCAGGGCAATCATGTAGCCAAACTCGCCGCGTAGGCAGCCCAGTGCCGCCTCAACGCCGCACTGGGTCGCAAAGATGCGGTCCTGGGCGTCGGGCTGACCGCCGCGCTGCGTGTGGCCGGGGATGGCGACGCGGGTCTCGCGACCGGTCTTGGCCTCGATTTCCTTGGCAATGTCGTAGACAATCGACGGACTCGTGCGCTCGGCAAGCTTCTTCTTGTACTCCTTCTTGGGCAGCGCCGCGTCCTCCTTGGAGATAGCGCCCTCGGCGACGGCCACGATCGTAAAGCGGCTGCCGGTCTCCATGCGATGCTCGATGGTCTTGATGACGTTACCCATGTCGTAGGGAATCTCGGGAATCAGGATGACGTCCGCACCGCCCGCGACGCCGGCGTACAGCGGGATCCAGCCAACCTTGTGGCCCATGATCTCGATAACGAACACGCGGCCGTGACTCGAGGCGGTGGTGTGGATGTCGTCGATGCACTTGGTGGCGACGTCGATGGCGCTCGTAAAGCCAAACGTCATTTCGGTGCCCCAGGTGTCGTTATCGATGGTCTTGGGCAGAGCGATAACGTTGAGGCCCTCTTCGCGCAGGCGGTTGGCGGTCTTGGTGGAGCCGTTGCCGCCCAGCATAAACAGGCAGTCGAGTTGCAGCTTGTGATAGGTGTGGACCATCGCGGGCACCTTCTCGACACCGTCGGCCTCGGGAATGTCCAGGCGCTTGAACGGCGTGCGGCTCGTGCCCAAAATGGTGCCGCCGCGGGTGAGGATACCGCTAAAATCGGCGGGCGTCATGACGCGGAACCTGCTGTAGATAAGACCCTGGTAGCCGTCCTCAAAACCATAGATCTCGATAGGTTCTTCGCTATTGGTCATAAGCGTTTTGACGATGCCGCGCATGGTGGCGTTGAGCGCCTGACAGTCGCCGCCACTGGTAAGAAGACCGATCCTAAGCATGATGAATCCTTCCGGGCAAGTTATAACATGCGCATAAGTTTACCCCCGCACACTGTTGATACGGGGGTAAAACGTGTTAGCTCAAGCGTATAGAAATGTAAACAACGTCAGGCGAGCGTAAGGTCGACGGGCCTGGCTCCTTACAGTGCGAAGGCGTCGACGTCGCCCCAGTGGCGGCGCAGCGTAATAGCGGCGGCGGGTTCGGTATTGTCAAAGACGACCGACCATTGCGTATTGCTGGTGATGTCTTCCGGATTGGGCTCTTGCGCTGCAGCGCGCAGGGCTTCCCAGGCAATCGTTTCGTCCTGGGCACCGACATGGGCGTCAAGGACATCGGCAATTGCGACGGCGCGCTCTTTACCATGGCCCAGCTCGCCGTTCTTTTGGTTGGGCAGCACTTCGTCGCCATAGCAGGGGTAGAAGTTCGTAACCTGGCGTACAGGAGTCGCTTTGAAAGCGCGGTCCGGATCGTGCGGATCCCACTCTGCTACGCGCGCGTCACCGGTGGCGTCGTTGATAAAGAAGTGATAATCGCGTCCTGCCATGGCGTGCATATCGTAGGCGGAAAGCAGGTCGACAGCTTCTTGTGTGGTGGCGGCACGGTCGAGTACCAGACGGATGGCGAGCGAGGTATTGATGACAGGGCGTTGCGTGTCCTGGTCACAGGGCTTGGAATCAAGGGTGAGTACGGCAACGGACACGCCGCATTCGTTAACACCGTCGAGCTGGGCAAACGGACCCATGAGTGCGGCGGCGCGTCCGGCGACGGAGTCAAGCGGAGTGTTATCGCCCAGGTTGTTAAGGGCGGCAAACCCGATGGAGGCATAGCCGCCGCGTGGATGATTGCGCACCAGCAGCGCCGAGGTGTCGTCCTTAAAGTCGTAATTGCGACCGGTGCGCACGCGGCCTTCGGCATCTACGGCGACAAAAGCGCTGCAGGCAAACTGGGGAGCCTGGACATGTGCCGGCACACCGGGCAGCACCTGCGCCACCACGGCATCGATGTAGGCCTGGTCGTCGCGCACGCCAGCGGCGATGATGCGATCAAGATCGTAGTCGTAGGCGATGTCGATTGCGTACAGGTCATAGCCATCCGCGTAGCCGGTCAAGCGTTTGAGCGACGCGGCGGACTTGATTTGCTTGCGGTAAAGGATACCGGTGGCAGCGGCAAGGCCGACGGCGACTCCCGCGACACCGCAGGCGATGGCAATGTTACGTGGCTTCATGACGGCTCCTCTCGTCCTGTTAGCGTAATTATCGCAAAAGGAGCGCGGGCATGATGGCTCAACCTGGTGAGTGGCACGGGATTAAACATGGAATGAAGAGTGCGGCGCTGGCGTGGCGGGGTATGCTGGAGGGGACCATCAACCCAGCGAAAGGGGAGAACATGACGGATCAGGAAACGCCCGAACGCGCGCATGTGACGGCCGACGATATCGAGGCCGCCAACGACCTTATCGACTTTATCGAGGCGTGCCCCAGCATGTTCCATACGGCGGCGACCATTATGGCCGAGCTCGACGAGGCGGGCTTTACCTACCTGCCCGAGAATGCGGCGTGGGACATCGAGCCGGGCGGGCGTTATTACACGCAGCGCAACACCTCGAGCGTTATCGCCTTTAAGGTGGGCGAGGACCTGGCCGCGACGTGGGGCGAGGACGGCGTTGCCGGCGACTATCATTTTCAGCTCACGGCGTCGCACAGCGATTCTCCGACGTTTAAGGTCAAGGCCGTGCCCGAGCTTGACGGCGCGGGCGAGACGCTGCGCCTGAACACCGAGGCCTACGGCGGCATGATCGACTACACCTGGTTCGATCGCCCGTTGGCGCTGGCTGGACGCGTGCTGGTGCGCGAGGGCGGCCGTATTGAGAGCCGCCTGCTTGCCACCGAGCGCGAGGTCGCTATCATTCCGAGCCTTGCCATCCATATGAACCGTGGCGTCAATGAGGGCTTTGCACCCAACCGCGCTGTCGACCTGTGCCCGCTCATCAGCGCCGGCGAGCTTAAGCAGGGCGACTTTGATGCTCTGATCGCCGACGAACTGGACGTCGAGCCCGAGCAGATTCTGGGCCGCGATCTGTTCCTGGTCAATCGTCAGGACGCGCGCATTTGGGGCTGGGCCGACGAGTTTATCTCGACGCCCAAGCTCGACGACCTAGCCTGCGCCTACACCTCGCTGCAGGCATTTTTGGGCGCCGAGAATGCGCATGACATCTCGGTCTTTTGCTGCTTCGACAACGAGGAGGTTGGCTCCGAGACCAAGCAGGGCGCCATGTCGACGTTCTTGGCCGATGCGTTGCGTCGCATTAACGGGTCGCTGGGCTTTGATGACGAGTCGTACCACCGTGCGCTTGCCGCCTCGATGCTCGTGAGCTGCGACAACGCGCACGCCGTGCATCCCAACCACGCCGAAAAGTGCGATGCTCACAACCAGGTCGTGCTCAACGGCGGTATCGTCATCAAGGAAGCCGCCAACCAGCACTACTGCACCGATGCCTTTAGCCGCGCAGTGTTCCAGGCCATCTGCGATGACGCAGACGTGCCCACGCAAGCCTTTGCCAACAAGAGCGATATGGCGGGTGGCTCCACGCTCGGCAATCTGTCCAATATGCAGGCGAGCATGCACGCCGTGGACGTGGGCCTGCCGCAGCTGGCCATGCACTCGAGCTACGAGACCGGTGGCGTGCGCGACGTGATGTACGCGATTCGTGCCCTCACGGCTTTCTACGAGCGCGACCTAAACATCAACGGCGCCGAAAGTGTGGAGCTCTAAAACCTGCCAAAAAAGGACGGGGTTATTTTGGCAGGTTTTATCTGGGCAAATGCCGCAATGTCAACGGTAAGACGGAGCTGCTAAGGCTTGCAGATGAAGCCGACGCCAGCGGAACCGCCGCAGGTAGAGCAAAAGTCAGCGAGAGCCCGCCGTTTGAGCCAAGGTGCCGTGAAATGAAAAGGCGCTGACCTTCTGGTCGCGCCTTTGAAATTGAACGGCAGATTGGCCAAACGGCGGGCTCGCAGCGTCGAGGGGTTCCGGCGTTTGGTAAAACGCCGGAACAATCTAATGCTCAATCCAACAACGTAAAGTTTCGCCGGCCAGCAGGTGACGCAGATTCTCCGCGGCGATGTCGACCACGTTATTGAGCGTGGCGGCCAGGTGGAACCAGCCCGAGACATGCGGCGTGATGAGCATGTTGGGTGCATCCCACAGCGGGCTTGTGGCGGGCAGCGGCTCGGGATCGGTGACGTCGACCGCGGCGCCGGCGAGATGTCCCGATTCCAGAGCGGCAACCAGGTCGTCGGCGACCACAAGATCGCCGCGGCCGCCGTTGGCAAAGAACGCGCCCGGTTTCATCGCGGCGAAGAACTCGGCGTTCGCCAGACCGCGGGTCTCGGGCGTGCTGGGCATAAAGGATGCGACGATGTCGGCCTCTGCCAGGCGCTCAGACAGGGCATCCATGCCGTCCATGTCCTCAAACACAATGGGGTAGACGAGCGGATGGCGCTTGATGCCGCGGACGTGCGCACCCATGCTGCGGCAGAGCGTGGCAAAGTGGCCACCGATATCGCCTGCGCCCAGCACCAGCACGTTGGCGTTTTTGAGCGAGGTGACCGGCCCCAAATCCTCCCAGCGATGCTCGCGCTGCAAGTCGTGATAGCCGGGCAGGCGCTTCATCATGGAAAGGACCATGGCAAACATGTGCTCGCTCACGGCCTGACCGTAGGCGCCGATCGAGCAAGACAGCTTGGCTTCAGCCGGCACGGTGCCGGCGGCAAGGTAGTCGTCATAGCCGGCGGTCTGCAATTGCAACAGCTGGAGATGGTCGCATGCCGTGAGCATGTCAGGGTCGATGTTGCCCAGGATCACGTCGGCATCGGCGACCTGTTCGCGCGTGATATCGCCGGCGCTCGTGTAGATAAAATCCTCGCCCGGAGCGCTCGACTCAAGAATTGCACGATGGCGGTCGTTGACGGGCAGCAAAACCAGGATGTTCACAAGCATTCCTCTCCGCTCAACCTGCCAAAAAGGGACAGGTTTATTTTGGCAGGTTTTATCTGGCAAAACGTTCAAATAAAACGCCGGATGTAAGACGAGCGTGCCCGTCAGCATCCGGCGCATCTACGGCTACCAGCTCAGCAGCTCGTAGCCGTCCTCGGTCACCACGAGCTGTACCTCGCACTGGGCCGAGTCGCTGCCGTCCTTGGTGCGCACGCACCACCCATCGCCCTTGCTGATCTTAATGTCGGGTGCTCCGGCGTTGACCATGGGCTCGATAGTAAAGACCATGCCCGGAACCATGATAGTGTCCACGTCGGGCGCCTCGGTGGTAAAGCCCACAAACGGGTCCTCGTGGAACTCCTTGCCAATGCCGTGGCCACCGTACTCGCGCACCACGCTAAAGCCGGCGTCCTCGACCGTCTTTTGTACGGCCTCGGCCATCACGGACAGCGGCAGCCACGGCTTGACGGCTGCCAGACCCGCCTCCACGCTGGCGCGGGTGACGTCGACCAAGCGCTGGCGCTCGGCCGAGACCTTGCCGATGCAGAACATGCGGCTCGAGTCGCTAAAATAGCCGTCTAAGATCGTTGAGCAGTCCACGTTGATGATGTCGCCCTCGTGCAGTACGTCCGTATCGCAGGGAATGCCGTGGCAGACTACGTCATTGATCGAGGTACACACGCTCTTGGGGTAGCCCTCGTAGTTGAGGTCGGCCGGCGTTCCACCATGCTCGACGGTGTAGTCGTAGATCATCTGGTCGATCTGGTTGGTGGTCATGCCCGCGGTGATATGCTCACCCACATAATCGAGCACGCCCACGTTGATGGCGGCCGAGCGCTTGATGCCCTCGATATCGGCAGGAGTCTTATAGAGCGTGCGGGGCAGGACGTTCCAGCCCTCTTCCCACAGGCGCTCGAGGCGCTCATCAAAGGAGCTGTGACATTTCTTGTATTTTTTGCCGCTGCCGCACCAGCAAGCGTCGTTGCGGCCAGGCACGGGTCCATTGTCAAACATGGCTAACTTCCTTTCATTCGCAGCTAGTATAGCCCACCCGCAGAGCAGCTAATTTGGGACGGGGCTTTTTTGACTGCTTTTGTCCGCGCGGCCTTGCGCCGCCCATATCGCTCCCAAAAGCAGTCAAAAAAGCCCCGTCCCAAATTAGCTGCTCTTGGGCAGACGGGTGCTAGTAACTCACCTGGCAGGGGATGCCGAGGGCTTGGACGCGCGCGGCAATGGCGTCGAGCACCTCAGGCGCCGCTTTGGCAAGGCCAGCGACTGGTGTCTCGCGCGCCACCGTGTAGATGGTCGCCTCCTGCGGACGAATGCGCTCGAGCGCCGCAAGCCAAGGGCCGACGTATTCGTCGCCCGTGTTGTCAATAGACTTGCCTTGGTACTCGCCGGTTAGGAATAGCGTCTGAATGATAACGTGGCCCTCAAAGCTCGCGAACGTCTCAATCTGGTGCTCGACGTCGTAGGGACCAACGGGCTGGTCGAGCAGCTGGATAAATGCCGGATCGACCGTATCGAGCTTGAGGATGTTGTCGTCGACCATCATGAGCGCATCATGCACCTGGGGACGGTCGGCGCGCGTGCCGTTGGAAAGCACGGCAATCTTGGTGTTCGGGGCCAACTGGTCGCGAAGCGCGACAGCGCCGGCGATAGCCTGCGGGAACTCCGGTGCGGCGGTGGGCTCGCCGTTGCCGGCAAACGTGATTACATCGGGCAGCTCACCCTCGACTGTCATCTCGCGTAGTTTGGCTTCGAGTGCGTCGAGCACCACGGCAGCCGTGTTGTGTGGCTCGTGGCAGGGGCGTTCGGCGTTGAGTCCGTTTTCGCAGTAAATGCAGTCAAAGGTGCAAATCTTGCCGCTGGCAGGCATCATGTTGACGCCGAGCGAGAGTCCAAGGCGTCGGCTGCGGACGGGCCCAAAGATGGGGCTGGCATTCAAAAACGTAGACATAGGCATATGCTCCTCGGGACAGTTGCACTTAAGCATAGCATTGGCCCCCGTGCCAATCGCGGGTCTGGACACTGTTGTCTAAGCCGAAACTGTGCAGCCTGGTGAGTTTTCGGAACCCTATCATGAAAGGGTGCGAGTCGGGTACAGTAAACGCATTTAAGTATGCGCAACATGGCGCCAGACTGTCCAAGTCGCACCTCGGTGCGGCCTGATGGCGTTGACGATAGGATCACAACATGGATTTTACGGTCGAAAATGCGGGCACCACGATTGCCTGCCGCGAGTATGCCGGCCCGGATGTATCGTCCGATGCGCCCGCCTTGGTGTGCGTGCACGGTGCGTGCGTCGACGGCACATTTTTTGACGGCATCGCCCGCGAGCTCGCCTGTGGCTATCGCGTCATTGCCTATGACCGCCGTGGTTGCGGCGAGAGCGACGATGCGGCAGACGGACGCTACGATCTGGCAGTTCAGGCTGCCGACCTGCGAGCTGTTATCCAACATGCCGGCGCCCCGGCAAATGTCCTCGCGCACAGTGCCGGTACGTTGGTGGCCCTGGAGCTTCTCCGTGCAAACCCCGCCATAATCTCGCGTGCGATTCTGCATGAACCTGCCGTGACGGATGAGGGCGCCGGCCTGGGCGCGGCCCCGGTTTTGCTCGAGATGATCGCTGCGGGAAAGGTCTCCAGGGCGTTACGGGCCTTCCTTGGCGCCATCGGCGATTCGGACCCTGAGGCCCCCAAGTTAACCGAGGCAGAAGCCAAGCATGCCCTGCGCAACGGCCGCAGTTTCATGGCAAACGAATACGGGATTACTATGACCTGCGTTCCCGATTGGGATAGCGTTCGCGCGTCGAAAACGGTGGCCGCCGTGCTCTTGGGTGAACTCTCGATTGGCACGCCCCGCGAGGCGGGCACGAGGATGGCGGCTGAGCTTTTGGACTGTCCACTCGTAATGGTTCCCGGCGCGCACAACGGCCTGCGCGATCGCCCGGCAGCGGCTGCCCAGACTGTTCGTGGCATCCTGGGGCTCTAGCGCTTGCAATAGCCGAAACAGCCTTCACCCGCAAACGTTTCGGCCGTGTTAACAAATGTGCTCAAAACCTCACGTCTGCGGCTTCAATCGCGTCGCCTGCCAACTCATAAAAATGTAACAGCATTCACGTGCTTACCTGCATCGGCAAGGTGTTACCCTTGTAACATTTGGAACCCATCGCTACCATGCGAAACTATCGAAAGGGCCCCATATGCTCAATAGTCACGAGGCCAATCTAACCGACGAGGAGGCTGCCGCTGAGGTCGCCCGCGTCGCGAAGACCTACCCCGTGGTGCGTTTGCTGTCGGCCGATCAGATTAAGAGCGAGCCTAACTGCTTGCTCGCCGGCGATCGCTGCCCTTGTCTGCGTCAGTCGAGTCTTGAGGCCTTGGCAGATTCGGGTGAGGTGTCGGAGCAACTGCTCAACGATGGTGTTGAGTACCGCGCCCGTCTGCGCCCTCTAAAGGTCGAGGGTGAGCCTCACGTCTTGCTGATGGTGCGTCCGATTGATGAGCAAGAGGCCACAGAAGAGGACCTTGTCTACACCGACGTGCTGACGGGCGTGCGCAATCGCCGATATTACGAGGAAAAGCTCCGTAGCGCCCGCATGAATGCCGGCGTTGCGATGATCGACCTTGATGATTTTAGGGTCGTCAATGATACGTGTGGCCGTCATGCCGGCGACCTTGCGCTCGGTGCTGTGGCGACAGCCATACGCAGCGGAATCCGTTCGACTGACGAGCTTGTGCGCTATGGCTGTGACAAGTTTGTGGTCGTCATGCCCAATATTCCCTCCGATGACTTCACCCGTCGCCTGCATCAGGTATCCGATGCCGTTCATGCCACGATTATTCCGGGCCATGAGTACGTGAGCTTGACGGCATGTGTTGGTGGCGTTCGCATTCATGGCGAGACAGTCGATGAGGGCGTTGGCCGCGCTGTCCAGTTACTGAGCCACGCTAAGACAAAAGCCGGTACGGTCGTGACCGATGCCGATTCCATCGAGGCCTTCCAAAGCCAAAAGCCCCTGGTGCTGATTGCCGACGATTCCAAAGTGAGCCGGTCCATCCTCGGTGAGATGCTCAAGGACGACTATCGCATTCTAGAAGCCGATAGCGGTCGCGCCACGCTCGATGCGGTTGACCGTTATGGTGGCGACCTGTCCCTCGTGCTGCTCGATATTGTCATGTCGGACATGAGCGGCTGTGAGGTGCTGGCCGAGCTTTCGCGTCAGGCAGCCCTCGATAGCCTACCTGTTATTATGATCTCGAGCGAAGATACCGACGACGTGGTGTTACGTGCTTACGATTTGGGCGCCTCGGACTATATCAGTCGCCCGTTCGATGACCGCATTGTGCGCCGTCGCGTCAACAATATTATTCGACTGTATACCAAACAGCGTCGTCTGACGAGTCTGCTGTCGCAGCAGTACAATGCGCGCGTCAATAACAGCCGTATACTCGTCGACATCATGGCGAGCGTCATGGAAGTCCGTAATGGCGAAAGCGGCAGGCATGTCACGCATATCGAGAAGTTGACTGAGCTGCTGCTTGGCGACTTGGCGCGACGGAGCGACAAGTACTCTCTTGGCAACGAGGAGCGTTCTTCGATTGCGTTGGCGTCGGCGCTGCACGATATCGGCAAGATGTCGATCGACGATGCGATTCTCAACAAGCCCGGACGTCTGACGCCCGAAGAGTTTGAAATAATGAAGACGCATACTACCATTGGCGCCGACATGCTGCGCAATCTGGGCAGAAACCATGAAGGAAGTGCCCTTTTGGACTATGCGTACCAAATCGCCCGCTGGCATCATGAACGTTGGGATGGTACGGGCTATCCTGACGGTCTTAAGGGCGACGATATCCCCATTGCCGCTCAGGTGGTCTCGGTGGCCGATGTGTACGATGCGTTGACGAGCGTGCGTGTGTACAAGGACGCCATTTCGCAAGAAGAGGCGATTCGGATGATTTTGGACGGTGAGTGCGGCGCTTTCAATCCGCTGCTTATCGAGTGTCTGCTCGAAGTGCGCGATCGCATTGCCGAGACGCTGGAGCGCCCTGCGGACGTTGTCGCGTTCCCTTCGGTTTAGCTAGGCAAAGGGACGCCCCGTCGGACCATGTGGCCGGCGGGGCGTCCTTATCTGTTGTGCGGTTCGCGAGCTAGCGGGCCTGCTTTACCTTGGCCGCCGCCTCGACAAACGACTTCCACAGGTTAAAGTCGGTCTCGAGCGTCTGCCAGGTGTACTCGGGATGCCATTGCACGCCCAGGCAGAAAGGCTGGCCTTCGACTTCGATGCACTCGGGAACGCCGTCGGTTGCCTTGGCGACCAAGCGCGTGCTCTTACCCAGACGCTCGACGCAGCAGTGGTGTGCGGAGTTGGTCTGGATAAGCCTGTGCCCGCCAACCGCGCGCTCCAGAAGCGAGCCCGGCACGACCTCGACGGGATGCACGGGGTCGTTGAGCACGTGGGTATGGCGCCACTGCGTGCGGCCCTCGCGCGCGCCCAGGCTCGGTACGTCCATGCACAGGGTGCCGCCGGTGGCGACATTGAGCAGCTGTGTGCCGCGGCAGGTGGTAAAGAGCGGCTTTTTGGCGCGGAGCACCTCGTCGACCAGCTTAAACTCAAAGCTATCGCGGATCTCGCAGCAGAGGGTGGGGTCGTAGGGTCGATCATCGCCCCAACGTTTGGGATTGACATCGGGGCCGCCGGGAATGGCGATGCCGTCGGCGATATCGACGTAATGACGGATGACCTCAATGTCCTCGGTGATGGACATCTGCAGCGGCAGGCCGCCGGCGGCAAGGATGGCATCGACAAAGACACTGGCGATTTCCTCGTTGGGGGAGAGCGTCTCGCTTAAAAACGGCTTTGCCTCTTCCCAGCGCGGCGCCACCAGGATGAGCGGGCGGTCGGCGGGGGCAACGTCGACGTGCGGGGTATAGGACGAGGAAGTACGTGTTCCGATCATGGGTGCTGCTTTCGAATCTGAAGGTGACAGGGCGCATGAGAGACGTGGGACAACACTTTCAATGGATTTGTCCCACGGGGTTGCTGGTTAGTGGCCCTTGATGGAGTTGAGGAAGTCCTGGGCGCGCTTGGTCTGGGGGTGGTCGAAGAACTCGTCGGGCGTGCCGGTTTCCACGATTTGGCCGTCGGCCATAAACACGACGCGATCGGCCACGCGGCGGGCAAAGTTCATCTCGTGCGTAATGACGATCATCGTCATGCCCTGCTGGGCCAGACGGACCATGACCTCGAGCACCTCGTTGATCATCTCGGGGTCAAGGGCGCTCGTGGGCTCATCAAAAAGCATGGCCTTGGGTTGCATGGCAAGCGAGCGGGCGATGGCTACGCGCTGCTGCTGGCCGCCCGAGAGCTGTGCGGGCACCTTATCGGCCTGTTCGGCAACGCCCACGCGGCCCAGCAGGTCCATGGCGCGCTCGCGGGCCTCGTCCTTGGAGACGCCCAGCACGTCGACCGGTCCCAGCATGACGTTCTGCAGCACGGTCATATGTGCGAACAGGTTGAACTGCTGAAACACCATGCCCAGCTCGGCACGCATACGGGCAAGGTCCTTGCCTTCCTGCGGCAGGGGCTCGCCCTCGATGAGGATCTCGCCCGAGTCGATGGTTTCCAAGCGGTTGATGGTTCGGCACATGGTCGACTTGCCCGAGCCCGAGGGGCCGATCACGACGACGACCTCGCCGCGGTCGACCGAGAGATTGATGTCGTTGAGGACGTGCAGATCGCCATAGTGCTTATCGACGTGCCTGAGCTCGATCAGCGGCTGATTGCCGGTGGAAGAGGTGCTCTGTGCCATGGTGCTCGGCTCCTTATGACTGGAAATGGTAAAGCGTTAGCGGATGATGGTCGCGCCGGTCTTGTGCGAAACGTAGACAGCGGCCTTGTTGATCGCGACGTTGATGAGGATGTAGATGACCGCGATTACCAGGTAGACCGACACGAGGGCGTCGTAGTTGGTAATGAGCACGCGGGCATTTTGCATGAGGTCGGGGTAGCTCACCACGTAGGCGACGGTGGTGTCTTTGACTACGACCACAAGCTGCGAAATCAACGACGGAATGATAAACCGAATCGCCTGCGGCAGCACGATTTTAAAGGTGATTTTAGCTTTGGAGAGACCGAGCGCTTGGGCTGCCTCGACTTGCCCGCGCGGCACGGCGTTGACGCCCGCGCGAAAGATCTCGGCCAGCACGCCGGCTGCAGCGAGCGCGACGGGGAGCGTGAGCATCCAAAACGACGGTAGCGCAATTTTGTACTGAGGCAGCACCAAAAAGAAGAAGTAGATGAACAGCAGGCTCGGTACGCCGCGGAAGAAATCGGTGAGCACGCGGCAGACCAGCTGCAGCGGCTTAATGTCGCTGGTGCGGCCGAGCATAAGGGCTAGGCCCAACACCAGCGCGATGGCGCCAGCGGTGAGTGCGACTTTAACGGTGCCCTCAAAGCCGGCAAGCAGGAACTTCCAGGTGGTGAGGTGCGTAAAGAAATACCAATAGTGGACCGAAAGCTGACCGGTCACATAAAAGCGCTGCAACACGAGGACGGCGAGCGCGGCGACGGCAACAAGTGAGATAGCGGTGCCGATGCGAATCTTGGCGCGCATCTTGGGGCCGGGAGCCTCGTAGAGCGCATCGCGCATGGTGAGCGCAGAAGAGGAGTGCTTGCTCATCGGAGGATCCTCACCTTCTTATCGATGTAGTTGCCAATGTGGCTCACCACAAAGGCCGTGCCCAGGTAGCCGAGCGCCGAGATAAAGAACGCGGCGACGCCGCCGAGCGAGCGCGTGTTGATGTAGCTCACCACGCCGGTGAGCTCCTGCGGTTGAAGCGGTACCTGGCTGCCGAGTGCGGTGGTGAGCATGACGGCGATAAAGAGGTTGGTCATGGGCAGCACGCTCGAGCGCAGCGCCTGCGGAATCACGATCTTGGCGAGGATATGGCTGAAGCTCATGCCGAGCGAGCGCGCGGCTTCCACCTGGCCGACGCCGACGGTGTTGATACCGCTCATAAAGTTCTCGGAACCAAAGGCCGAGCCCAAAAGGACCGTGGCGACGATAACGCAGGTGCGGTAGGGCAGGACGACTTTGAGCGGCGGCAGCGCATAGACGACGATGATGAGCAGCGCGATGCCGGGGATGTTACGGAAGACCTGAACATACAGGTCGCCAAAAATGCGCAGCGGCTTGAGCGGCGACACGCGCATCACGGTGACAGCGACGGCCAGCACCATGGCGATGGCAAACGACTCAAGCGTCATGCCCCAGGTTGCTAGCAGCGCGTCGATATAGTTCTGGCCATAGAGCGACCAGAGCTCGGAGAGACTCATGCGGACCTCCCGCCGATAAGGAAAGGGGCTCCCGTGTGTACGGAAGCCCCGACAACTCAGTGTGGAAACAGTTTAGCGCAATAAAGCGCATCGTGCGTTTCCGTATGGTTTCGTAGCGGCCGTTACTGGGCTCGCTGTCTAGGCGCCGATCTCGGGCAGCTCGGGAACGTTGGTGTCGCCCGTGCGATCGCCGATGCAGATCTGCCACAGCTCGGTCCAGGTGCCATCGTCCTCGATCTTCTTAAGGAAGTCGTTGACAAAGGCGACGCCGTCGGAATCGAGCGGCAGGCCGATGCCGTAGGGCTCTTTGCTGCCGAAGGGCTTGCCGGCGATCTTGTACTTACCGGGCTCGCGGACCAGGGCGCTCTGCTGCATGTTGTTGTCGATGACGTAGGCGTCAACGCGGCCCTGCTGAAGTGCCTGGCGGGCCTCCTCGTCGGTCTTGAACTCCTGCTGGCTGGCCTTGGGGGCGAACTCCTCCAGGATGGCGGGGCCGTTGGAGCCGGACTGGACGGCGACGTTCTTGTCGGCCAGGTCGTCGACGCTCTTGATGTCGTCGTTGTCGGCGAGCACCAGGATGGCCTGCTGGGTGTAGTAGTAGGGGCCGGCAAAGGAGACAAGCTTCTTGCGCTCATCGGTAATAGTGTAGGTGGCAAAGACGGCGTCGACCTGGCCGTTCTGCAGGACGGACTCACGCGTGTCCGAGGTCACCTGGGTGATCTCGACCTTGTTCTCGCCCAGAATGTAGTTGGACAGGAGCTGCGCGATGCCGGCGTCGAAGCCACGGGTCTTGCCGTCCTTCTCGTTGAGGAGGGAGAAGAGCGTGGAGGTCTGAACGCCACCGATCTTAAAGACGCCGGCGTCCTTGACGGCCGTGGCCCAGGTGCTGGCGGCGATGGCGTCGTCATCGGCCTTGGGGCCGTTGTCGACGAGCTTGTCGAATGCCTTGGCATCGAGCGTGGTGGAAGCCTCGGTGTCCTCGGGGCTCTTGGAGGAGCCGGCGGCGGAACCCTTGTCGGCCTCGGCGCTGGTGTCGGAGCAGCCGGCAAGACCAAGGCCGGCGACGGTTGCAAAGGTGGCGGCGATGAAGCCGCGACGGTCGAGAACGACCTGCTGGGAGAGGTTCTTGCTCATGGTAGAACACCTTTCTCAATAAAATCCCTAGCGGTTGAATAGAGTTATACCCTATCGCGCTCAAATGGGTCAACACGAAATAACTCAGAAACATACTTACCTTATGGGTAATTCTACCTACCAAAAAGGGACAGGTTTATTTTGGCAGGTTTTATCTGGTCAAACGTCGATTATTACAGCTGAGATAGCGTTTTGCGGACGGCATGGTCGCTCGCGGCGGTCGCTATAATGGCGGCAACGCGACATATATAAGTAAGGAGATCGCGTATGAACGGCTATTCGTTTTTCGCGCCGACCATGACTTAAAACTATCACAAAGGGGACAGGCACCTTTGTGGTGGTTCTTGCAGATGTGGCGGCCTGCCTCGCTGTTTTGTCTCGATCTGTAACATCTGGATGGACAAAAGGTCTCTATCTGTTACAGATTGAGACAAACAACAGGGGCAAAAACGGTTTGTCTAGATCTGTAACAATTGGGCGAGGATTTGTCCTCTAGGTGTTACAGATCGAGACAATTGAGTTGGGAAAAAACCTCCGCAGGGGTACTTCTCTTGCGGAGGTTTTTCTACTCGTTCAGCAGGCGTACTGCTTCGGCGGCCATGTTCTCGACCGTTATGCCGTTCTGAGCAAGCAACTCGTTGGGGTCGTAGCGGTCGGGAAAGCCCTTGGCGATGCCAAAGGTGCGCGTGCGCACGGGCGTGCAGGACAAGTAGCACGCGACGCGCTCGCCCCAGCCACCGTCCAAGATGCCGTCCTCGAGGGTGACGACAACGCGATGCTCGGCGGCAAGGCCATCGAGAGACTCGCGGTCAAGCTCGGTTGCAAAGCGCGGGTTGACGAGCGTGGCCTCTATGCCGTATTCGGCAGCCAAGCGGTTTGTCACGCGCTCGCCCAGCTCAAAGAAATCGCCAAGCGCGAGCACGGCAACGTCGCGGCCCTGACGCACCACGTCGTAGCGAACGGCGCTGTAGTCGGTGTCCTCGGCGGGCGCCAAATCGGGGCGGCTAACCAGGCCAATGCCCGGAACGCGGATCGCCACGGGATGCTCGCGGTGGTCGAGCGACCAGCTCAGCATGGACAGGTATTCCTCCATGCAGGCCGGTGCCAGATAGCGCATGTTGGGAAGTCCGCCCAGCATGGATATATCAAAGAACGAGAGGTGCGTCTCGGATGTGGTGCCAAAGATCGACGCGCCAAACACCAGGATGGTTGCGGGGGTGTCGTTGAGGCACAGGTCGTGCCACAGCTCGTCGTAGGCGCGCTGCAAAAACGTGCCGTACACACCAAAGACTGGCTTGGCGCCCGAGCGCGCAAGCGCGGTGGCAAAGGTCACGGCGTGCTCCTCGGCAATGCCCACATCGACGAACTGTTTGCCGGCCGCGGCGCGAAGCTCGGATGTAAAGCCCATGATGTAGGGCGTGGCGGCCGTGATGCCCACGACCTGCGGATCGCGCTCGATGGCGGCGCTGAGTGCCTCGCCCGTAATGTCGGCATAGGTGCGCGGCGCAGGCTCGCTCGGATGGCCCGGGCAGAGCTTGCGCCCAGTCGCCATGTCAAACGGACCTACGTGGTGCCAGCGCTCGGGGTCGCTCTGGGCCGGCTCAAAGCCCTTGCCCTTGGCGGTGGAGACGTGCAGCACGATGGGATGATCGATATTGCGCAGTTCCTGCAGCGCGTCGACGAGGGCTAACACATCGTTACCGGTGTCCAGATAGCGGTAGTCGAGCCCCATCGCGCGGAAAACGTTGCGCTCACAGGCGCCGTTGCTGGCGCGCAGTTCGGCCAGATTGCGATACAGGCCGCCATGGTTTTCGGCGATGGACTGGTCGTTATCGTTGACGATGATGATCAAGTTGCTGTCGAGCTCGGCGGCATTGTTAAGGCCCTCAAACGCCAGGCCGCCCGAAAGCGAGCCGTCGCCAATGATGGTAATGACGTTATACGTGTCGCCCGCCAGGTCACGAGCGTGCGCAAGGCCGCAGCCCAGGCTCACCGACGTGGAGGTATGGCCCATGGCAAACAGGTCGTGCTCGGACTCGTCGGGATTGGCAAAGCCAGAAGCCTCACCATAACGCTCCGGATCGATATAGGTGTACGCGCGCCCCGTCAGCGCCTTGTGGGCGTAGGTCTGGTGCGAAACGTCAAAGACAATCTTGTCGATGGGGGAGTTAAACACGCGATGAAGCGCAACTGTAAGCTCAACGACGCCCAGGTTGGGAGCAACGTGCCCACCGACGGCGGCGGAGCTTTCGAGGATTGCCTGGCGGATCTCGCCGCAGAGCAGCGGAAGCTCGGCGCGGTCGAGAGCCTTGACGTCCTCGGGCGTTGTCGTTTGCGTAAGCAGCATCGTTGTGGGTTACTCCATGCGAATCGAGCGCCGGCGCTCCCTCGGCCGGCACAATTGCACAAAACAGTCTCGCACATTTTGGCGTTTGATATGTGACGGCGGCGCGGTAATTCGCCAACTGGTGGGGCAAAACGTTTTGTCCGATGCCATACTGGTAGATTCGATGATGATTTATTCAATGCGTGCAGGCTGTGGCTTGTCGCCGTGAGTCGCTGGAAGGAGGCAGCATGTCCGATGTCGTTCGTGCCGAGAAAATCGCGTGCGAAGTAGACCATGCTGCCCGTCAACTGGCGCAGGCGGGCCGTCTGGACCTGAC
This sequence comes from Collinsella sp. LCP19S3_B11, assembly GCF_052121915.1. NCBI lineage: Bacteria > Bacillati > Actinomycetota > Coriobacteriia > Coriobacteriales > Coriobacteriaceae > Collinsella > Collinsella sp. LCP19S3_B11. The sequence continues at coordinate 24,250 of NZ_JBQKDI010000010.1, forward strand.
GCGCGAGTTTATCCAGCATGGCGATGTGACGGTCTATGCACATGTGACTTCGGTAGCGCGGGCGAGCCTGTCCTTTGCCGAGCGCTTGGGCCGTGTCGGTATCTCCGTCGACCGCGCCTCGTTGCTGCGCGGGGCCCTGCTGCACGATTACTTTCTTTATGACTGGCACGATCCCGACCCAAGCCATCGGCTGCATGGCTTTCGGCATCCGTTTTTTGCTCTGGCGCGTGCGGAGGAAGATTTTGAGCTGACGTCGCGCGAGCGGAATATTATCGTGCGCCATATGTTTCCGCTGGTGCCAGTGCCGCCGACGTGTCGTGAGGCATGGATTGTGTGCCTGGCGGATAAATGGTGTGCTCTGCGCGAGACGATCGCCGGCCGTCTGCCGCGCAAGGACGAGGCAGACGATGGCGTGAGTGAAGAATCGAACGAAAAGAGGAGAGGGTAGACGGTGGGGACCGCGATCGACATGGCATTTGACGGCGCGACGCTTGCCGCCTGTCCGCTCTCGGCACTGGTGCTCTCGTTTGCCTTTTACGGGTTTTGCGGTTGGGCATGGGAGTCGACAGTCTGCGCCATGCTCAACCAAGGACGCTTTGCCAACAGCGGATTCTTGCTGGGGCCGTGTTGCCCTATCTATGGTGTGGGCGGCATAGCCTGCTGGCTTTTGCTGCGCGGGATTCCGGATGCCTCGAGCCAATTTGTCGCCGCGGCGCTTGTGTGCAGTGTAATCGAGTACAGTGTGGGCCTTCTTTTGGAAAAAACAACGGGCGCACGCTTTTGGGACTATTCGCACCTGCCGTTTAACTTGCACGGACGTATCTGCCTGTACTGGGCCTGCGCGTTTGGCCTGGGCGCGTTGTGCATTTGTCGTTTAGTGGAGCCGGCATTGCTGGGACTGCTTGGCCATCTGCCGGTGCTGATTGTGCGGCTGTCCGCCTTTATCGTCGCGGTCGCGATGATGGTCGACGCGGTGTGCTCTTTGGCCAGTTGGCGTCGCCTGTCCGATCAGCTGGAGCGTGTGCGCGCCGACCTTGCCGACCGCATCAATGAGTCGCTTGCCGATGCCTCGGACTCCATGCTCGAACGTATTCCCGATTCGACGATCGACTCGGTAGCGCAGACGCATATCCGTAGCCGCGCCGTTAACGCGTGGCTGGCCGAGTTGGGCGACGCGGCGCTCGATGCCCTTCGTGAGAAGGCTTCGATGCCGACGTTTATCTCGGATGGTGCTCGCGGCCTGGCGCTTGCCGCCCGCCGCGTGGCCGATGCCGCGCCGAGCATGCCGCGTCCGTCGCTCAGTCGTCGCCTTGCCGGTAAGCGCATGAGCCGTCCGGTGCCGAGTGTGTCGCTCAGCCGTCGCGACCTGCGCTTCTTCAATGCTTTCCCGCGCTTGCGCATCAATCGCTACGAGGGCGTCATTCGAGCAACTAATCTCCGCGACCGCGCTCACGAGCTGTTTCGGCGCTAGCCGGGACGGGCACGCTCACGGCTCCCTTGCTCGCGTATTTCCCGTTCGTTTCGCGCCCGTTGCCGTGCCGTTTCCAAGATTGCGGCACCGTTTCCATTCGACAACGCAGCGTTTAACAACGCCGTATCTGGTCTACACCAGTTGCCCCTCGGCCGCATTATGGGCGCCGACAACGTTCATGCGACCAAAGGGGAGCGAATGTACGATACGGGATCGACAACGTTTATGCTCATCTGTACCATGCTCGTGTTTTTAATGACACCGGGTCTGGCGTTTTTCTATGGCGGCCTGTCCAGGCGCAAAAATGTCATCAACACCATGCTTATGTGCTTTGGCGCCATTGGCCTGGTTGGTGTGCTGTGGATTGTTGCCGGCTGGTCGCTGGCCTACGGCGGCGACGGCTCGAGCCCGTTTATTGGAGGCCTTGACCAGCTGCTGTGCTTGCCGGTGCTCAACCAGGTGCTGCAGGCGGCCGAGGGCAATGCTGCGGACGGTGCCGTCTACCCTCAAATCATCAACATCGCCTTCCAAATGGCGTTTGCCATGATCACGGCTGCTATCGTCACGGGCAGCCTGGCCGGCCGCGTTAAGTTTGGTGCCATGACGGCCTTCCTGGGCATTTGGCTGCTCGTGGTCTATGCGCCGCTCGCCCACATGGTCTGGGGCGGTGAGGGTTCCTTTATCGGCGACATCATCGGCGCGCTCGACTTTGCGGGCGGCGACGTGGTGCACATCTCGTCCGGTCTCACGGGCCTGATTCTCTGCTTAATGCTCGGCCGTCGTCGCGGCTTTGGCATGGTGAGCTACCGCCCGCATAACGTGCCGTTTGTGGCGCTGGGCGCCGGCCTGCTTTGGTTTGGCTGGTTTGGCTTTAACGGCGGCAGCGAGTTTAAGGCCGACGCCGTGGCCGCGCTCGCCATCCTCAACACCGTGACGGCCAGCGCGGCGGGCATGGTCTCGTGGCTTGCCGTTGAGCGCGTGCGCACCGGTCTCCCCACGCTGGTGGGTGCCAGCACCGGTCTGGTTGCGGGCCTTGTGGTGGTCACGCCGGGTGCGGGCTTTGTCGAGCCGTGGGCAGCGCTGGTCATGGGCCTGATCGTATCACCTGTCTGCTACCTGGCTATCAGCCATCTTAAGACCAAGTTTGGCTACGACGATGCGCTCGACGCGTTTGGCTGCCACGGCATCGGCGGCATCTTGGGCGGCGTGCTCACGGGCCTATTCTGCGTGCCTGAGCTCTCGTGGACCGGTAAGGGCGGTCTGTTCTACACGGGCGACGTGTCGCTGCTCATCTCGCAGATCTTGGGCATTGTGGTGACGGTCGCTCTTGTACTGGTGCTCGATTTGGTGATCGCCGCGGTGGTCAAGGCGCTCTTCCACGGTAGCCTGCGCGTGGACGAGGCAGACGAGGCGCTGGGCTTGGATGCGAGTCAGCACGGCGAGAGCGCGTATCCTTCGTTCTCTGGGCTCGATTAGCAGCACGGCTTTCCCAGGCACCCGACCTTGCCCCTCAAACCGTCGCTTGCGTACCGAAGTACGCGGCGCTCCTCTTTCGGGGCAATCTCGGGCACCTGGAAAACCCGTGCCACATGAATGAGCGGTTCATTTCTTTATTAAAGAAAAGAGAGGAATTCATTATGAAGAAGATTACGGCGATCGTTCGTGCCGAGAAGCTTGAGGTTCTTAAAGATGCGCTGTTTGCTGCCGATGTTTGTGGCATGACTATTAACCAGGTGCAGGGCTGCGGCGCGCAGCATGGCTGGAAGGAATACGTGCGCGGCAACGAGTTGCTTGTCAACACGATCCCTAAGGTACAGTTCACCCTTATCTGCGCCGATGAGCATGTTGACGGCATTGTCGACATCATCTGCAACGCCGCCCGCACCGGCGCCGTCGGCGACGGCAAGATTTGGGTCGAGCCGGTCGAGGAAGTTATCCGCATCCGCACCGGCGAACACGGCCCCGCCGCGGTGTAGAATCGACCGCCTGACGGGTGTGCCTCTCTTGGGGCGCGCCCGTTCTCGTCTACAATATCGTGCAGACGAAGGAGAGGCATGCCCATGATCAAGATGTTTGCGAGTGACTTAGACGGAACGCTGCTGAACGCCCTGCACGAGGCAGATGGGACCATCCGCCGTGCCATTCGCGAGCTGACCGAGGCTGGCCTGCATGTGGTTCCCGCGACCGGGCGCTCGACGTTGCCGATCGGCGAACATGGCTTTACAGGTCTGGCACTCGACGCCTGCTGCTCCAATGGGTCCATCGTGCGCAACAGCCATGGCGAGGTGCTCAAGACCTGGACCATCGACCCGCAGGTTACCGAGGAGCTGCTCAAGGCGTTCCCGGACATTTGCTTCGACTGCTCCACGCCCGACGGCATGTTCTCGAGCGGTTCGTTCGAGATGCACCAGGCGGGCTTTAAAAAGGACAGTCCTATCAAGCGCATCGTGATGCGCGGCATGCGTGCACGTGGGGGGTATCACGAGGAGCAATATTTCGACCAGTCGATCGGTGACATCCTGCGCCATGACGTATGCAAGATCAATTGTCGCGTGACCTCGCCCGAGCTGGAGCGCGACCTTAAGGCGTATTTGGCCGAGCGCTCGGACCGCGTGGTCAACGCGCCGTTCGATCCGGTGATGTTCGAGATCACGGACGTGGCGTGTAACAAGGGCGAGAGTGTGGCCTGGCTGGCGGGCTACTACGGCATTGCCGAGGACGAGGTCGCGGTTTACGGCGACGGCGGCAACGACATCGCCATGCTCAAGCGTTTCCGCCACAGCTACGCGACCAAAAACGGCAGTGACGCGGCCAAGGCCGCCGCGAGCGCGACTATCGGCAGCTGCATGGTCCACGCCGTCCCCAAACACATGCTCGCCACCATGCGCAAGCAAAATTCCCGCACCATCATCGAATAATGTGACAAAGGGACTGTCACTTCGTCGCATCCAAATATTGCCTTTACGTGTTGATACACACGGTGTGCAATAATACTCGCACTGTGCAATAGCGCACAGGCTGAGTAACAAGGAGGACGCTTGTCCCAGCTCGAGAAATGCGATCGCCGGTCCCTTCGCTCGCAGCGTGCCCTTCGCCTGGCACTTGCCAGCGAGCTTGCCGAAAGCGGCGATCTTTCGCGCATTAACGTCGCTTCGCTCACCGAGCGTGCTGGCCTCACGCGCCGCACGTTCTATTCGCACTACCGCGATATCCTCGACTTTATCAATCAAATCGAGGACGGCTTGCTGGCCGAGATTCGTGAGCGTATTGAGCTCATCACCGCAGCTCGGCTGCCCGATCTCTATCACAACATCGATGAGCTCGAGCCGGCGCCCGGTTCGGTTGAGCTGCTGCGTTATCTTGCGGCCAACCGCGACTTGATCGGTGCTCTGCTGGGTCCGGGCGGCGACCAGGCCTTCATTAAAAGGATTATCGACACCGCGCGTGAGGCTGTGGTGCCGCGTGCGCAGACGGGCATTTTGGGCCTGGCGCTGGGCACGTTCTTTGACTACTACGTCACCTACGTCGTGAGTGCCGAGGTCGGCATGATTCAGCGCTGGTTTGAGCGTGGGCTCACCGAATCGCCCGAGGCCATGGCGCGCATGATGACGGTGCTCGCTTTTGTGCGCCCTGGTGACCTGTATGGCCAACCCATCGATATCAACGTGCCGGAGTACGGCATGAAGCTATTGAACTTGCAGCTCGAGGACGCGGCCGACACCCCCGCAACCGTCGAGTCCAACAACTAAGAGGAGAGACAATGAGCAAACTCGTCGAGGGCATCAAGGACCGCATGGTCGCCGCCGCACGCGAGGCTGCGCCCACCGTGGTGGACGCCGCGCAGAAGGCCGCGACCGCAGCTGCCGAGAAAGTTGCCGAGGCAGTTGCCGATGCCAAGAACTCGGTAGGGGAGACGTCCGTCGCTAGCGAGCCCGCCACCGCCGCCGAGCCCGTAGCCACCGCCCACGCCCCCGAAGGCGCAATCTTCAACCCCGACAACGCCCACGGCAACCTGCACCTGGGCATCGATGTGGGCTCCACCACCGTTAAGCTCGCTGTGCTCAACGATGACAACCAGATCGTCTACGCCAAGTACCAGCGCCACCACACCGACGTCCGCGCCTGCGCCCGCGACCTGTTCGAGGGCGCTGCGGCCGTGCTGCCGACGGTCCAAATGACCTGCGCCATTACCGGCTCGGGCGGCCTGCTGCTGTCCCAGTGGCTCGACCTGGAGTTTGTCCAAGAGGTCATCGCCAGCAAGCGCGCCGTCGAGACCCTCATCCCGGCCACCGATGTCGCCATCGAGCTGGGCGGCGAGGACGCCAAGATCATCTACTTCGATAACGGCATCGAGCAGCGCATGAACGGCACCTGTGCCGGCGGTACGGGTGCGTTCATCGACCAGATGGCAACCCTGCTGCACACCGACGCCAGCGGCCTTAACGAACTCGCGGCCAACGCCACCACCATCTATCCCATCGCCAGCCGCTGCGGCGTTTTTGCCAAGACCGACGTCCAGCCGCTGCTCAACGAGGGCGCCCGCCCCGAGGACGTGGCCGCCTCCATCTTCCAGGCCGTCGTGACCCAGACCATCTCGGGCCTGGCGTGCGGCCGTCCCATCCGCGGTAACGTCGCCTTCCTGGGCGGCCCGCTGCAGTATCTCTCCGAGCTGCGCCATCGCTTTTACCTCACGCTCAACCTGGACGAGGAGCACCGCATCGTGCCCCGAAATGCTCACCTGTTTGTGGCGAGCGGTGCCGCCATGGCGCACGAGTCCAATAAGCTCAGCACGTTCCCGCAGCTCATCGAGGCCATCGATGCCCTGGGTGACACACAGGGCGCCGAGGTCGAGCGTCTGGATCCGCTCTTTGCCACCGACGAGGACTTTGCCGAGTTCAAGACCCGCCACAACACCGAGGTCGTTCCCAAGGGCAAGCTCGAAGGCTACACCGGTCGCGTGTTCATCGGTATCGACGCCGGTTCCACCACCATGAAGGCCGCGCTTGTGGGTGAGGACGGCCAGTTGCTGCATACCTGGTACGGCAATAACAACGGTGACATCCTGGGTACGGCCAAGGTCATCATGGCCGATTTCTACAACCACATCCCCGCCGGCTGCACCATCGGCCACGTGACCACCACGGGTTACGGCGAGGCGCTGCTCATCGAGGCCCTCAAGGCCGACTCCGGCGAGATCGAGACCGTCGCGCACCTGCGCGGCGCCAAGGCGTTCCTGCCCGGCGTCGAGTTTATCCTGGACATCGGCGGCCAGGACATGAAGTGCCTGCGCGTCAAGGACGGCGTTATCGAGCACATCATGCTCAACGAGGCCTGCTCGTCGGGCTGCGGTAGCTTTATCGAGAGCTTCGCCGTCTCTATGAACATGGACGTGCGCGCGTTCGCCGACGCAGCCATCCATGCCAAGGCTCCGGTGGACCTGGGCAGTCGCTGCACGGTCTTTATGAATTCGCGTGTTAAGCAGGCGCAAAAGGAAGGTGCCACGGTGGGCGACATCGCGGCCGGTCTGTCCTATTCCGTCATCAAAAATGCCCTGTTCAAGGTCATTAAGCTGCGCGATCCCAAGGAGATCGGCAACCAGGTGATCGTCCAGGGCGGCACCTTTATGTCCGATGCCACGCTGCGCGCGTTTGAGCAGCTCACCGGCGTTCACGCCGTGCGTCCCGACATCGCCGGCTGCATGGGCGCCTATGGTGCGGCCTTGCTCGCCCGTGATCGCGCTGGCGCCGACGGCACCTCGACCATCCTTTCGGCCGAGGACATCGCGCACCTCACTGTGACGCAAAAGCACGTCCGCTGCGGCCGTTGCTCCAACAACTGCCAGCTCACCGTTAACGACTTTGGCGGCGGTAGGCGCTTCATTACCGGCAACCGCTGCGAGAAGGGCGCCGGCCACAAAAAGCAAAAGACCGAGGCCCCTAACCTCTTCAAAAAGAAAAACGAGTTGCTCTTTAATCGCGAGGTGCTGAGCCCCGACGAGGCCCCGCGCGGCACCGTGGGTATCCCGCGCGCACTCAACATGTACGAGAACTACCCCTTCTGGCACGCGTTCTTTACGCGCTTGGGCTTTAGCGTGCAGCTGTCCGACCAGTCGAGCAAGAAGACCTACCAGGCGGGCATCGAGTCCATGCCGTCCGAGAGCGTGTGCTATCCGGCCAAGATGAGCCACGGCCACGTGATGAACCTTATCGACCGCGATGTCGACTTTATCTGGATGCCGTGCGTGCGCTGGGAGCGCAAGGAGGATCCGACGGCTGGCAATTGCTATAACTGCCCCATCGTCATGAGCTACCCCACGGCGCTGGCACTCAATATCGACGAGATCCGTGAGCAGAACATCGAGTTCCTGTACCCGTTTGTGCCCTATCACGACAAGACCGAGCTCAAGCGCCGCTTGTACCAGGTGCTTGCCGTCGACCGCGTGGCCGATGCCGAGGCCGGTCGCGGTCGCGTGCGCGGTCCCAAGATCACGCGCTCCGAGGTCGATGCCGCCGTCAACGCTGCCTTTGAGGCCGATGCGCGCTTCCACGAGGACATCCAGACCATGGGCGAGGAGGCCCTTAAGTGGGTCGAGGACCATGGCGGTCACGGCATCGTGCTCGCCGGTCGCCCCTACCACAACGACCCCGAGATCAACCACGCCCTGCCCGAGCTTATCTCGAGCTTTGGCTTTGCGGTCTTTACCGAGGATTCGCTTGCGCACCTGGTGAAGCCCGAGCGCCCCATCCGCGTCGTCGACCAGTGGATGTACCACAGCCGCCTGTACGCCGTCGCCCGTTTTGTGACGATGCGCAACGACCTGGACCTGATCCAGCTCAACTCTTTCGGCTGCGGCCTGGACGCCCTGACCACCGATCAGGTACAGGAGATCCTGGAGGCCAGCGGCAAGATCTACACCGTGCTCAAGATCGACGAGGTGTCCAACCTGGGCGCCGCGCGCATCCGCATCCGCTCGCTCATGGCCGCGCTTAAGGACCAGGAGGCCGAGCGCTTGGCCGAGGCCGCGGCCGCGGGCGAGACCTACGAGCAGGGCGATGCCGCGCCGGTGGCTCCCTCCACGGATGCCCCCGCATTCGCGAGCCGCAAGTACACGTTCGAGGCTCAGCGCGAGAGCGCATCGACCGCGTGGCCCAAGGTGCCCTTTACCGAGCAGATGCGCGAGGAGGGCTACACCATCCTGTGCCCGCAGATGGCGCCGATCCACTTTGACCTGGTCAAAGAGGTGTTCCGCGGTGCCGGCTACAACTTGGAGCTGCTGCCCTCGACCGATCACGACGCCGTCGAGGCCGGCCTGCGCTATGTGAACAATGACATTTGCTATCCGTCCATTTTGGTGACCGGCCAGATTATGGAGGCCATCGAGAGCGGCCGGTACGACCTGTCCAAGACGGCCGTGGTTATCAGCCAGACCGGCGGCGGCTGCCGTGCCACCAACTACATCGCACTCATCCGCAAGGCCCTGCGCGAGAGCGGCCACCCCGAGATTCCGGTGATCTCGCTTTCGGCGGTGGCGCTCGGTGAGGACAACCCCGGCTTTAAGATTACGCCGGCGCTGCTTAAGCAGGCAGTCTACGCGGTGCTCTTTGGCGACGTGATGATGCAGATGCTTTATCGCTGTCGTCCATACGAGGCTACGCCCGGTGCCGCCAACGCACTCTACGAGGAGTACATGGCGCGCGCCCGCAAGCTGGCGCCCAAGTTCAACCGCCACAACTACACCAAGCTGTGCCGCGAGGCCATCCGCGCGTTCGACACCATGCCGCTCGTGGGTGAGGGCACCAAGCCGCGCGTGGGCGTGGTCGGCGAGATCTTGGTCAAGTTCCACCCCACAGCCAACAACCACGTGGTCGACGTTATCGAGCGCGAGGGCTGCGAGGCCGTGGTGCCGGGCCTGCTCGACTTCTTCCTGTACTCCATGAGCAACGCCGAGCTGCAGAAGGATGAGCTCGGAAGCTCTGCAACCACGCGCGCTGGTATGCAGGCGCTCATCAAGCTCGTGGACTGGATGCGTACGCCGGTGGAGGAGCTGCTCCAAAAGTCCCGCCGCTTTGAGGCGCCCGAGCGCATCGGCACCATGGCGGACAAGGCCCGTACGGTGCTTTCGGTGTGCAACAACATGGGCGAAGGCTGGCTGCTCACGGCCGAGATGCTCGACCTGATTGACCATGGCGCGCCCAACATCATCTGCACGCAGCCCTTTGCGTGCCTGCCTAACCACGTGGTGGGCAAGGCCGTGATCAAGGAGCTGCGCCGTCAGCACCCCGAGAGCAACATTGTCGCGGTGGACTACGACCCCGGCGCGTCCGAGGTCAACCAGCTCAACCGCATTAAGCTCATGATCAGCGTGGCCAAGGAAAACATGCGCGCCGGTAAGGGCTTTAAGCTCGAGAAGGTGGCGCCGCTCGCGATGGACGAGGTCACCGGCCAGATGCGTGCCCATGATGGCTGCGTGAGCTGTGGCTCGGTCAGCGAGGAGGCCGTTGCATCGGTCGCCAAGCGTCTGGGACGCGGCATTAAGAAGTAGTTGGCCTGCTATGTGCTAGATATGAGACAAACGGGTGGTAGCCGTGCCGGCTACCACCCGTTTTTTCTGGACATAAGTTACGTAAACAGCCCAACTATCACCTCTTCCGAAAACGACGTCTCAGTGGCACTAAAATCGCCCTCGGAACCCTGAGATAATGAACATATGTAGCCGTTCGCCGCAAATTACCGTCCGTTTATGGAACCCACCTCTAGCGCGCGTCATCCTTACGGTTGAATAAATACACATCCATGGAATTACGTAAGAGAGGACTGTTCCTATGAGCTACAAGACCGTTTGTGTTGCCGGTGGCGGCGTGTTGGGAAGCCAGATTGCCTTTCAGGCTGCCTACTGCGGCTTCGATGTGACGATCTGGCTGCGCAGCGAGGGCAGCATCGGCCGCACTCAGCCCAAGATCGATCATGTGCGCGAGGAGTACATCGCGGCTATCGAGGGCATGGCGGACGGCACGGGCGAGTGGTGTGCCGGTATCGCCGATAGCGACCAGCCCTTCGACAAGGAGGCGGCGCTCGCCGCCGTCGAGCGTGCCTACTCCACACTCAAGCTAGAGCTCGATCTTGCCAAGGCAGTGGCCGACGCCGATCTGGTTATCGAGTCGATGGCCGAGGACACCCAGGCAAAGATCGACTTCTACAAGAAGCTCGCCCCGGTTCTCCCGCAAAAGACCGTTGTCGTGACGAACTCCTCCACGCTGCTGCCGAGCACCTTTGCCAAGTACACCGGCCGCCCCGAGAAGTACCTGTCGCTGCACTTTGCCAACTCCATCTGGAAGAACAACATGACCGAGGTCATGGCTCAGGACCAGACCGACAAGCGCTATTTCGATGAGCTCGTCGACTTTGCCAGCGACATCCGTATGCTTGCCCTGCCCGTCAACAAGGAAAAGAACGGCTATCTGCTCAATTCCATGCTGGTGCCGTGGCTGCTTTCGGGCCTTGATCTGTACGTCTCGGGCGTCAGCGACCCCAAGAGCATCGACCTCGCATGGACGCGCGGCACTGGCGCGCCCAAGGGCCCGTTCCGCGTGTTCGACACCGTGGGCATCCAGACGGCCTATAACATCGTCATGCAGTATCAGAAGGTGCCGGGCTTGGTGAGCCCGCTGCTCAAAAAGATGATGATGCCCTACAACTTTAAGGCCATGGCATCCGTCCTCAAGCAGATGCTAGACGAAGGCAAGCTGGGCGAAAGCTCGGGCGAGGGCTTCTTCAAGTACTAAAAAGATTCCTCGGCAACATTGAGAAACGTATCATTTGCAGTGTCAGTGCGCCGCAGCGCCGCTCGGCAACGGGACAATCCGCTTTATGCGCCAACGCGAACTTGTCGACTTTGCCGTGGACTGGATCGAGCACCATCGCGGCCGCCCCGATTGATCACTTGGGAGCGGAAGGATTGCGGATTCCCTTCGTGCCCCGCGTTTCCGTATCGCTACAAGCTTAAACTTGCATTAAGGGGCGTTTGTTAAACTGTGAGTCATAATTAGACAGGGCTGGGCAAACGCCGTGGTATATGAGGGAACAACAATGGTATTCAAAGACGGTAACGATATGGAATTGAGTGACAAGGACAGCAGACTGTTTTCGCGTCGAGAGGCTCTTGCGGGTGCGGCGGGCGCGCTGGCGCTTGCCGGGACAGGGCTCATGGGCTGCTCGGTCGGCGGGGCCGGCACGGGCGCCGCATCTACTGCGAGCAACGAGCTCACTGACGAGCAAAAGAAACTCCACAAGCAGATTGTCGCGACCTACGACGTCGAGAAGCAGGCGGCCATCAAGGAGCGGCTCGATGCCGAGTACGCTGACGGCGGCTACAACGAGACCACTCCGTTTATCGCGCAGGATCCCTTTGGCACCGATACCCTGAGCTGCTACGTTCGCTTTGCGACAACGGATTCCGTAACCGTCTCCTACAAGGTCGCCGGTCGCAAAAAGACTGGTGACGCGCCCAAGGTCGCCGCGTTTTCCCATACGCCCCACGGCGGCGACGCGCCGGCCACGGAACACGAGTTCAAGGTCATCGGCCTCATTCCCAACCACAAAAACACGGTAACCATCACTTGCACGGCACAAGATGGTATCAGCCGCACCTCGACGTTCACGGTCAAGACGCCGGCTCTCAAAGGCGAGGAAGAAGAGCAGCTCGCCGTCACGTCGGGGGAGTCCAATACGCCGCTTGCCGATGGTCTCTTTACCATCTTGGGCAACGACTCGTCCAAGCTCGACTTTATGTACCTCTACGACAACGACGGCCAGATTCGCGGCGAGGTGCCGATTGTCGGCTACCGCAGCCACCGCCTGCTGTTCCCGGGCGACGGCAGCATGATCATGAGCGTCTCGACTACCAAGATGGCCCAGATCAACGCCATCGGCCAGGTGGTAAACGTCTGGAGCACGGGCGACTACGAGCTACACCACGACTACGCTTTCGATGACGATGGCAACCTGCTGGTGCTGGCGAGTCACGCCGGCTCCGAAGCCGATTTGGACGTCGATCGCGCGGCTGCCAAAAAAGATAAGGACGATCGCGTTAATGTAGAGGACCTCATCATTAAGGTCGACATAACAACAGGTGACGTTTCTCTCGTCGTGGACCTGGGCGATATATTCCCCGACCTCAAGGCAAGTGCCAAGGTTGCCTCGGACGGCGACCTGGATTGGATTCACATCAACACGATCCAGTGGCTCGGCGGCGGCACCGTTTTGCTCAGCTCGCGCGAGACCTCAACGGTCATCAAGCTCACGGATATCTACGGTACGCCTACGGTCGATTGGCTTATGGGCTCGCCAGAGTTTTGGGCCGGCTCGGGCTTTGAGGACAAGTTGCTGCAGGCTCAAGGCGATTTTTCGCTCAACGCAGGCCAGCATAGTGTGACCTATCTGCCAAACGACGAGACGACCGCGACTGGCCGCTACCAGGTGCTGCTATACGACAACAACTTTGGTGTTGCCGAGAGCTATCCCAAGTTCGACTGGGGCCAGCTGGGCGCTGCGGTAGTGACCGACTACAGCAAAGGAACGCATTCGTTTGGGCGCATTTTTACGATGGACGAGACCGCGCGCACCTACGAGCTTGTGGACCAGATCGCAGTGCCGTTCTCAGGTTACGTAAGTAGTGCGCAGCGCGTCGGCGATTCGAATAGCATGCTCGTGGCATCGGGCATAGCCAAGACCTTTGCCGAGTACGATCGCTATGGACTGCCCATTGCCACGTACGAGATGGAAGCCGAGAAGTACATCTACCGCGTGTACAAGTACGAGCTGTAGCGCTGCGCTTGGCTGTGCCCCGCGGCTGCGCGCGCTCATACCGGGCCTACCTCACGTTCCGCATCACTTCACGTCAAACTCCACGCGATCGAGTTCGGGTACGTTGAGGTCGATGAGCTTGCGGGCAACACGGCGGTCGTGCGCCCCGAGCGTCTCGCTTGTCGTTACGCGAGCGACAGTCTGGCGCTCGACAACGCCCTCCTTGTCGCCTTCGGCGGCCGAGGTCTCGACGGCGACGGTGTAATCCTTAAAGCCCGGCAGCACCGCCGCAAGTTCGCGCGTGGTTTCAGTGACGCCGTAGCCGTCTTGCACGCCGGCCTGCGCCGAGCCAATAGACCCCGCCGTCATAATAATGCAGGGGATGGCAAAGATCACCGTGCCCACGATGATGCGGCGGCGCACCTTGCGCGATAGCTCGTTGACCTCGGCGTTTTCTTCAGCAGTCACAATACCGTCGCCGTTCAGGTCGCGCTTGAGCGGCACGCGCAAAAGAAGCAGCACGGCTTCGGCAGCCAGTGCGATAAAGACCACGTTGATGCCAAACTCATAAAGCGCCGAGAGAAAAAGCGACCCGCTTGCAATGGCGATGCCATAGCCCGCCGCGCACAGGGGAGGCATGAGCGCGGTCGCCACGGCCACGCCGGCGATAAGCGTGGCAGGTTCCTGGTCACGCGAGTTGCCCAGCCCGCCCGCAAAGCCGCCCGCGAGCGCGACGGCAAGGTCCCACACAGTGGGCGTCGAGTTGTCGATGATGGCGGCCGTGGTGGTGCCAAGGGGCGAGAGCTTAAAATACAGCGTAGACGTGATCAGACAAAAGGCCATCTGTAGCGCGAGGCCGGCGACGGCCTCGACGGCAATCTCGCGGTCGAGCGTGGCGATGCCATATGCCATGGCAAGGACCGACCCCATGAGTGGGCAGATGAGCATGGCGCCCACGATGGCAATGTCCGAGTCGATATCGAGGCCGATGCTCGCGATGAGCATGGCGATGATGAGGATGCATAAGTGCGAGCCGGTCAGCCGCGCCCCGTTTACAAAGCGCTTGCGAATCACGTGATAGGGTGCGCGACCCTCGCGAATGTTGAATGCGCGCTTTAGGAAGCGGCCGGTGTTCTCCAGGGCCTCACTATGGGCAGGTCGAATGCCGTGGCGCCGGTGATGGCGTTTGCGTAGTCGCTTGATCTGTTGTTTGTCGAGTTCCATGTCCACCTCGTATTGCCGCAGGAACGCGGGTGCGCTCGCAGCATGTACTCTACACCGTGGCGGGCGGGGCAGCCATCTTGACGTGAAACTTAGACGAGCAGGTAAGGGGGACGTCAAATGCGGTTGCGGCCGAGTGTTTCGACAGATACAGAGCGCGGGGCCGGATGGTCTCCGACCCTGCGCTCTGTACGGGTACGTTGTTGTTGGGTTTAGCCCAGCAGACTCAGGCCGACGGAGACAAACGCCAGGATAACGCCAACGACAGACTCGCCTCCCAACAGGCCGCTGGCGACGACCAGGCCCTGCTCCTGGAAGGCAGCATCCTTGGCAGCCTTCTCTTTGTCCGAAAGACCGGCACCGGCGTCGCGGTGTGCGGCCCACTTGTCGTAGGCGAGCTTGACGCAGGAGCCCAAGAAGGCCGTGAGCGACATGTAGAACGGCAGGTACACACCCAGACCGATCATCATGGCCGGAATGCCGAGCCAATACATGACGATGCCGGCGATAAAACCGCCTGCGAACCACGGCACGCTCGGGATGCCCGAGACCATGGTGGCGACTACGCTTGCCTGCGCGGCCACAAAGCTCTTGTCGGGACCAAAGGCGTCCGGACCATAGGCGGTGACGAGCGCGACTATGACGGCGGCAGCGACCAGTGCGCCCACGATGCCGCCGATGGCCTGGCCGATCCACTGTGCGCGCGGGTTGGTGCCCAGCACGGCGCCGGCCTTAAAGTCGTTCATGACGTCGCCCGCAAGGCCGCACGCCACGGCCACGATGCCGGCGATAAAGAACAGTTTGACCTGCGCAAGCTGCGCGAAGGCCGCTACGATGAGCATGACGATGAGGCCAAAGATCTCCATGGGGTCGATACCCGTCTGACCGCAGCTCTGCGCACTCATGATGGTGGTGACAAAGGTGAACAGCGTGACGATGACGGCTGGGACGGGGCCAAGGTCGAGCGCGACGGCGATGATCACGGCGATGGCGGCGGTGCCCAGGCCGATGATGCCGGCGTCGAGCTTAAGCGAGCCCGAGATGAGCGACTGCTCGTCGGTGTCGGTGGAGCTGTCGGCGGCAAGACCGCGAACGATACCGGCGACCTGCGGCAGGATGTCTTTAAGGACGACGGCGACGCCAAAGCCCATCATAAGGCCCATACCTAAGGACTTGACGATACCCTGCGCGGTCACAATATCGAACAGGCCGGCAGCGGTGCCGCCGACGATAATGCCAAAGTTGCCCAGCAGCGCGCCGGCAAACCAGAAGGCGACGGGGGCAAAGCCCACCAAAAAGCCGATGGACAGCAACATGGGCGAGTTGTAGATGGCAAAGGTCACGCCGGGGATATTGAGCGTGCACAGCATGCTGGGCACCACGCCCAGGGCGTCGCGCAGCACGCTATAGATGCCTGCGATGGCCATGGAGCCAAAGAGCTGCTTGCCGGTCTTGCCACCGGCCTCGGTAGCACGCAGGGTCTGGGCTGCGGCGTTGCCGGTGGGAAACTCCAGCGCGGCGTCCACGATAAAGTGACGGTGGATGAGCGCCGTTGCCAGAAGGCCCAAGATGGTGCCGGCGAGCGCCACGATAAACATGTCGAGCCAGCTGATCTGGTCGGCATAGCCCAGCATCCAGGCGCCCGGGATGGTAAACGCCAGGCCGCCGGCGACCATGGCACCCGCGGACATGATGGTGTGGGTAACGTTGGCCTCGTTGAGGCTGGCATTGCCCATGAGCTTAAGGAAGAACAACGAGATGACGGCAGCGAAAATGATCGGCCAGGGGAGGGCGCCCATCTTGAGGGCCGTGTAGGCCGAGCTTGCCGTGATAATCACGCAGCCAAGGACGCCGATGACGACGCCGCGCAGCGTGAGTTGACCGCGCATAGAGGTGCGGTTCGAGGGATTGCCCATATAGAACTCCTTTGCGTATATCCGCTTCCCCCGCAAGCGCCGCTACGGATACGGCGCGGGAAGTCGGGTTACCAAGGGCCGCCGCGTGAGCTCGCGCACGACCGCGCATCAGTATAGCGGCAAGGTAGTCATTTTGGGACGGGGCTATTTTAGCTACCCTTTGACAGTCGACGAATTATCTGGGATTGGGGCAAATATCAACCGACATATTGGGGTAGCTAAAATAGCCCCGTCCCAAAATGACTACCTGGGATGGCTGGTTCGGGTAGGCGATATACTGCTGGGCAGACGAAAGGAGCGCCGGCGATGCTTAATGGGTGCGCATATATATTGACGGTCGACGTGGGCAACACGTTCATTCGCTTTGGTCTGTTTGCCGAGGATTCGGCCGCGGCGCAGGAATGCCCGCTTGCGACGTGCGAGATCACGACGCCGCCGAGCATTACGGCCGATGAGGCGCGCATGAGGCTCGCGCGGGTCATGGGCGCACTGGCAGCCGATGCGGGCATGCCTGGTGTGCTCGTTCCCGCGGCAGCAGTGCTGAGCTGCGTGGTGCCGGCGCTCGAGCGCCCGTGGAAGGCGGCACTTTCCCGTACCTGCACGGGGCGCGTGCTCACCGTGGGGCCGGGACTTAAGACCGGCATGCCCGTGCACTACGACGACCCGGCCGAGATCGGTCCCGATCGCATCGCCGACGCCGTGGCGGCCCGTGCCGTCTACGGCTCTCCGTGCATCGTGATCGACCTGGGCACTACGACCAATATCGAGGTCATCGATGCACGCGGAACCTTTGTCGGCGGTGTTATCGCGCCGGGGCTGGCGCTCGGCGCTCGCTCGCTCTCGGCCGCTGCGGCGCGCCTGCCGCAAGTCGAGCCCTCGGCACCCACGCATGTGATCGGTCGCAACACGCGCGAGGCCATGCGCTCGGGCGTGGTCTTGGGCGAGGTTGCCCGTATCGACGGCATGCTCGACATGGTGCTTGCCGAGATGCGCTCGACCAAGGCGGCAGGCGAGGGCAGCGTGCCCATTGTCATCACCGGCGACGATGCCGAGGCGCTCGCGGCGTTGGTCGGCCACAGCCTGACGGTAGACGACGCGCTGACGCTGCGGGGTCTCGCCGAGCTGTACCGCATCAACCAAAAGCCTCGCCGCGCATAAAGCCAAGAACGTCGGCGCCGGGAGGAAACAGCCCCACCTTTCACCTGCTACAATGGGCCAAACTATTTCGATTTCGGAGGTGTCTGCCATGTCGGACGATCTTCATCAAACCGCGTCGGGCAAGCGCCGCGACGTTATTAGCTGGGACGAGTTCTTTATGAGCGTGGCCATCGCCGCGCAGCGCCGCAGCAAGGATCCCAATACGCAGGTGGGCGCGTGCATCGCCAGCACCAACCACCGCATTCTTTCGGTGGGCTACAACGGTACGCCCTCGGCGCTCAACGACGACTTTTTCCCGTGGGGCACGAGCGATGACCCGCTGCAGGACAAGCATAACTACGTAGTTCATGCCGAGGCCAACGCCGTGCTCAACTACCGCGGCTCGCTCAAGGACCTTGAGGGTTCCACGGTCTACGTCACGCTGTTCCCGTGCCACGACTGTGCCAAAATCCTGGCGCAGGTAGGTGTGGGCGAGGTTGTCTATCTGGACAATAAGTACGCCGACACCGACGACGGCCGCATCAGTCGCCGCATTCTCGACTCCTGTGGCATTAGCTTCCGCCAGGTTATCGTCGATGTCCACATTGGTACCGGGGAACAAACGCAGCAGTAGCGGCAGCGTGTACGAGCGCCGGGCGTTGGCAAAAGCGGCTAATTAAGCCCCGTTCCAAATTGACTGTCAAATTAACTGCTCGTGAAAGTCGTGTCCGCGCGCATGGACGGCTCGCGAGCGGGTACATGGCTGTAGTAACATAGCTCTGTCCGCGGGCGCGCCCGCGTTATTGTGAGAAAGGAGCCCCTGTGGCTGTTAACGAAGAGCTGCTTAAGAAGGTTCTTGAAGAGATTCGCCCCAACCTGCAGGCCGACGGCGGCGACATGGAGTATATGGGCGTTGATGACGAGGGCGTCGTCAAGCTGGAGCTTCAGGGCGCCTGCGCCGGTTGCCCCATGAGCGCTCTGACGCTTTCCATGGGCGTCGAGCGTATCCTCAAGGAGCACGTGCCCGGCGTTACGCGTGTCGAGCAGGTCAATGCCTCCGGCGAGGCCGAGGATCTGTACGACGAGTATGCGCCGTTCTGAGAAGCGAAAGCTGCGGGCGATGTGCTCCGCATAGACGTCATGCCCAAATGTGCGGCTGCGAGCGAAAGGCCCGCGGCCGCATTTGTATGTAGGGAGCAGGGGGACCGATATGCTCAACGACCTCTACCATATGCTTGATCCTGTCGCCATTTCGGCGGGGCCCATCACCATCTACTGGTACGGCTTGGCCTATGTGGTCGGAGCTCTGCTCACGGCGGTCGTCATGTACCGCACGCAGCGTCGTTGGGGTTTTGACATTACGGTCGACGACCTGATGAGTGTCGTGGTTGGTGTGGTCTTTGGCCTCATCATTGGCGCCCGTCTGTTCTACGTCATCTTTTACGGTGACGGCTACTACTGGGCGCATCCGCTCGAGATCTTTGCCACCAACGAAGGCGGCATGAGTTTCCATGGCGGCCTGGTGGGCGGCATCATCGGCGGCGTGCTCGTGTGCCGTATGTACAAGCTCGACGCCTGGACCATCGCCGACCTTGCCGTTATCGGTGCTCCGCTGGCCCTGTGCCTGGGGCGCTGCGCCAACTTTGTCAACGGCGAGCTGTGGGGCAAGCCGACCGATTTGCCCTGGGGCGTGATCTTTGGCGGCACCGCGGGCGATATGCCGCGCCATCCATCCCAGCTCTACGAGGCATTTCTCGAGGGCATTGTGCTCTTTTGCATTCTGCAGGTGCTCAGCCGCAAAAAACCGCTGCTGCCCCAGGGTGCGTTTATGGGTGTGTTTGTGATGGGTTACGGCATCGTCCGCTTTTTCGTTGAGTTCGTGCGCGTGCCCGATGCCCAGCTGGGCTATCTGCTGGGCGGCGTCATCACCATGGGCCAGCTGCTGAGTTTGCCGCTCGTGATTGCGGGCCTGGCGCTCATCATTTTTGCCCTCCGTCGCAACCGTCCCCAGCGCATCTATCTCGACGCCTAACCACCACATACACCACAAAGGGGAACAGGCGCCTTTGTGGCGGTTTTTCCAGGCAACGATGACAGAACCGTAACGTTTCCCCAGATAAAACCTGCCAAAATAAACCTGTCCCTTTTTGGCAGGTTTCTAGAAAGGCTTTTCGGACTGTGAAGGATTCCGATCTCTCCACAACGGCTGCGCGCGACGCCGCCCGCATCGTTTGGTTTAAGCGCTATCCCGCCAAGCAGACGCTCGTCGCATTTTTGCTCGCCCTGCTGGCGACCACGGCGTTTTCCATCGATCCCGCCCCGGTGTCGAGCAACGCGGTCCTGGCGATCGATCCAAAGGCGACGGGCATGCTTTACGTGTGCTACGAGGTACTCCTCTCATTTGCCGGCCATACCGACGCTGTGATGCTGCTCGCGCTGGCCTGCCTACTCACGCTGCCGTTTCGCTATGTGTTCTTTGGCCGCGGTGACGCTTGGCGCCCCTCGGTCGTGCTGCCGTCGCTGTTCTTTGCCGTCTGCATGGTGTTCGGCCGCAGTTACGACCTCACCGATTCGGCCGAGATTGTGCTGGGCGACAAGGCGCGCGTTATCTGCGCCTGGATTGGCGGCGCGGGCTGGATGCTTCTGGCGATTGTGTCCTTCTATCTGGCTTTTGAGTTTTTGGATTGGTTGAGTTCTCGCCGCATTCCGTTTTCGGAGGCGCATTTTGGCCGCGTGTGGCGTGTTACCCACGCCGTGCTCTCGGTCCATCCTTTTGTTGGGCCGTTTCTTGTGCTCATGATTGTCTGGGCGCCCACGCTTATCGCCTCGCTGCCCGGCCTCTTTATGGGAGATACGGGCGCGCAGATTCGCCAATGGTTCAACTACCCCAATGGCACGAGCGACTACCTGCGCCTGCTTAACCCCAACGTGCTACTCAACGGCCATCATCCGGTGGTGCACACGGCCATCATCGGCTCGTGTGTGCAACTGGGGCTTTCGCTATTCAATAGCGCCAATGCGGGTCTTGCCATCTACACCTGCGCCCAATTTGTCATCACGGCCGCCTGCGTGGCCTATTCCATATCGTCGCTGCGCAAGCTGGGCGTGAGCCTGCCGGTCCGCGGCGTCATCTTGCTGTTCTTTGCGTTTATGCCGATGTTCTCCAACTACGCGGCGCTGCTGACCAAAGACGTACTGTTTGCCGATGCGTTTCTGGTACTGCTCGTTCAGACCGTCAAGCTCGTGGCATGTGGCCTGCCCCGTCGCGATGTCAATGCCGAGCGCGCGGGCGAGCGCACGCCTGTGCTCTTTGCGCGCCACGACTGGCTGTTGCTCGTGCTGGGCGCCATGGGTTCCACGTTTTTGCGCAATGGCGGCCTGGTCTTTCCGTTGGCGGCCTGCGTGATTGCGGCGGCGTTTTGCGCCTGGGACGCGCATGTGGCCCGTCGCGTGGTCAAACAGTCTGGCGTCGCACCCTCATGCGCCACGCCGCGCTTCCGCTGGGCCGGCGTTCTCGCGGTGCTCGTGCTCTGCCTTGCCTCCAACATGTACTTTACCAAGGTCTTTATGCCCGAGCACGATATCACGCCGGGTTCCAAGCGCGAGATCCTCTCGATTCCGTTTCAACAGACGGCGCGCTTCGTCCAAAAGCACGACGGCCTTAATTCGGGCGTTAACCCCAAGGTCAAAGACGACGGCACGATTGAGGAAGCTCCCTGCGACGGTCTGGTGACCGATAAGGAACGCGCTGCGATCGATCGGGTGCTTAAGTACGAGAATCTGGGCCGCCGTTACAACCCCGACAAGTCGGATGCCGTAAAAAACTGTTTTAACGAGTACGCCTCACAGGAGGACATCAAGGCCTATTTTGAGGTGTGGGCCCAGATGTTCAAAAAGGATCCCGAGTGCTATATCTCGGCGCTCATCAATAACTACTACGGCTACTTTTATCCGAGTGCCCGCGATGCGTGGGTCTACAGCACGGCGCGCAGTGCCGAGATCATGGCGAAGCCCGATAACCTCAAGTACTTCGACTTCCATCCGGTCGATAGCAAGGTTGTGCGCTGGTGCGACCACCTGATCAACCTGTATCGCGTGGCAGTACAACGCATCCCGTTTATCTCGCTCACCATGAGCTCGGCCACCTATGTGTGGATCATGATCGCTGTGGTGGTCTATCTGCTACGTCGTCATTCGTGGCGCGGGCTGGCCATTTGGGTGCCGCTGCTGGGCGTGCTCGCCGTGTGCCTGATCGGTCCCTGCAACGGCTCGACCTACATGCGCTACCTGTATCCAGTCATCGCCTGCATGCCCTTCGCCATCGGCGCCACCATTACCCGCAGCGACCTCCTCTGGTTCTAACTTGGTGCAAAGGGGACAGGTTACTTTGCACCAAGGGGCTGCATCATCACGACGCCTTCATTTTGGGGTTTATCTCGCAGGCCAGTAGGTATATCATAACGACGTTTGTTTATATTGCCCGAGCATCTGCGCTGGGCTTTAGGTCGAAACCGATAGGAGACACGTATGTCCGGACACTCTAAGTGGGCCACAACCAAGCATCGTAAGGGCGCGCAGGACGCCAAGCGTTCCGCCCTCTTCTCCAAGCTGAGCCGCAACATCACCGTTGCCGCCCGTCTCGGCGGCGACCCGCTGCCCGAGAACAACGCCAGCCTCGCCGCCGCCGTTGCCAAGGCCAAGGCTCAGTCCATGCCCAAGGACAAGATCAAGTCCGCTATCGACAAGGCCTTCGGTTCGGGTGCCGATGCCGCCGTCTACGAGAACATCGTGTACGAGGGCTATGGTCCCGCCGGCGTTGCCGTCTACGTCGACTGCCTGACCGATAACCGCAACCGTACCGCCGCCGATGTCCGTTCCGCCTTCTCCCACGCTGGCGGCAACCTGGGCACCTCCGGCTCCGTCGCCTTCCAGTTTGAGCGCAAGGGCCAGATCGTCGTCGCCAAGGAGATCCTGGACGAGAACGCCAAGAAGGAGACCATGATCGCCAACGGTGCTGCCGGTGACGAGGAAGAGTTCATGATGGCTATCGCCGAGGCCGGTGGCGACGACTACGAGGACGCCGGCGAGGAGTGGATCGTTTGGACCGCCGCCAACGACGTCATGGCTGTTTCCAAGGCGCTCGAGGAGCAGGGCATCCAGGTCAAGGGCTCCGAGACCACCATGGTTCCGACCACCCCGACCGAGGTCTCCGGCGCCGATGCCAAGAAGGTCCAGCGCCTCATCGACCGTCTCGAGGAGCTCGACGACGTTCAGGATGTTTACAGCACCATGGACATGACCGACGAGGTCATCGCTGCCCTCGAGGAGGAGTAGCGCCTGCACGGGTTAAGCCGTGCATATCTGGGCATAATGAAGCGAGCATACAAGCCTCGTGGAATAGATGAGCCGGATCCGCGTGCGTATGGCACCGGACCCGGCTCTTTTATAATGATGCGAATCGTTTTGCATTCTGCGGACCGAAACCTGAAGGGAGCGCGCGTGCGCGTACTCAAACGAGCCCTAGCAACCGTGTACCTTGCCGCCGCCATCGTGGCGCTGGGCACGCTTGTCTGCCAGTTCTGGGGACCGTATACGTATCGCTTTATGCTGCTGTTGCGTGACACCATGCCTCGCGTCGTCGTTACGGTGTGCGCCGCCATCGTGGCACTTGGCGTGCTCATCGGGTTTTTCCGCCTGATGTTAGCGCGTCGCGAGCCGTCCTGCGTGCATCCGGCGGGGGAGCGCAACATCGAGGTCACCCTCGCAGCGCTTTCCTCGTGCGCTCGCGCTGCGGCAGAGCGCGACGACCGTGTGATGGTCGAGCATGTCGAGGCGCGCGTGCAGGGTTCCGACGAATCGCTCGTCCGTTTTAAGGTCGACGCCATCGCGCTCGATGACCGGGACGTGGCCTCCCTTGCAACCGCGATGCAGCAACGTATCGAGGAGGCCTGCGACACCATGCTCGGCACGCCGGGCACGACCGCGCGCGTCCGTTTTTTGCCGTCCAAGACTACCGTCCAGACCGTGGAGGTTTCCGGTGAGTGATACCAATCAAGACAAGACCGTCCGCACCCCGCGCTTGACGATCGACCAGAACGCTACGCCGGCAGGCGAGTCCGCCGACACCACCCCCGAGGCCGGCGAGCAGCACGACAGCGCCGCCAACGACTTTGACGAGGCCATGGGTCTCATCAAGGGTACGGGGGCGGCCATCTGGAGCTATGCCGTCCGTCATCCCAACACCACGCTCGGGGCCGTCGCTGGTTTTGTGCTCGCCGTGCTGGTGCTCACGCTCGGCCTATGGGACACACTCGTCATCGCATTCTTTGTGCTGATCGGCGCCGTGATTGGCCAGATCCGTGACGGCGAGAACGGGATCGTCAACTTCTTCGGCCGTCTGTTTAGCGGCCGCTAGTATGTATTCGACCGCCGCGTGTGCGGTGGGCATAAGGAGGAACCATGGCTTTTAACACGAAGGTCGATGTGGCCGATACCGAGCTCGAGGCAGACGAGACCGTCGCCGCCGAGGCTGAGGATGTAACGCTCGAGGACGGGGCGCTCGTCGAGGCCGAGCCCGCCGACGATGCGGACGAGGATGATGAGGAAGCGGACGAGTCCGAGGATTCGCTGACCTATTCCAACGGTGTGATCGAGAAGATCGTTGCCATGGCCACCCGCGAGGTGCCGCACGTCCTGGGCATGAAGGGCAACCTTATGCACTTTGTGCAGGAGCAGTTTGGTGCCGAGAACCTGACCAAGGGCGTGACGGTCGAGGTCACCGATGACAACCGCGTGGTCGTCAACATTTCCGTCATTATCGAGTACGGCGCCTACGCACCCGCGATTTTCGACGACGTTAAGGCGCGCGTGACCGAGCGTCTGGCCGCGATGACCGGCCTTGAGGTGGCAGGCGTCAACCTGCGCATCGAGGATGTCATCACCCCCGAGGAGTACGAGCACCGCACCAGCCAGCACGAGTAACCTACCAAATAGGGACAGGTTTGTTTCGATAGGTTTTACCTGCGAAAACGCTAAACGGTCGACCGCGCAAGCAAAAGTGCGGTCGACCGTTTTCTATATGCCCTCGATGTAGTCATACCGCTCGTCTAACTAGGGGTTGCAATCTTCGCGCTCCGCGTTACCCTAATGGGCGCATTGTTTCCAAATCGTTAACGAGGGGTTGCCGTAATGGCTGACGAGCACGAAACAGAAAGCAAGGCATGGGCGATTGAGGCCGCTGCGGCAGAGGCGGCGTCGCGTGCCGCCGAGGAGGTGCATCGTCCTCCCGTGGTGCCGATGGAGCGCGTTGTCGGTCGCGAGGATATCGAACGTGGCGAGCGCGCCGGCCGCAAGCGCAGCCAGGAGCCGGGCTTCCCGCGCTTTTTCGCCGAGCTCAATCTGGGCCTGATCCTCACGGCGTTCGCCATCGTTGCGTTTAAAACCCCTAATCATTTTGCTTTTGGCGGAACCTCGGGCGTGTCGGTCATTCTTTCCACGCTGTTCCCGACTCTGCCCGTCGGCGTCTTTATGTGGATTATCAACGCGGTTCTCGTCGTCTTGGGCTTTATCTTTTTGGAGCGCAAGGCAATCCTTTGGAGCGTTTTTGCCTCGTTTGCGCTTTCGGCCTACGTCTCGCTGTTTGAGCTCTACATTCCGACGGATGTTTCGATGACGGGCGATATGTGGCTCGACCTGTGCTTTGCCGTGATTTTGCCGGCGCTGGGCAGTGCCATTGTCTTTGACATTGGCGCCTCAACGGGCGGCACCGATATCCTTGCCATGATCCTCAAGCGTCGCACGACGCTCGAGATCGGACGCGCCTTGCTACTGGTCGATATCGGCATCGTGACCATCGCGGCCTTTTTGTACGGTCCGCGCGTTGGCCTGTACTGCGTGCTCGGCCTGTTTGCCAAGACGCTTGTGGTCGACAAGGCCATCGAGAGCATTCACTTGCGCAAGGTCTGTACGATTATTTGCGCCGAGCCACGCAAAGTCGAGGAGTTTATCGTCAAGCATCTCAACCGCACGGCAACGATCAGCCGCGGCTACGGTGCCTTCTCGGGCAATTGCGTGACGGTGATCATGAGCGTGCTGAGCCGTCGCGAAGCAGTGCAACTGCGCCGCTATACCCGCGATATCGATCCAGATGCGTTTATCACGATCGTTGACAGCTCCGAGATCGTGGGCAAGGGCTTCCGCGGCACGAACTAGCGCGGATATACCCTTCGAACCATTGAATAAAGCCGCCAACGTTTCAAATCGGTCATCTTGGGGTATTTGTCCCCACATTGCGCGATAATGTTGCCAAAGACGTCGTTTGCGATCCAGGTGGTTCACTCTAGATACGAAGGGATGATTTCGATGTTCTGTTCGCAGTGTGGCGCCCCCATGGGCGATAACGACAAGTTCTGCGGCGTGTGCGGTGCCCCAAATACCGAGGTCAAGGCCGCCGGCCCCGCTCCCCAGGGACAGTCTCAGCCCCAGCAGTTTGTTCCGCAACCGCCCGTGGCGAATGCGCCAAAGGGCTGTGTGGCTCAGGCGTTCCAAGACATGACCAAGACTCCGGGCGTGCTGCAGCGCGTGTGCCAGATTGCTTTTTTGCCGGCGCTTATCTGTGTCGTGTCGGTGCTCGTGCTGTTCATTCCCGTTATCGGCGGTATTGCAGCTGCCATCGGCTTTTTGGCCGCCTGCGTGGCGAGTGTGTGCGGTTCGGGCTTTGGCATCGAGTGGGGTCGCGACCTGTCGCTTAAGATCGATGACGGCATGGATCGTCCGTTGATGCGTTCCACATCGTTTGGCCTCGGGGTCTTTTCGAGTGTTATTTCGGTCGTGCTCGAGATTATCGCTGCCATTCCCGTTATTGGCGTAGTGCTTTCGCTGGTGGAGAGCGTGGTAATTGGCGCGGCGGGCTCGTATTCGCATTACGGCTCTTATGCGCTCGAGGCTGCGCTGTTTGGCTCGCTTGGCCTGCTTGTCCTGGCTATGATTGCCACGGCGGTCCTGGGAGTCTTCTTTAAGATGTTCGCCGATATCGCCGTGATGCACTTTGCGGTGACCGGTCGCGTCGAGAGCGCGTTTTCGCTCGACAAGGTCTGGGCGGCCTTTAAGAACAATAAGACCAAGCTGTTCTGCGCTTCATTCCTTCCCGAGTTTTTGACGGGCCTGGTCGCCAACGTTGTCACATGGATCTTGACGGCGGTCTTTGGCGCCATTGCCTCTGTCGGTATGTATAGCTATTACTATCGTCCTACGGGTATTGAGGCAATTGTTGCCGGCGGTGGCATCGCACTCGTACTGTTCCTGGTGCTGATCGCTTTCGTCACCGTATTTCTAACGGTCTTTGGCAAGATGCTCAAGCACCGTGCCGTTGGCTATTGGGTCGCACGTTATGCAAGCGAGTGGGCCGACGAGGATAAGGACGACGTCCTGACGTTTGTATTGCCCTTCGAGAAGAAGTCCGCTCCTTCGGGTTACAGCGCTCCGGATGTCGCACCTGAGCCCGAGCCTGAGTCTGTCCCGGGATCTGCGCCGGAGTCCGAGCCCACGACGGAGCCCGAGCCCACGACGGAGCCCGAGCCCACGACGGAGCCCGCGCCAAGCTCCGACGAGGACCCGCAAGACGAGTAGCCCTGTCACCTGCCATTTGGGGACGGGGTGGAAATGGTAGAAATAGTGCTTGACGAATGAGCGGGGGCGGACGTGTCGAAACGTCCGCCCCCGCTTTGACATCGCGATGTGGCTACGGCTGCGAGATGGTCGCGATTCGACTACTCGTTGTGCTTCTCCTCGTGACGAGCGGCGGTGCGAGCTTCGTGGATGCCCTTGATGGCGGCATGGCGGGCGGTGCGGGCGTCGTGCATGGCGTCGCGGGCCTCGGCGGCCGTTGCCTTGGCAGAGCGTAGCTTGGCTGCCAGATCGGGATTGGTCTCGGCAACCGCGGCGATAGCGGGGCCGTCGAGCTCCTCTTGCGTGGGCTCGGCCAAAAAGTCGATGGCATACTGAGCGGCCACCATGGAGCCCTTGGCGAGCACGCTCTCGTCGATCTTATAGAAGCAGGAGTGCTGGGCGTACGTGGCGCCAATCTTGGGGTTGCGCGTGCCCACAAAGGCAAGCACACCCGGTACACGGCGCAGGTACTCCGAAAAATCCTCGCCCGAAAGCGTGCCGCGATAATGGCCTTCGCCGGCTGCACCCAGACACTTGACCACGGCCTGACGACAACGCTCACTCGAGGCGACGTCGTTTTCGACCTTGTAGTTGGCGATGGTGTAGTCGGTAAGTTCAGCCTCGGCGCCCAGGGCCGCCGCAGTGTGCTCTACGATGCGGCGCATGAGCTCGGGCATTTCCTCGTGCGTCGAATCGCCATAGGTGCGCACCGTGCCGGCGAGGTAGGCGGTACCGGCGATAACGTTGCGCGCGGTGCCGCCGTGCAGCTCGCCGACGGTAATGACGGCCGGCTCGTAGGGGCTGATCTCGCGCGAAACGATGGTCTGCAGGGCGTTGACGATCTCGGCCGCCACCATGACGGCGTCGTGGCCGCGCTGGGGCATGGCGCCGTGGCACGAGGTCCCGCGGACATCAATGCGGAACCAGTCGGTATTGGCCATGCGCGGACCGGGCTCGCAGCTTACGGTGCCGGCGTTGACCTCACTCCAGATGTGTGCGGCGTAGGCGCCATCGACGCCGTCGAGCACACCCGTGCCGATCATGAGTTTGGCGCCTTGGCCGTTTTCCTCACTGGGTTGGAAGACGATGCGGACCTCGCCGTGGATGTCGTCGGTCATATGGCGCAGGATCTGCAGCGTGCCGAGCATCATGGCAATGTGGCAGTCGTGGCCGCAGGCGTGCATGCAGCCCTCGTTGACGCTGGCGAACTCCTCGCCGGTCTGTTCGGTGACGGGTAGGGCGTCGATATCCGCGCGCAGCAGGATGCGGCGGCGCGGCGTGCCGTCCTCGCGGTAGGCGTCGGGTGCGGTGCCGCGAAGGGTCGCCACCAGGCCCGTCTTAAGCGGGCGCTCGTAGGGGATATTCATGGCGTCGAGCTGGTTGGCGATGTCAGAAGTCGTGCGCTCTTCGGCGAGGCTCAGCTCCGGGTGCTTATGGAAGTGCCGGCGCTGCTTGATGATGTAGGGCTCAAACTCGGCGGCGATATCTTGGATGGCTGCGGTGACGTCATCAGCCGCGCGGGCCTCGGTCGCTGCCATAATCTGCTGTGCCTTGGTCTTCGTCATGGTCGATTTGCTCCTTGCTGGTTTATCGCAAAATCGTACAGGCTCTTTCCAGTATGCCACCTGCCACTTGGGGACGGGGCAGAAATGGTAGAAATGGATACCTCCGTAACCTTGATAGGTGCAAATTGCTTGTGCACGCAGCCTTGGATGCGGATTTCAAGCTTGAAATCTACCATTTCTACCCCGTTCCCAAGGGGCAGGCGGGGCCGTTGGGGTTGGGAAAGGTGCCGTTTACCGCTTGACGTTTTGCAACTGTGGCGGTGGAGTACACTCGGGGGTGTTGAATTTCCTGCCAGAGATGGGGATGCCCATGCAACATATCGATCGGATTATCCGCTCTAAGAACGTCTTTACCTCGCAAGACGGCATCGATACCGCCCGTGAGCTGGCGATTGCCATCGCAGGCGACCGTATCGTCGCAGTCGGCAAGCCCGATGACGTGATCGCCGCCGCGCCTGCCGCCACGCCGGTTATCGACTACGGCGAGCAGTTTGTCTGCCCCGGTTTCCATGACGCTCATCTGCACTTCTTTCATACCTCGGTCGGTTCCTCGCCGTATATGCTTATGGATGGGGGCACGTCCGAGGTGGCGCTGGTGCAGCACGTGCTCGAGTTTTCCCAGGATCTGCCCGACGACGCTTGGGTTGTGACGCAGGGCTGGCGCGACTACCGTTGGGACCCGCCCGAGCATCCTACCAAGGCGTCGCTCGATGCGGTATTTCCCGATCGTCCCTGCGTTATGTACTCGGGCGACGGCCACACGCTGTGGCTCAACAGTCGCGCTCTCGAGGCGCTCGGCGTCACGCGCGATAGCGAGCCGCCAGCGGGCGGCAGCTACGACAAGGACGCAAACGGTGAGCTCACGGGCATTGCTCACGAGGCGGCCGCCATGCAGCTGTTGCCGCGCTGCCTTGAGTGGCTGGGCGAAGATCGCATCGCAAGCGCTTACGCCGATCAAATGAGGCGCATGGCCGAGCAGGGCATCACCTCGATCTGCGACATGTCGCTCATGCCCATGCCGGGCTGCGATTTTATCCGCGACGACGTCTACGACAAACTGCAGACAGCCGGCAAGCTGGGCATTCGTGCCCATCTGTTCCCCACGCTGCTGGATGACCAGTCGCGTCTAGAAGAGCTGCAGGCACGTTACGCGAACAACGCACTGCTTTCGGCGCCGGGCTTTAAGCAGTTCTTTGACGGTGTGTCGAGTGAACATACGGCATATCTCACCGAGCCCTATACCAATCCGCGCTTCCCGGGCGACCAAGGCCGTCTGACGGTTTCCGCCGAGCGCATGCGCAAGCTGGTTCTGGCGGCTGCGGAGCGCGGCCGCGCCGTGCGCATCCACGTTATCGGCGACGGTGCGATTCATGCCGCGCTGGATATCTTCGAGGAAGCCGCCGGTCTGTACGGCCTGCCCCAGCACGGCCACAACACGCTCGAGCACCTGGAGAACCTCCTGCCCGAGGACATCGACCGCCTGCGCAAGCTCAACGTGATCGCCTCGAGCCAGCCCTGCCACATTACGCTCGACCCGGGTGGACCGGAGCGCGATTTGGGCTTGGAGCGCAGCCGCATCATGTGGCCGTTCGCAACCTATAAACAGCGCGGCATTCGCCAAGCCTTCGGTACCGACAGCCCCATCACGCCCGTTACCAGCATGGACGTGCTCTACACGGCTATCACGCGCCAGGACCCCAAAAGCCACTGGCCCGAGGGCGGCTGGTTACCGAGCGAGCGCATCGACGCGGCAACGGCTTTGCGCAACTACACCTTGGGCAGCGCCTATGCAGCAGGCGACGAGCAAAACCTCGGCAGCTTGGAGCCCGGCAAGTATGCTGACCTGGTAGTCCTGGACCAAAACCCGCTCACTGTTGACCCCCAAGAGCTGCAAGCCACCAACGTTCAGGCCACCTACCTGGCAGGTAACGTAATCTACGAGCGCTGATGCTCATGCCGTGTCGTTAAACGCGGCCCGGGCGACTTATTTTGGGATGGCGCTCGAGCCACGTCTGCATATCGGTGGGGACTCGTTATGAGCGTCCCTGCTCTGCCGGATTTGTGCGTGGGGTGGAGGCGCTGCTGCCCCGCGCGTTCAAATTGGACATTTGCAATGCTGCCTCATGGTGTTTGCATACTTCCCATTACAGATTGCATAAAAAGGTTGGGATGTTCTTTCTGGCCCTGATGTACCCCCGCCTGGGCCGTGCAAAAAACGGAGTATTCAGCACTGCGAGCTCTGCCGGCGCCGTTGCGGTCGGGTAATGTCATGGGGATTGACGTTATTTTGGCGTCCGGGCAGGCACGAGGCATGCCTTTATGCCCTGATGGGGTCTGCCTGCCGACCCAAATCGCCGGTCGAAGGCGTCCTTGGGACCAATAAGATGTGTCTGGCGCGTATACAGCCATCCTGGTCTGCTGAATACTCCCAAAAATGCACGGTGCTCCCCAGGGGACCCGTGCGTGCAGCGAAAGCCATGCCCATGTTCCCATCCGCATCGCCATTTTGCTGCACTGACGTTTCTGAATGCCGGGCCCGAACTAGTTAACTTGGCTCCCGTGTGGCGCCGGAGAGGCGGGGTATAAGGTTTATCGCGAGTTCCGCACGAGCCGAAGGTCACGTAATGTGGCCTTCGTGCGAGCAGGACTGCCCGAGCAGGAAACCTTATGCCCCGCCCCTCCGGCGCCACACGGGAGCTGCGCACAAGTTATCCCCCCGGCATTCAGAAAATCTAAGTGCCAAAAAATAAGATTTTTTGACTCTATGTTGTATAACCCGCCATTCGTGGGTACCATTCAACGCGTACGCAAACAAATAGGGTTAATTCGCGTGGCATAACCACGCGGCCCAAAAAGGAGGAGACAAGCATGTCGTCTTTGAAACCGCTTGCAGATCGTGTTCTGGTCAAGCCCGACGAGGCCGAGCAGAAGACCGCTTCTGGTCTGTATATCGCCAGCAACGCTCAGGAGAAGCCGCAGCGCGGCACCGTCGTTGCCGTTGGCGCTGGCAAGGTCAACGACAAGGGTGAGCGCATCCCCATGGACGTCAAGGAAGGCGACGTTGTCATCTACGGCAAGTTCGGTGGCAACGAGGTCAAGGTCGACGGCGAGAAGTATCTGCTGATGCGCGCCGACGACATCTACGCCGTCGTCGAGGCCTAGTCTCATCAGGCTCTCTGATTCGTCTTTGAACGCGGTCGCCGCATAGGACTCGGAAGCGGCGACGTGAGTCACATTTCTTTTGGAGGATTACCTACCATGGCAAAGAACATTACGTTCAATACCGATGCCCGCGCTAAGCTCGCCAAGGGCGTCAACACTCTGGCCGATGCCGTTACCGTCACCATGGGCCCCAAGGGTCGCTATGTCGCCCTGCAGCGCACGTTCGGTGCCCCGACCATCACCAACGACGGCGTTTCCGTCGCCAAGGAGATCGAGCTCGAGGACAACATTGAGAACATGGGTGCCCAGCTGGTGAAGGAGGTCGCCACCAAGACCAACGACACCGTGGGTGACGGCACCACCACCGCAACCCTGCTCGCTCAGGCCATCGTTAACGACGGTCTTCGCAACGTCGCCGCTGGCGCCAACCCGCTGGCCATCCGTCGCGGCATCGACAAGGCCGTCAACGCCGCCGTCGCCGAGATGAAGAAGCAGGCCAAGCCGGTCGAGACCAAGGAGCAGATTGCTTCCGTCGGTACCATCTCCGCCGGTGACCCCGAGGTCGGCGAGAAGATCGCCGAGGCCATGGAAGTCGTGGGCAAGGACGGCGTCATCACCGTCGAGGATTCCCAGACGTTCGACATCACCATCGACACCGTCGAGGGCATGCAGTTCGATAAGGGCTACGTCTCCGCTTACTTCGTCACGGACAACGACCGCATGGAGGCCGTGATGAAGGATCCGTACATCCTCATCACCGACCAGAAGATCTCCAGCGTCCAGGACATCATGCCTGTTCTCGAGGCTGTCCAGCGCGCTGGCCGTGGCCTGCTCATCATCGCTGAGGACATCGACGGCGAGGCTCTGCCCACCCTCGTCCTCAACAAGATCCGCGGCGCCCTCAACGTCTGCGCCGTCAAGGCTCCGGGCTACGGTGATCGCCGCAAGCGCATTCTCGAGGACATCGCCGTCCTCACCGGTGGTCAGGCTGCTCTGGACGAGCTGGGCGTGAAGGTCGCTGACATCACCGCCGATATGCTCGGTACCGCTAAGTCCGTCACCATCTCCAAGGACAACACCGTCATCGTCGGCGGCGCTGGCTCTAAGGAGGCCATCGACGCCCGTATTGCTCAGATCAAGGGCGAGATGGAGAACACCACCTCTGACTTCGACCGCGAGAAGCTCCAGGAGCGCCTGGCCAAGCTCTCCGGTGGCGTTGCCGTCATCAAGGTCGGCGCTGCCACCGAGTCCGAGCTCAAGGAGATCAAGCACCGCGTCGAGGACGCCCTGCAGGCAACCCGCGCTGCTGTCGAGGAGGGCATTGTCGCTGGCGGCGGCGTCGCCTTCATGGACGCTGTGCCTGCGCTTGATGCAGTCGAGATCGACGACCCCGAGGAGAAGATCGGCGTCGACATCGTCAAGAAGGCTCTGACCGCTCCGGTCGCAACCATTGCCAAGAACGCTGGCTTTGAGGGCGCTGTCGTGGTCGACAAGGTCGCCGAGCTGCCCGCTGGCCAGGGTCTCAACTCTGCCAGCGGCGAGTGGGGCGACATGATCGAGATGGGCGTCCTCGACCCCGTCAAGGTCAGCCGCGTCACCCTGCAGAACGCTGCTTCTGTCGCCAGCCTGATCCTCATCACCGAGGCCACGGTTTCCGATGTGCCCAAGAACACTCAGCTTGAGGATGCTATCGCTGCTGCTACCGCTGGTCAGCAGGGCGGCGGTATGTACTAAGGCCGACAAGGTCTAGAACTCCCACCGGGGATCCGGGGGCGTGACGGGGCTTCTCTCCGGAACGTCCTCGGACATGCAAAGAGGCTCCGCATCGCGCTTCGCGCTGCGGAGCCTCTTTGCGTCCTGCGGAATGTTCCGGAGAGAAGCCCCGTCACGCCCCCGGATCCCCTGCGTTTACGGCTTTGAAGTCGGCTCGCGGAGAAGGACGTGGTTGTTGGGGATACGTATCCCGGACGCTGTTTCGCGCTTTGCGCGAAAGGCGCGTTACTGTGGGATGGGTGGGGAACGTGGTTGTTGCGGCAACTGATCCCCACCATAAATTACCCTTGGCATACTTGCGCGAATACCTGCTCGTGCTACACTTCCAATTGCTGTTTCAGGGCGGGGTGTAATTCCCCACTGGCGGTAAATCGGACGGTGCCAGAGGGGCGCCGTGGCGCAGGCGAGGTACCTGCGTCCGAGCCGATGAGTCCGCGACCCGTGCGTGCGTTGGTTCGCATGCCGGCTGAACTGGTGAGATCCCAGTACCAACGGTTAGAGTCCGGATGAAAGAGGCAGGTGATCTTATGTCTGAACAGTCGCAGCATATCCATTTTGAGAACACGAATAGGTGGAGCACCAAACAGCTCGTTACCATGGCGCTGATGTGCGCCTTGGGCGCCCTGTTTATGTACGTGCAGCTGCCCATCCTTCCTTCGGCGCCGTTTTTGACCTACGACCCGTCGCTGGTGCCGGCGATGGTGTGCGGGTTTGCGTATGGTCCCGGCGCCGGTACTGCTGTTGCCGCTATGGCTATCGTTATTCACGCGCTCACCACGGGTGACTGGGTCGGTGCGCTTATGAACCTGGTTGCCACGCTGGGCTACATTCTGCCCGCGGCTATCGTCTACCAGAAGATGCATACCTATAAGGGTGCCGTGATTGGCCTGGTGTTCGGCGTCATTACCGCTACGGCGCTGTCTATGGTCGCAAACCTTACCATTGGCGTATGGTTCTGGTATGGCTCGGTCGATGCGATCGCCCCGCTCATGGTTCCTGCCGTGCTGCCGTTCAACCTTATCAAGACCGTGCTCAACTCGGTGCTCACGCTTGCAGTGTACAAGGCGGTCTCCAACCTCATCACGCCTAAAAAGGACCAGGTCAAAGGCCGCGCATGATTGATTGTCGAGGCGTTTCCTTTAGCTATGACGGTGTCACGCCGGCGCTCGACGGTATCGATCTGAACATCGAGGATGGCGAGTTTCTCTGCATCCTCGGCGGCAATGGGTCGGGCAAGTCGACGTTTGCCAAGCATCTGAATGCGCTGCTGCAGCCCGATGCAGGAACGGTGCGTATCAACGGCATGGATGCATCAGATCCCGAGTTGGTCTACGACATTCGTTCGACCGCGGGCATGGTGTTCCAGAATCCCGATGATCAGCTGGTGGCAACGCTTGTCGAAGATGACGTTGCGTTTGGTCCCGAAAACCTTGGCGTGCCATCGGCACAAATTGCGCAGCGCGTACGCGAGGCGCTGAAGGGTGTGGGCCTGGTGGGCTTTGAGCGCCACGAGACCCATGCACTTTCGGGCGGCCAAAAGCAGCGCGTGGCGCTTGCCGGCGTGCTCGCCATGGAACCGCGCGTGCTCATATTGGACGAGGCTTCCTCGATGCTCGATCCGCGTGGACGTAAGGGCCTCATGAAGGTTTGCCGCGCGTTGCACGATCGCGGCATGACCATCGTGATGATTACGCACTTTATGGAAGAGGCCGCCGAGGCCGATCGTGTCGCGGTGTTTCGGGCGGGGCGCGTTGCCATGCTCGGTGCGCCCGAGGAAATCTTGACGCGGGCGGACGAACTTGCCCAGCTCAACCTGGATATGCCGGCGTCGTGCTCTCTAGGTAGGGCACTCCGCGCGAAGGGCGTACCCGTTTGCGCGCAGGTGCGTGAGGTGGATATGGTCGCCGAGATTGCACAGGTTTATGCTGAGCGGAGCGGGGCGGACGTCGCTGGGCGGCCCTCCGCATCCGATTCTCGTGTGCTTGACCATGCATCCTCTGCAGCCGGCGGGATGGTCGCGTCGGAGCCCGTCATCGAGATTTCGCACCTCTCGCATAGTTACACGCTGAGCGCCCGCGAGCGCCGCCGATGGCGCAAGCGCTCGACCACTGTGGGCGCATCGGGCAAACAGGCTCTTTGGGGCAGCGATCCAAACAGCCCCTGGGCGCTACGTGATGTTTCGCTGACGGTGCGTCGCGGCGAGTTTCTGGGCCTGGCGGGTCATACCGGCTCGGGTAAATCAACGCTGG
This sequence comes from Collinsella sp. LCP19S3_B11, assembly GCF_052121915.1. NCBI lineage: Bacteria > Bacillati > Actinomycetota > Coriobacteriia > Coriobacteriales > Coriobacteriaceae > Collinsella > Collinsella sp. LCP19S3_B11. The sequence continues at coordinate 60,212 of NZ_JBQKDI010000010.1, forward strand.
TTCAGCATCTCAACGGGCTGATTCGTCCACAGGAGGGGAGCGTTTGCGCACTGGGACTCGACCTATCAAGCAAGAAAGGCGCCGCCGCGGTTAAGGCCAAGGTCGGCGTGGTGTTTCAGTATCCCGAGCGCCAGCTATTTGCCGAGACCGTGGCGCAGGACGTGGCGTTTGGCCCGCGCAACCTTGGCCTGCCGCAAGACGAGGTTGTTCGCCGTGTCGCAACATCGCTTGCGCGCGTGGGCCTCGACCTTGCTGCGATAGGCGACAAGAGCCCCTTTGAGCTTTCGGGCGGTCAGCAGCGCCGCGTGGCGTTTGCCGGCGTGCTCGCCATGGAGCCCGAGGTCCTGGTGCTCGACGAGCCCATGGCGGGGCTCGATCCGGCTGCGCGCAGGGATTTCCTGGAGCTCATCGATCGGCTCCATCGTGAGGGCCTGACCGTTGTCATGGTTTCGCACAGCATGGATGACCTGGCCAATTGCTGCGACCGTATCGTTGTGATGAACGAGGGCACGGTGTTTGCCGAGGGCACGCCCGCTCAGGTTTTTGCGCATGCGGATGAGCTTAAATCAATCGGCTTGGGTGTTCCCGCTGCGCAGCGCATGGCATTGTCGCTCGTGCAAGCCGGTGTGCCGCTCCGCTGCCACAAGCTTTATACGGTTGAGTCGCTGGCCGACGAGTTGGCCGGCATGCTGCTAGGCTGCGCGGACGGACCTTTGAGGGCGTCGCGTCAGTCTGGTTTCAAGATGGCCACGCAAGAGGAGGGCTGCTAATGGAGGCATTCTCATTTGGCAGCTACTATCCGGGGGAAAGCGCAGTGCATCGCCTGGATCCGCGCACTAAGTTGCTCCTAGGTTTCGCATTTCTGATCACTGCGCTCACCGTCGGCAGCTTCCGCGGGCTGCTTCCGGTCGCAATTTTTGTCGTGCTGGTCTATGTCGCGGCCCGGGTTCCGTTGCGTCGGGTCCTATCGTCGATGGCACCACTGCTGGCGATTGTCGTGGTGGTCGCGGTGCTCAACCTGTTTTCCGATCAGAGTGGCCGCATTTTGTGGCAGTTTGGCTTTTTGCAGGTGAGCGAGGGCTCGCTGCGTTCTGCGACGTTTATGGCGTGTCGCCTGACGATGATGATGGCCGGCATGAGCGCCATTACGCTCACCACGCCGACGCTCGACCTCACCGCGGGTTTTGAGCGCCTGCTCGCACCATTCGCGCGCGTGGGGCTTCCGGCGCACGAGCTCGGCATGATTATGGGTATCGCACTGCGGTTTATGCCACAATTTGCCACCGAGATGAAACAGACGGCCGATGCACAGGCAAGCCGTGGCGCGCGCGTGACGGGCGGTCCGCTCGGTGGCGTGCGCATGCTCGGCAGTGTGGCGATTCCGCTGTTTGCTGGCGTGTTCCGTCATGCCGAGACGCTTTCGGCCGCCATGGATGCGCGCTGCTATCACGGCGAGCGGGGACGCACGCGTCTGCATGCGCTTACGTTTGGCCGCGGGGATGCACTGGCCGCGGTGGCGATGGCGCTGCTGGTGGCATGCGTTGTCGTTATCAATCTTCAACTCGTCTAAGCTCGATTCGAGCGCAAGAAAGGGGTCTCTATGACAGACATCGATCGCATGGCTCAGCTCGAGCGCGTCTGCTCGTATCTCAGGCGCATTCCGGCGTGGTATCTTGCCACGACCGATGCAAACGACGGGCATCAGCCCCGCGTGAGGCCGTTTTCGTTTGCCATGGTCGATAACGACAAGCTGTGGTTTTGCACGTCGCGCGACAAGGATGTGTGGGCGGAGTTGAGCAAGAATCCCAAGTTTGAGGTATCGGGCTGGAAGCCGGGGGAGTGCTGGATCGTGTTAACTGGCGAGGCCGCACTCGAGGACGATGCATTCGTGAGTGACAAGGTGCGCCAGACGGGCTTTAAGCACATGGTGGGCATTGGCGAGCAACACGATAGCGCCAACGATGGCCGTCTTGCGTTCTTCTCGGTCCGCAACATCGCCGCGCGGTTCTGCGATATCGACGGCAGCGAAGAGCTCCTCGAGCTTTAATTTTCCAAATTAGCTGCCCATTCCAAAAAGACTGGTCAGATGACAGGAGGAAACGTGGACGGATTGAATACGGTGCTGGAGTATCTGACGTCGGTGCCGGCGTGGTACCTAGCGACGAGCGTGGACGGGCAGCCGCATGTGCGTCCGTTCTCGTTTGCGCAGATTCAGGACGGCAAGCTGTGGTTTGTAACGGCGCGCACCAAAGATGTGTGGCAAGAGCTGCTGCAAAACCAGCGCTTTGAGGCCACGAGTTGGTGGCCGGGCCATGGTTGGTTGATCCTGCGCGGACGTGCGGGTCTGGACGACCGGGCTTCGGATGAAATGCGCGAGGCCGGGTGGAAGCATCTTGAGCGCTTGAGCGAGCACTATGAGGGGCCTAACGATCCCACGCTCGTCTTCTTTAGCGTCGAGGACCCCGAGGCTTTTATCTGCAATCACGACGAATGGGTTCCGGTCGAGCTCTAGGCTGCTCTGGGCGACCCTTAAGTTTGGTATTCCGCATAAGGTGGGCTCTGCATTGGCCAGCAGTATGATGCGCTGCGGCTAATGCAGAGCTCGCTTATTTTTTGTCAATTCTTTCAAGCGAATGTGTCGGGTATGTTTCAATGCATGAAGACACAAATTATTTGCGTAAATATGCATTCTCGGGTGCTAAAGTTTCAATCTACCTCATAACGACGGCTGCGGAATGCGCAATGACGCATAAGACCGCAGACAAGGAGTCCGATATGTCTTTAAAGGTTGGAATCGTCGGCGCGGCTGGATATGCCGGCGCCGAGCTTATTCGCCTCGTTCTCGGCCATCCCGAGTTTGAACTTGTTGCCATTACGTCCAACGCCGATGCCGGCCAGCTGCTGTCCGCGGTGTATCCGAGCTTTGCTGGCGTGAGCGATCTGGTTTTCACCACGCATGACGCCCCTGAACTCAAGAGCTGCGATGCGGTTTTTCTCGCCGTGCCGCACACGGCTGCCATGGCACAGGTGCCCGCTCTGCTTGCATCGGGTGTCTCTTGCTTTGATCTTTCGGCCGATTACCGTCTGAGCGACGCGTCTGTCTTTGAGACATGGTATGCCGCCGAGCACACGAGCCCCGAGTTGCTCAAGACACGTGCCTTCGGTCTGCCCGAGTTGTTCTGCCAGGACTTAGAGACCGCTGCATCCGACCACGCCGACGGAAAGCCCGTACTGGTCGCCTGCGCCGGTTGCTATCCCACCGCAACGAGTCTTGCTGCCGCGCCTGCCGTGCGTGCGGGCTGGGTGGCCCAGAGCGGCCCCGTAGTCGTCGACGCCATCAGTGGCGTGACGGGTGCCGGTAAGTCGTGCAACACCCGCACCCATTTTTGCAGCGCGGACGAGAATCTGGAGGCCTATGGCGTAGGAAAACATCGCCATACGCCAGAAATCGAGCAAATTCTGGGCCTTACCGATCGCGTCGTCTTTACTCCGCACCTGGCACCGCTCAAGCGCGGCCTGCTCTCTACGGTGACGCTGCCGCTCGCAACGCAGGCTCTCGAAGCGCTGACTCTTGAGGATGCCGTCGACCATTACAAGAAGTTCTACGCCGGTCGTACCTTTGTGCGCGTGCTCGATGCCGGCCAGCAGCCAAAGACGGCTTCGGTTGTCGGTACCAATGCCGCCCAGATCGGCCTTGCGCTCAACAAGCGTGCGGGCGTGCTGGTGGCGACGGGCGCCATCGACAATTTGTGCAAGGGCGCTGCGGGCCAGGCGGTCCAGTGCGCCAACATCGTCTTTGGTTTTGACGAGCGACGAGGCTTGCCCACAGTGGCGTGCCCGGTGTAGCACATTCGATTATTAACGATTTGGTAGTCGGGTATCGAGTTTGGCGCCACTTTTAAGCTGGTCTCATGATTGTGGCTGGCATGGCGCACCAACCGATGCCCATTTTTTGTTTGACATAAGGAGTCGTAAAGACGATGAATGCTGAGCAGTTCGATATCAAGATTCGTGCCGTAGAGGGCGGCGTAACGGCGGCAGCCGGCTTTAAGGCGGCGGGCATCCATGCCGGATTCCGCAAGAATCCCGCGCGCCTGGATTACGCGCTCGTTGTGCCCGATAAACCCTGTCCCGGGGCCGGCGTGTTTACGACTAACCGCTTTTGTGCGGCGCCCGTGCAGGTGAGCCGTGCCAACCTGGGCGGTACGGACAAGGGCTATGGCATCATCGCCGGTGTTTCAATCAACTCCGGCAACGCGAACGCCGCCACGGGCGAGACCGGCCTTGCCTGTGCGCGCGAGACGTGCAACATCGCCTCGCAGATCATTGGCTGTGAACCCCAACAGATTTTAGTTGCCTCCACGGGCGTGATCGGACAGATTCTGCCGATCGACACGTTTGAGACGGCAATTCCGTCCGCCTACGAGGCACTCTCTGCCCATGGCGGCGCCGATGCAGCCCGTGCCATCATGACGACCGATACGCATTCCAAGGAGTATGCCGTGTGTTACCGCAGCGAGGCCGCGGGGCACGCAGGCAATACCTATACGGTGGGCGGCATGTGCAAGGGATCGGGCATGATCATGCCCAATATGGCCACCATGATCGCGGTCATTACTACCGATGCCCCCGTCGAGTCGGCGGCGCTCCATACCCTACTGCTCTCGACCGTTAAACAGACCTTTAATAAAGTGACGGTCGATTCCGATACCTCGACCAACGACACCTGTATCATGCTGGCTTCTGGCGCTGCCGCCGCGGATGCCGAGGCCGTCGTCGAGGGCACTGACGCCTTTGACGAGCTGGCCTTTGCCGTGCACGAGGTGTGCGAGAGCCTGGCGCGTAACATCGCGGCCGATGGCGAGGGTGCGTCAAAGCTCGTGACGGTTAACGTCACCGGCGCCGCCAACGACGAGGAAGCCGATATCGCCGCCCGCGCCGTCGCCAACTCGCCACTCGTCAAGACCTGCATCGCTGGCCACGACTGCAATTGGGGTCGCGTTGCCATGGCGCTCGGCAAGTGCGGCGTAAAGTTTAATCAGGAAGACGTTTCCATCGACATGATGGGCTTGCCCGTCTGCCGCGATGGCCTGACTGTTCCTTTTGACGAGGACGAGGCCCTGCGACGTTTTGAGGCGCCCGAGATCGTGATTTCGGCCGACCTGGGCGCAGGCGACGCGGCAACGACCGTGTGGACCTGTGACCTCACGCACGAGTACATCTCAATCAATGGTGACTACCGCTCCTAGATTCCAGGCACGCTGCGCATCTCGCCGCGATTGCGGGCAGCGGAGCACAGCGCGATAACGATACGAAAGACGAGGCAGATTATGAAATTCGCACGCGATTGTCGTTCGAGCGAATCCAACGAAGCAACTGCGCAGCTGCTGTTCGAAGCGCTGCCGTGGATTAAAAACCTGACCGGCAAGACGGTCGTTATCAAGTATGGCGGGGCCGCCATGGTAGACGAGCAACTGCGTCGCGACGTGATGAGCGACATCGTTTTGCTCAAGATTATCGGCATGCGCCCCGTCATCGTGCATGGCGGTGGTAAAGCCATCAACGAGGCGCTGAGCCATTACGATATGCCCGTCGAGTTTAAGAACGGCCAGCGCGTGACCACGCCGGCGACCATGGATATCGTGCGCGAGGTGCTGGGCGGCAAGGTTAACCAAGAGCTGGTGGCGGCAATCAACCACCACGGTAACTTGGCCGTGGGCGTATCGGGCAGCGACGCCGGCACGCTCATCGCCGAGCCGCTCGACCCCGAGCTCGGACGCGTGGGCAAAGTGACGCATGTCAACACCGACTACATCGAGAACTTGCTCGATAGCGAGTATATTCCCGTCATCGCTACCGTCGCGGCGGGGGAGGACGGTGGCTTCTTCAATATCAACGCCGACACCGCCGCCGGTGCCGTTGCGGCGGCGCTCCACGCGCACAAGGCGATCTTTTTGACCGACGTCGACGGCCTGTACAAGGACTTTAGCGATAAAGACTCGCTCATCTCCAACCTAACGCTCGACGAGGTTAATGAGATGCTCTACGGTGGCGAGGTCGATAAGGGCATGATTCCCAAACTGCGCGCGGCCGTCGATGCGCTTGTCGGCGGCGTATTTCGCGCTCACATCATTAACGGTACCACGCCGCATTCGCTGCTCCTGGAGCTGCTGACCGATGCCGGCGTCGGCACCGTGATCCACTCTACCGAGACGGCCTACGAATTTGATACGCACCCGCACCCGCTTTCGACCTTTGCGGCGCGCCTGACCGAGAACCTCGACGAGGTCGAGAAGCTCCAGACGGTCTAGCTGGTTAGAAATCGTCACACCGTTACACCCACAGTCCGCGCCACCTGGCGCTTAACGAAAGGCATCTCATGTCACTTGCAGCTCAACAATCGCTCGAATCCCACTACGTTATGCAAACCTTTGGCCGCTCGCCGGTCGAGTTTGTCGAGGGCCACGGCATGAAGCTCACCGGCGACGATGGTCGCGAATATCTCGATTTTCTTGCAGGTATTGGCGTATGCAGCCTAGGCCACGGCAACCCGGCGGTGCTCTCGGCGCTCGAGGCCCAGGCCAAAAAGCTCCTGCATGTCTCCAACTACTTCTACATTGAGCAGCGCGGCCAGGTCGCGGCGTTGCTGTCCAAGCTCGCTAACGACGATGCGGACGGTGCGCGCGTGCTTGCCGACGCGATTGCCGCTGGCGACGAGACCACGGCGGCGGCGCTTGGCGCTCCGGCTGCGGGCGAGCAGGTGTGGGAGACGTTCTTTGCCAATTCCGGTGCCGAGGCCAACGAGGGCTCTATGAAGCTCGCGCGTCTGTATGCCCAACGTGCCGGCAACGGTGGCAACACCATCGTGTGTATGCGCGGCGGATTTCATGGTCGTACGCTCGAGACCATTGCCGCGACCATGCAGGATTGGCTGCAGGACAGTTTCCGCCCGCTGCCGGGTGGCTTTGTGGCATGCACACCCAACGATGTAGATGAACTGCACGCAATCTTTAAGCAGCTGGGAAGCGAGATTTGCGCTGTGATGCTCGAGCCGATCCAGGGCGAAAGCGGTGTGCATCCCATGACCGAGGAGTTTATGGCTGCGGCGCGCGACTTGGCACACGAGGTGGGTGCCGTGCTTATCGCCGACGAGGTCCAGTGTGGTATTTTCCGCTCCGGCAAGCCGTTCGCGTTCCAGACTTATGGTGTGGAGCCCGATATCATGAGTCTTGCCAAGGGCATCGCCGACGGCGTGCCCATGGGTGCCGTGGTGGCAAAGAAAGAAATCGCTGACATCTTTAAGCCCGGCGACCATGGTTCGACCTTCGGCGGCAGCTGCTTGGCCATCGCGGCGTGTGCCGCGACGCTCTCCGCGCTTGTGCGCGGTGACTACGCAGACCATGCCGCCAAGGTGGGTGCCTATATGGAGGCAAGGCTCGCCAAGCTGCCGCATGTTACCGAGGTGCGTGGTCGCGGCCTAATGCTCGGCTGCGATTTGGACGATGCTGCGGGTGATGCGCACGACGTTGTGGCTCGCGCATTGGTGGCTGGTACCGTGATTAACGCTACAGGTGCACATACACTGCGCTTCTTGCCGCCGCTCGTGTGCGAGGAAGCCGATGTGGACAGCCTAATCGAGATCCTGGCGGGTGTTTTAGCTTAGCGCCATCAGGCATAGCAATTTGAAGCGGGTTCCAGACCGTCACGTGCCGTTTGGCGCACGATTGGGCAAACTGGAGCCCGTTTTGCTATCGATTTACCATGGCTGGGATAGGCCGTGTGCAAAAAAGAAAGGCCCCCATCGCTGGGGGCCTTTTCAATCAAGTGGTGGGCGATGAGGGATGTCCGCGTGCGGCTGGCGCCGCCCGCGCCCCGCTTCGTCGCTCCGCTCCTCGCGTGCTGCGCTGGAAAACGCTTCGCGTTTCCTCAGCTCCGCACCCTTGCGGGTTCGAATCCCATGCACCGGGCGCAAACAAAAACGGTCCCCTTGCGAGGACCGTTTCCAATTCAGTGGTGGGCGATGAGGGATGTCCGCGTGCGGCTGGCGCCGCCCGCGCCCCGCTTCGTCGCTCCGCTCCTCGCGTGCTGCGCTGGAAAACGCTTCGCGTTTCCTCAGCTCC
>NZ_JBQKDI010000011.1:0-65212 GCF_052121915.1 Collinsella sp. LCP19S3_B11
GGAGAATCCGCGTATTTGCTTCGCAAATCCGCACCGGCTTCGGCCGCCTGCCGGCGTCCTCGCCCGCGGGCTAAAAACGCTTACGCGTTTTCTTTACGCCCGCGCCCTGCATAGAGTTCGATTCTCCGCGGTATCTATATGTAATAAAAAAGCAGGTAGAAACACTTCTCTACCTGCCTGTAACTATTGGTGGAGGCGCGGAGAATCGAACTCCGGTCCACGAAAGCCCCCTGATTGGCATCTCCAAGCTCAGTCGCTGGTTTAGTCTCGGACGCTTTGCGCGCAGCGACACGCTCGCGGCATCCCAACCGGTTCGGTCTTAGCCCGCGCCATACCGATTACGTGCGCGGGAGCATTCCCCTAACATGACGTCGCGCCGGTGTCGGGGAAATCACCGGGTTGACGCGCCGCTATAAACTAAGCAGCGAGAGCCATAGGCTCAAAAGAAGAGTTGTTGTCAATTCAATTTGACGGTACCCCTGTTTAACGAGGCGAGGAGACCTCGGCTTGCTTCCTCTCTCAGAGCTATCGTGTCGAAACCAGTCGCCCCCGAATGTTGGGAAAGTCTGGATGGTATCGGGCCTGCAAACACCCGATAACCGTCGACTTTTCAAGGAACACGCGGGATAAACCCCGCTCGTGGATAGCTATCTTACCACGTTCTAAAGGCAGACAGCTGCTCTATGCACGAGCTGTGAAGACCCTAATGTGCACCATACTTCGCATTTTTGCCACTGAACGCGTCACGTATATTTTCCCCAAGCAAAATTGACCCGTCGAAAGGACCGTTATGGATACCAAGCAGCAACTCGTCAATGCCCTCGCAGGCCTGGGCTCAACCATTACCGAAGCTATGGATGTCATCGAAGGCTTTGTCCCCTGCGGACATCCTGCCCTCACGGTATCAAACGCACTCGTCGCGCTGGACGCTGACGATGATGCAGCTCTCGCCCAGCAGTTTGAGACCGTCGCGGGCTTTATCGACCACGTGAGCGAGAACCGCGGCGTGGCCGCCTACCACGGCATCGAGGTCGAGCTCGCGGGTCCCAAAGCCGATCTGCTTGCAGCAATCCGCGAGGTAGGCGCCCTTATGCAGACCGCCGGCGTCAAGAACACCCAGGTCAACGAGTGGGTCTACCGCAGTCTAGCAGCACTAAACGATTCCGACGAAAAGGCCGCCGAGAAGCTCGTCGAAGCTCCCGTCATCAAGGCAGCGCTTTTGTAATTAAAGGATGCGTGGCCTTCTGAGCGCCGACGTTCCGAAGGCCACGCAAACAGTTCGCGCTAACCGATAGCCGCGCCACCACGTTCGGCCAAAGCTAGAATCGGCATCATTTGGCGCGGGGTCTTTGCTGCAAGATCGGCATGTTCGAGCAGCTTGCGATTGTTGGTCACCAAGTAATCGATCTGCGCGCGCTTGCACGCGGCGAGTACCAAGTTGTCCTCGTAATCGCGATGGAGCGCTAAGTATTTGTCGGCCAGCCAAAGGTCCGATGCATCAGCGCCCACGGCCGTGGCGTTTTCGGTCATGTTCCGAACAAACGCCGACGCCGCATCGCCAATTGCACGGACAGATGCCTCGTCGAGCGCTCCCCCGCCGGCAAGAACGCTACGCTTCGGCTCGTGTTGGACAACGTACAGCACGTCCTTGGCGATATGCACCGGAAAGAACAGCAACGCCCCCGTCTCCGTCGCCTGCCCAATAAACGCGCGCGGCAAGCGACTCGGTATGCTCGGCGCAAAACGAATCGACCCATACGTTGGCGTCCACCATAATCTTAAGGGGGCCTCCACTCACAGGATCATCCCCTTTTGGCGATAATGCTCATCCATGGCCTCGGAATAGATTGTGTCCCAGCTGCGGTCATCAGACGCAGATGATGTATCGATGCCCAGGTCCGCGTAAATCTGATCCACCGCCGCCCATGATGCGACAAACGGCGAGGTGGTACCAGCGCTAGGCGGCTGGTCGTCAATGGCCGACAACACCTCTTCGCACGAACCGCCACCCTGCGCAACCTTGGCCACCACCTTTTTGATGAGCTCGGGCAGTGACCCGCCCGAAAGCCGCAGCGCCTCCTCGGCGCGGTTCTTGACCTGGCGATCCACGCAAACGTTCACCTGCGCCATGCCGCTAGCAGCACCCACGTCGATCTCGCTCCCTTCAATTGCTAGCCTCGATAGCAACACTATATAGAGACGCTATCAATTGGGGTCAAATACAAAAGGCCTGCATCCGGACGACACCGATGCCGTCTGGGCGCATGCCAGATAACGTGGGCAAACACGTCTCCTAACGCAGATATGCCTTCGCGTTGCTCAGGCTGTAGGCGATTGTCGAGCCGTTGTGCAGCAGCGACGATGCCTGCGGGGCAATCGCGCCGGTAATGCCCAGTACCAAGAGCGCCGAGTTGGTGAGCATCACCTTAGAGTAGGAGCTCGTCAGACGATCAACGAGACCCTGGCTCATGCGGCGCAGACGCACGATCGCAGCAAGATCCGTATCGATCAGGATGATATCGGCGACCTCCTTGGCGATGTCGCTTCCGCCACCCATTGCAAGCCCCACGTCGGCCAAACCGAGCGCCGACGAATCGTTGACGCCGTCGCCCACCATGGCAACATGGCGCCCCTCGCTCTTAATACGCTCCACATACGCGTACTTGTCCTCGGGCAGCAGCTCGGCCTTAAACTCGTCGACCCCTGCCCCTCGCGCAATGCGCTCGGCCGTGCGCTCGGAATCGCCTGTGAACATAACGACATGCTTGACGCCCAGAGCATGCAGGTCGGCGATGACCTCACGGACCCCAGGCTTGAGCGGGTCCTCGATGCCGAGCACGCCGACGACCTTGCCATCGACCGCCAAATACAGCGGCGACAGGCCCTGCATCTGAGGCTCGATTTGCTCCTTAATGTCGGACTCGAGCTGCGCGCGCTCATCCTCAAATACAAAGTGCGCGGAACCGATGATGACGCGACGCCCTTCGATGGACGAAGCGATGCCGTGTGCCACGATGTGCTCGACGACAGCATGCCGCACGCAATGCCCTGCACGCAGGCATTCTTTACCGGAGCGCTGGCGAGCAGCTTGATGCCAGCCGTACCAAGCAGAAAACCGCCACCGACAAGCAGGGTGTTAAACGTCGACTTCTACATGTTGCTTCTCCCTTTTGCCGCATTGGACACGGCACGGTGCCTCAGCACCCGAGTGAATAAGTTTGCATGAGCACACTTTTGGATAATAGTTAAGTTGGACTAACTATTAAGGTCAAAAATGGTTAACTTTCTGGAAATCTTAGGGTGCAGACCGGCCGACTTTCGACAATCGGTCTGCCGCAACGTACATCTCCGGCATCCAAGAAAGACTCTCCCCCGTCCCAGCAAATCGAGGTCTAATACTTTTCCCGAGAAGTGAACGAGCAAAATCGGACCCCTGAAGCATCCGCATTTTTTAGTAACAAAACCGCAGGGAAAACTCGGCAAAACCGCAGGAAACAGCGTCCAAATAGTGTCGATACTTCAGAGGTCCAAATAAGGTCGTTCACTTCTCGGGAAAAGTATTAAGTTTCGCTTTCCACAGCCCAAAAATGTGACCAAGGGACCGTCCCTGCGCCACATCCACAAAAAAATGAGGGTGCCAACGGCACCCTCATTCACCAAATTCCATTCAGCCCGACTGACCAGAACGGCCGAGTCGCCACGGAACCGAGGGGCCGGGCGCAGGGCCTTGCCTCTCAATGAGTTCCGCACGAACAGGAGGCGCCAGTGGCGCCTCCGTCGTGAGTCAGGACTGTCCGAAATTGAGAGGCAAGGCCCTGCGCCCGGCCCCTCGGTTCCCGCTTACGAGAGCGAGGTTCTCAGCAACTCGTTGAAGAGCTTCGGGTTACCCTTGCCGCGACTCGCCTTCATGCACTGGCCCACCAAAAAGCCGATGACCTTCTGGTTGCCGTCACGATACTGCTGTGCCTGCTCGGCACAGTTTGCCAGCACCTCGTCCACAATCGGCTGCAGCGCGCCGGCATCGCTCACCTGACGCATACCGCGCTCGTCGACGATCTTGTTGGGGTCGTCGCCGGTCTGGGCCATGGCCTCAAAGACCTCGTGAGCCTGGTTGGAGCTGATGGCATCGGTCGCCAGCAGCTTGGCAAGCGCTGCCACCTGAGCCGGCGCGATGCCGGACTCGGCGAGCGACACGCCCGCGCCCTTAAGGTAGGCGATCATCTCGTTCACCAGCAAGTTTGCAACCGTCTGGGCCTCCTTGCCAGCCATACCGGCAGCGGAGGCCTCAAAGAACTCGGCAAACTCCGGGTCACCGGCGATTTGCTCGGCATCGGCCGCCTTAATGCCAAAATCGGCCTCAAAACGGGCGCGCTTGGCATCGGGCAGCTCGGGAATCTCACCTCGGCAGCGATCGATGAACTCGTCGTCCAGATCGAACGGCGCCAAGTCGGGGTCGGGGAACAGACGATAGTCGTCGGCCGTCTCCTTCACACGCATGACCACGGTGCGCTTGCGGCTGGGCTCCCAGTGGCGGGTCTCCTGATAGATAATGCCGCCCTCCTCGAGCACCTCGGCCTGGCGGCAAATCTCGTAGGCAAGGCCGTCGTGCAGGCTCTTAAACGAGTTGAGGTTCTTGAGCTCGGTTTTGGTGCCCAGCTTGGTCTCGCCGCGGCGGCGCAGCGACACATTGCCGTCGCAGCGCATGGAGCCCTTCTCCATGGAGCAGTCCGAAATGCCCAGCGTCACAAAAATGCGACGGAGCTTTTCCATAAACAGGCGAGCCTCCTCAGGCGTACGCAAGTCGGGCTCGGTGACGAGCTCAATCAAAGGCGTGCCGCAGCGGTTGTAGTCGACGAGCGACTCGGCAGCGGCGGTAATGCGGCCCTCGGCACCGCCCACGTGCACCATCTTGGCAGCGTCCTCCTCCATGTGGATGCGCAGGATGCGGATGGGCACCGTGTAGGAACCGTCCTCGCGACGCTCGGGCATCTGCAGGTTGGACGCGTCATAGCTGGCCAGATGGCCGGCGCGCTGGTTGCCCTCGCGCATGGTCGACGTCATGGACGTGGACAGGCCCTCGGCGTTGGCCGAGGCGCTCGCCAGGCTCTGGGCCTCGGCCTCGCCAAACGCGCAATCGGGGCGCTCTGCCGCGCCGCGACCAGTCACGTCCAGGTCCAGGTGACCGTACATGGCAAAGGCGACTGGACCCTGCGTGGTCTGGAAGTTCTTGGCCATATCGGGATAGAAGTAGTGCTTGCGGTAGAACATCGAGTGGCGCTGGATCTCGCAGTTGGTGGCGAGGCCGGCCTTAACGATGCTCTCGATGGCGCGCTTGTTGGGCACCGGCAGGGCGCCGGGCAGGCCCAAGCACACCGGACACACGTTGGCGTTGGGCTCGTCATCGTGGCTGAGCTTGCAGTTGCAGAACATCTTGGTATCGAGTGCGGTGAGCTCGGTATGAATCTCCAGGCCGATCACGGCCTCCCAATCCTGCAGGACCTCGGAAAGCTCCTTCATTACAGCTCGCCTCCCTTCCCGGCAAAATCGGGTGCGACGGAAAGCGCGGGCGCACCCGTGGCGTCATCGGCAAAGCCGCGCTCCAGGGCGCGGGCAAACGTGAGCAGCTGACGGTCCTTAAACGCCGGACCCACCAGCTGGGCAGAAACGGGCAGCTGAGTATCCTCGCCCAAGCCCAGCGGCACCGAGATACCACCGTTGCCGCAAATGTTGAGCGAGATGGTGTACAGGTCGGAGAGGTACATCTGCGTGGGGTCGCTGATCTCGCCAAACTTAAAGGCCGTGCGCGGCGAGGCGGGCATGAGAATGGTGTCCACCTTGGCATACGCGGTGTCGTAGTCCTGCGTGATGAGCGTGCGGGCCTTTTGCGCAGCGTAGTAGTACTTGTCGTACACGCCCGAGCTCAGCAGGTAGGCGCCGAGCATCTGACGGCGCTTGGCCTCGGCGCCAAAGCCGTGGGCGCGCGACAGCGAGCTCTGGTCGGACAGGTTGGCGCAGCCCTCCTCCTGATAGCCGTAGCGAATACCGTCGAAGCGGGCCAGGTTGGAGAACGCCTCGGCCGGGCCGATGACGTAGTAGGCGGCGATGGCGGCATCCAGGTGCGGCAGGTCGACCTCGACCAGCTCGGCGCCCTGGTTCTGCAGCTCCTGGGCGGCGCGCTGAACAGCGGCCTTGACCTCGGACGTCAGGCCCTCGGCCTCCATAAACGCGGGGATGATACCCACGCGCTTACCCTCGATGCTGTCGTTGAGATGCTCGGTAAAGTCGACGGCGCAATCCTGGCTGGTGCAGTCGTAGGGATCGTGGCCCGCGCCGGTAAGCGCGTTCATGGCCAGCGCGACATCCTCGACCGTGCGGCCGAAGGGGCCCACCTGGTCGAGCGACGAGCCAAAGGCGACCACGCCGTAACGGCTCACGGCGCCATACGTGGGCTTAAAGCCCACCACGCCGCACAGCGACGCCGGCTGGCGAATGGAGCCGCCGGTGTCCGAGCCCAGCGAGAGCGCGACCTCGCCCGCGGCGACGGCGGCAGCGGAGCCGCCCGAGGAGCCGCCGGGCACGCGCTCGGTATCCCAGGGGTTGTTGGTGCGGTGGAACGCCGAGCTCTCGGTGGAGCTGCCAAAGGCAAACTCGTCCATGTTGGCCTTGCCCATGGGCAGGCAGCCGGCATCGAGCATGCGCTGGACGCAGGTGGCGGTGTAGACGCTCTGGTAGTTCTCGAGCATGCGGGAAGCGCAGGTGGTGCGCGTGCCCACAAGGTTCATGTTGTCCTTGATGGCCAGCGGCACGCCCGCGAGCGGGGGCAGCGGCTTGCCTGCGGCACGATCGGCATCCACGCGCGCGGCGGCCTCGAGCGCAAGCTCGGGCGCCACCTGCAGGAATGCCTGGACCCCGCCCTCGCGCGCCTCGATGGCGGCAAGGGAGGCCTGGGCCACCTCGGTAGCGGTAAAGTCGCCAGCGGCAACGCCCGCGGCAATCTGGACAGCGGTAAGGGAATCGAAGCTCTGCGCCATTACTCGCTCTCCCCCTCTCCCAAAATGGACGGCACGCGGAAGTAGCGGTCGCGCGCGCTGCCGGCGTTTTCGAGCGCGACGTCGAGCGGCAGGTCGCGCTCGGGCTCGCGCAGGTCATCGCCCATCACGTTGGACAGGCTTCCGATGGGATGGAACGTGGGCTCCACGTCGGGCAAGTCATATTGCAAGACGGGCTCGAGCATCTGGACGGCATCGTTCATGTAGGACGTCATCTGGGCGAGCTCGTCATCGGTCAGTGCGATCTTTGCGTACTCGGCGATACCGCGCACGTCTTTCTCGCTGAGTGCCATAGGCGCTCCCTTCCGCATAACAGTTAAACCGCTCTAGTATACAAGGCAACGCCGGCTTGGAGCAGGCGCTTTACCCAAATGCAGCGAAAACGTAACGAGGGTGGCGGTTGGCAGGCGGCGGGCCGGCGGTTCTGCAGCGAAACCGCACCGTCCATAGCGAAAACCGCCACAAAGGTGCCTGCCCCCTTTGTGGTGGCCGGATCCGCAGGATGGCATGACCCGGGGCGCAAACCATCACAACATTCGACGTTATTCGGCAAAATCGCGATTTTCATCGAATGTTGTGATGGTTTTTACTGCTTTGCGGCACGATCCAAATGCCGGCGTCCAAACAGCAGCAGTGCCGCGGGAACCGCCGTCACGACCATACCCGCCCCGATGAGCGTCTGCTGCACGCCAAACGTCGCCGCCAGCCACGGGGCAATCGCCAGCGGCGCCACGCCGGCGAACATGTTGCCAAAGCCCATGACC
Source organism: Collinsella sp. LCP19S3_B11 (assembly GCF_052121915.1). Classification (NCBI taxonomy): domain Bacteria; kingdom Bacillati; phylum Actinomycetota; class Coriobacteriia; order Coriobacteriales; family Coriobacteriaceae; genus Collinsella; species Collinsella sp. LCP19S3_B11. The sequence goes on from NZ_JBQKDI010000011.1 coordinate 7,814, forward strand.
GAGTTGACGCGACCGAGCTGTTCGAGCGGGGCCGTCGTTTGCACGATCGTGTTGTGGAGCGGGTTGACGACGCCCCAGGCCACGCCCAGGGCAATCTGGCCGACAAGGGCTACGCCCACGTACGGTGTCCCCACATAGAGCAAACTTCCCAGGCCCACGGACAGAAGCGCCACAAGCAGCGTCTTAAGGTTGACCAGGTGCGGCGGCAAGCGGAGCGCGACCACGGCGCCCAGCACCGCGCCCACGCCGCAGGCAGACGAGAGCCAGCCCATCCACTCGACACCGACGTGCAGAACATCACGGTAGAAGAATGACTCCAGTGGATCGAAGGCGCCATAGCCAAAGTTCGAAAGGAAAATAATGCAGAACAGCAGGGCGAGGACGCTGTTGGTAAAGACTGTCTTGATGCTGGTCACGAAGGTGACGCGGGTGGATTTATTGGAGTCGGAGCTTTGAATGGCAGTACTTGCCGTTGTGCTGCTATCCGCGGGAGCACTTTCGCGCGCGGCGACGCGACCTGCTTGCGGCCTAAAGCCCCAACCGGCGACGAGCGCCAGTACGGTAAAGATCATCATGAGCAAAAACACCGCGTGTGACGATGCAGCCGCCGCGACAAAGCCGCCCAGTGTGGGGCCGACGATAATGCTCACGTTGGAGAGCATGGCGATGGCGGAGTTGATGTCTTTGAGCTCGACGGGGTCGTCGGTGAGATACGCCGGATAGGACGTGGCGACGGGCTGGGTGAATCCTATCACAAAGCCCAGGAGCACCGCGCCGGCAAGGACTGTTCCGGTCGCGCTGCCAAAGGCGATAATCGCCGCGCCGGTTGCCAACGTGCCGAAGATACTCGCCCGGAAATGCCGGCACGGACCCCAAGCGTCAAGCGCCGCTCCACCCGCAAAGGATCCCAGGATCACGAAGACGTTCATAAACAGGACGGCCAGCGATGTCGCCACGACCGAGGCATCGTCTGCATAGGTGAGCGTTCCGATGACGCCGATGAAGTAGCTGGTCTGAAAGCCGGTATATATGAGGAAGCGCATTGCCACCAGGTGCTTAGCCTGCGCGGACAACGAAGGGTGAGGTTTTGAGAGAAGAGATACGAGCACGGAGACTCCTCGTTTCATACGAATACGGGCGGTGGACATTCGTCGCCGTCTGTCAAATCAATCTATCCGCATGAAACATTAAGGACGCATCAGGACCCTTCTCTCCGTTTTTCGCCCGTCATGAACTACTTGGTAGATTGTAAGGCATGTCACAAAAATCTACCAAAGCAAAAACCACCACAAAGGTGCCTGGCCCCTTTGTGGTGGAAATGACGTTTGCCCAGATAGAACCTGCCAAAATAAACCTGTCCCTTTTTGGCAGGTTTTAGGCCAGATGGTCTTGGATAAGGTCGCAGATGGCGCGGGCGTCGTTGATGTTGATGGCTCGGGCCGCAAAGCCTGCATCGAATGCCTGGCGTGCTAGGGCTTCGTTGCAGGCAAGGGCCAGCGTGCGGCCGTCGACCAGGTCGAGCGAGCTCTTGCCACGCAGACGGTCGACACCGGAGCGCGCGACCACGATGTTGTCGAAGCCCTCGGTCTTGTAGCCCTCGATGATCACCACGTCGACATCGTTGTAACGCGACAGCAGCTCGCGCGCGGGCATCTCGTCCTCCTCGCGCGTGTCGGCGTACTCCGCCCAGCGCGTGGCGCAGATGAGGCCCACGTGCTTGGATCCGGCCTGGTGATGGCGCCAGGTATCCTTAGCGGGCACGTCGATATCAAAGCCGTGGTGCCCGTGATGCTTGAGCGAACCCACGCGCAGGCCGCGGCGGGTGAGCTCGGCGATAACCTTCTCGACGAGCGTGGTCTTGCCCGAGTTTTGGTAGCCGATAAACGCGATCGCGGGGACGGCCGGTGTCGGAGCTGCGGGCGCGACGGCGACGGGTGCGCTCGCGGGTGCGGCACCGTCAGTGGCCACGGCCTCAACAGCAGCAGCCTGACGCTCTGCGCGGTCCCATACGCCCGAGCGGCCGCCCTCCTTGTGCAACAGGCGCACGTCGACGATCTCCATGCCGCGATCAACCGCCTTGCACATGTCATAGATCGTTAGGCACGCGGCACTCGCGCCGGTCAGGGCCTCCATCTCGATACCCGTCTTGCCCGTCACGCCGGCCGTAACCAGTACGTGAAAGCCAACCTGCCCGTCCGCGCGCGCCGGTGCCCAGCCCTCGGGCACGTCCTCGGCCGGCGTCCCCGCCGGAGCGATGGGCGCAATGTCGCACTTGCTCTTGGTAATGAGCAACGGATGGCACATGGGAATGATGTCGCTCGTGCGTTTGATGGCCATGATGCCCGCCACGCGCGCGCAGGCAAGCACGTCGCCCTTTTTGGCGCGGTCCTGCAACACCATGGCCTGTGTCTCGGGATGCATGAGGATGGTGCCCTCGGCGATGGCGATGCGATGGGTCTCGGCCTTGTCGGACACATCGACCATGCGCACCTCGCCCTTGGCATCCACGTGCGTCAGCTCGTTGCGACGTGCGTCACGGGCGGGTTCGGTGGCCGCGCTGGAGGTCGGCTGCGCGGACGCGTCGGCATTGCCAGCATTCGCCGCGGCCGTGACTTTGTGGGCAGACATCGCGGCCCTGCGAGCGGCCTTGGTGGCGTCGGCGTACCTGCTCTTGGCCATATGATCATCCTCCGATTTGGGACATAAATCGTTGCGTGCCCTCAATTATCGCGTGTTCCTGCGGTTTGTGGGCCACGGCATCGCGCCAAATCGAAAGTACCTGTATATCATCACCACGGCGCAGGGCGTCGCGCACCGAATACTCGGCATCGCTAAACAGGCACGGACGCACGTTGCCATCGGCCGTCAGGCGCAGACGGTTGCAATTCGCACAAAAATGGTTGGACATGGCGCTAATAAAGCCAACCGTTCCCGCCGCGCCCGGAAAGCGCCAATAGCGCGCAGGGCCCGCGCCGGCAGGAGCGTCGTTGATGTCGAGCGGCTCGAGCTCGCCCAGTCCCGTCGCGGTGGCCCCGGCATTGATGCGCGCCCGCAGCTCGTCACTCGGCACGGTATCGCTCGCGTCCCACAGCTCGAGATTGAGCGCGGGCGCATGCGGGTCCACAGCGCAATGCGAGCTCGTGTGCTCGTCGCCGATGGGCATATATTCGATAAAGCGCAGGTGGATGGGACGGTCGAGCGTGAGCCGCGCGAGGGCCGCCACATCCTGGTTGAGCCGGCGCACAACAACGCAGTTGACCTTAACGGGCTCAAAGCCCCAAGCCAGCGCCGCGTCGATGCCGGCCATGGTCTGCTCGAGCCGACCCAGGCGCGTGATCTTTCCAAAGAGCGTAGGGTCGAGCGTGTCGAGCGAGATGTTGACGCGGTTAAGCCCGGCATCTTTGAGCTGCGGCGCCAGCTTGGGCAGCAGGGCGCCGTTGGTGGTGAGCGAGATGTCCTCGATCTGAGGGATTGCGCGGATGTCGCGAATAAGCGGAATAATACGGCGGCTGACCAGCGGCTCGCCGCCCGTCAGGCGCACGCGGCGAATGCCCTCCCCCGCCACCAAGCGCACAAAGCGGGCGATTTCCTCGGCGCTGAGTAACTCGTCGTGTGCACGGGGCGCCACGCCATCGGCCGGCATGCAGTAAATGCAGCGGAAATTGCACTTGTCGGTAACGGCAATGCGCAGGTAGTTGATATCGCGGCCAAAACCGTCATGCTGCACGTGCCCGTCCACGCAGCCCTCCCCTCACGCGGCGTTTTATTCTTCGAAAAACATAATACCCCACGAGAGAATCATGCCGACACCCGTACGACAGGAGAGGTCGCTTCGAACAAGGCCGGCTTCCCAAGCCCATCCTCAACACGCAAACCTTGACTCTACAATCGTTATAGGGTTTTCACTACACTGGTACGTAAACAGACCCAGCCAGAAAGCCCCACCTATGGAACACGACCTCACACGCGGCAATGTCCTTAAGACCATCGCGGTCTTTGCCCTGCCCTATATGCTCTCGTACTTTTTGCAGATGCTCTACGGCATGGCCGACCTGTACATGATGGGGCAGTTTAGCGGTGCCGCCGGCATCACCGCCGTGGGCAATGGCGCGCAGACGCTCTATATCATTACCGTGACGCTCGTGGGTCTGGCCATGGGAACGACGGTTATCGTCGGCCACGCCGTGGGCTCGCGCCGCTTCGATCGCGCCGAGACCGCCATCGGCAACACCATCACGCTGTTTATGGGTGTCTCGGTAGTGCTGGCAGCCATCCTGCTCGCACTGTGCCCGCAGATCGTGGCACTTATTGGCACGCCAGCCGAGGCAGTCGAAGGAACCGCCGCCTACCTGCGCATCTGCTTTGTCGGCATCCCGTTTATCGCCGCATACAACATTCTCTCGGCCATCTTTCGCGGCCTGGGCGATTCGCGCTCGCCCATGTACGTGATTGGCGTGGCGTGCATCATCAACATCGCACTCGATTTTCTGTTTATCGGCCACATGGGACTCGGCCCCGTGGGCGCGGCGCTCGGCACGGTAACCGCCCAGACGGCCAGTGTTGCCCTCGCGCTCGTGTGGCTTAAGAGCCGCCGCACGAACATCCATGTTAAGCGCAGCGACCTGCGCCCCCAGCCCGAGGTGCTCGGCGGCATCCTTAAGATCGGCGTGCCCGTGGCCGTACAGGACGGCTGCATCCAGGTGGCGTTTATGTTTATCACCGTCATCGCCAACCATCGCGGCCTGGTCGACGCCGCCGCCGTGGGCCTGGTCGAAAAGATGATCAGCTTTTTGTTCATTGTACCGAGTTCCATGGGCGCCACCGTCAGCGCACTCACGGCGCAAAACGCCGGCGCGGGCAAGGGCGACCGTGCGCGTCAGGTGCTCAAAGACGCCATGACCATCTCGGTGGTGTACGGCTGCCTGATCACGGTGCTGATGTGGCTGGTGGCGCCGGCGTTTATCGGCTTTTTTGCCAAAGACCCCGCGGTGGTCGCGGCCGGCACCGGCTATATGCGCAGCTACATTTTCGATGCAATCTTTGCCGGTATCCACATTTGCTTTAGCGGATTTTTCGCTGCATATGGCAAGAGCTACATCGGCTTTGCGCACAACGTGCTTGCCGTGGCACTCATTCGCGTGCCGGGCGCGTGGCTGCTGTCGAACGCCTATTCCGACACGCTGTTTCCCATGGGCATCGCCTCGCCGTGCGGGTCGATTCTGTCGGCAGTCATTTGCGTGATGGCGTTTACCGTACTCAACCGCCGCGGAGCTTTTGACAAGTTGGCAGCGTAGCGGGGCCACGCGAAATCGCCCTCATTGACGACATCATCAGCGACGACCCCGCGACCTACGTGACGCAGATCACGATGCCGGTTTCCCCAACAAAGTAAGAACCGCCCGGAAGGCATCGCGCTTTCGGACGGTTCTTCAATTTGACTATTGATGCCTTAAGCCTGGGGCACCTCACCGGTAGCCAAGATCTGCTCGAGTGCGTCCTCGTCCAGCACGGGCACACCCAGCTGCTCGGCCTTGGTGAGCTTGGAGCCCGCTTTGGGGCCGGCGACCAGATAGCTCGTCTTCTTTGACACGCTGCCCGAGACCTTGGCGCCGAGCACCTTGAGCGCCGCGCCCGCCTCGTCGCGCGTGCGGTTGACGAGCGTGCCGGTCAGCACGAAGGTCAGACCCGCGAGCGGCTGTGCGTCGGCGAGCTCGCCTGCCACGCCAGCGTCGGCTGCGGCTTGCGCGTGCGCGGCGCCCAAATCGACCTCGAGCGAAAGGCCCGCCTGGCGCAGACGTTCCAGGACGGCAAGGTTCTCGGGCACGGCCAGGAACTGCTTGACGCTCGCCGCAATCTTGGGGCCGATGCCCTCGCACTCGGCAATATCCTCTTCGCTCGCCAAGATAAGCTTGTCAATCGACAGGAATCGCTCGGCGATGACCTCGCCCACGCTCTTGCCCACGTGACGGATGCCCAGGGCAAACAGCACGCGACCGAGCGGCTGACTCTTGGACTTGTTGAGCTCGGCGATGATTTTCTCGGCCGTCTTGAGGCCTACCGGAATGGGGTCGCCCTTCTTAACGCCCTTTTTGCTGTTGGAGCTGGCATAGGTGCGCCCCGTGTCCAGGCCTGCGATGTCGTCGACCGTGAGCTGGTAGAAGTCTGCGACGTCGTGAATCAGGCCGGCGGCGATCATCTTGTCGACGATCTCGTCGCCTAGGCCATCAACGTCCATGCAGCCGCGGCTCACCCAGTGGAGCAGGCGCTCCTTGAGCTGTGCGGGGCAGTCGATGGACACGCAGCGGTAAGCCACCTCGCCATCCTCGTGGACCACGGGGCTACCGCACACGGGGCAGACCTCGGGCATCTGCCAGTCGACCGAATCGGCCGGGCGCTTGTCGAGCACCGGGCCCACGACCTCGGGGATAACGTCGCCCGCCTTGTGCACGATGATAGTGTCGCCCTCGCGCACGTTTTTGCGACGGATCTCGTCGATATTATGCAGCGTGGCGCGCGCGATGGTGGAGCCGGCAACCGTCACCGGGTCGAACTCGGCGACCGGCGTGAGTACACCGGTGCGGCCCACCTGGATGCGAATTTCGCGCAGGACGGTCTGCTTTTCCTCGGGCGGGAACTTAAAGGCAATGGCCCAGCGTGGTGCGCGAGCGGTAAAGCCCAGGTCGAGCTGCTGCTGGAAGCTGTCAACCTTTACGACCACGCCGTCGATGTCGTAATCCAGGTCGCCGCGGTGCTCGAGCGCCTGGGCACAGAACTCGTGGACCTCGGTCGGCGTGGCACAACGAGCCACGTTAGGGTTGACGCTAAAGCCGGCGCTACGCAACCAGTCCAGAAACTCGCGCTGGCTGTGGACGTGCAGCGGATCGGTATCGGCGATGGCATAGATAAAGGTGGCCAGATCGCGGCGCGCCGTGACCTTGGGATCCTTCTGACGCAAGGATCCGGCGGCGGCGTTGCGCGGGTTGGCGAAGGGGTCGCGGCCCTCGGCATCGGCCTCTTCATTCAGGCGAACAAAGCTGCCCTTGGGCATATAGACCTCGCCGCGTACCTCGATGGTGCGCTCGCGGTCGGTGCCCATATGGGCGAGCGCCGGCTCGGATAGGTGCATGGGCACATCCTTGATAGTGCGCACGTTGAGCGATACGTCCTCGCCCGTGGTGCCGTCACCGCGCGTGGCGGCGCGTACGAAGGTGCCGTTTTGGTAGGTAAGCGCGACGCCCAGACCGTCGATCTTAAGCTCACAGGTATAGGTGACGCTACCGGCGCCGAGCGCATCCTCGGTGCGCTGGAGCCATGCGTCGAGCTCGTCCAGATCCATGGCATCGTCCATGGAATACATGCGTGCCATGTGCGTGACCGGCGTAAACTGCTCGCTCACGTAGCCGCCCACGCGCTGGGTATAGCTGTCGGGCGTCACCAGGTCGGGGTAGGCAGCCTCGATTTCCTGCAGCTCAACGAGCATTTTGTCAAAGGCAGCGTCCGTGATCTCGGGCGCATCGAGCATGTAGTAGCGGTAAGCATGGTAGTCGAGCTCGTGGCGCAACTCAGCCGCGCGCGCTGCCGCCTGGGCACGGGTATCGGCCGGCGCAGCGGTATCCGTGCTCGCTGGCGTTTCGGTATCGATGTCCACGCCGTCACCAAACAGGCTCGATTGCTCCATAGCGGCACTCCTTCGCTCGATTTCAAACGGATACAAGAGTACCACCGGTCGCGATGGGGCCGAATAGCAGTCTCCAACCGCACCGAATTGGCAGCGACCGAACCAGGGTTGGACAGTTAGTTCAGATTTGTATAATTACGCGCGCCGAATCGAGCTGAAATATCGGCTTTTCGCCCCAATCAATCGTTCTGAACGGCAAATTAGGTTTGCTTCCGTCTTCGAGACACCCATCTCGGCCCGTCTTTCATTTCAAAACCGCTCAAAACACGCCTCAGACCGCATCCGTTTTATACAAATCTGAACTAACTGTCCAAGCCCTTCCGAACCATGCCCTTGCCATTTCTAAATGATCCGTTTTCCTCCGCCCCCAACGGATCAATAGGAAAAGAGGGGCTGTCCCGCGCTGGCGGAACAGCCCCTCTGGCTTCGATATGTGCGATACAGCTCGTTAGAAACCCTGACCGTAGCCTTGCCCCTGACCCTGTTGGCCCAGCAGTTCTTCCAGGTACTGGCGCAGTTGCTCGTCGGTAATGCCGCCGTTGCCGGTGTCGGTCGCGCTGTCGTTCTGCTGCTGGTTCTGCAGCTCCTCATCAGAACCCAGCTCGACCGTGACCTTCTTCTCTTCCTTGCCGCGCACGAGCGTAATCTCGACCTTCTCGCCCACCTCGTGGCTGCGCAGCGCGATAATCAGGCCATCGGCGCTCGTAATCTCATCGTCACCCAGCTTGGTGATGACATCGCCCTCTTGGATGCCAGCCTTGGCGGCAGGACCGTCCTCGACGACACTTGCCACATACGCGCCGCTATCGGTGCCGAGATTGTTAGTGCGGGCGTTGAGCGCGTTGACGCTCGAAAGCGTGGCGCCCAGGTACGGATGAACCGGCGTCTTGCCGTCGATGATCTGGTCGGCGATGTTCTTGGCATAGTTGACCGGAATGGCAAAGCCCACGCCCGAGCTGGAGCCCGAGTAGCTCTCGATAAGAGAGTTAATACCCACGAGTTCGCCATTGTCGTTAACGAGCGCGCCGCCGGAGTTGCCCGGGTTGATGGCGGCATCGGTCTGGATCATGTTGGCGTAGATGGTGTTGCCGCTGGTAGAACTCATGGCCGTGGAGCGATACAGCGCCGACACAATGCCCGTGGAGACAGATTGCTCATTGCCGAACGGCGAGCCGATCGCCATGACCCACTCGCCCACGTTAAGCTTGGAGGAATCACCAATCTCGATCGGCGTGAGCTTGGAGGCGTCAGCATCCTTGAGCTTGATGACGGCCAGGTCGCTCGAGGCGTCGTTGCCCACGAACTCGGCCTCGTAGGTGGTACCGTCGTCCATGGTAACCACGTACTGGTCATAGCCATCGACCACATGGTTGTTGGTGAGGATGTGGCCCTCGGTATCGAGCACCACGCCCGAACCGACGCTGCCCGAACCATCCGACTCGTCGGCAGACTGCGAAAGCGAGCCATTCTGGCTACCGCTCGAAGTGGCGGTGATGGAAACGACGGAGGGCAGGGCCTTGGCAGAAACGGCCTCGGCAAGCGTGGTGTCCTCGGAGTCGATCGTAATCTTTTGCGTCGATGAACCCGAAGCACCCGCCGTCACGACATTCTTTCCGCCGCCAATGTTGAGCGTGCCACTCATAATGAGCGCGATGACCAGCAGGGCGCCGCAGGCGCAGCCGGCGAGCGCCGTAATAAAGATCGGTAGCTTTTTGGTCTTGGTCTTGACCACCGTGTGCTTGGTTACAACCTGCTGACCGCCCAGCGGCTGGCCGGTCTGTGTGTCGTAGGCCTGCACGTAGGGAATGTTGCCGTCGGCAGGCGTCGACTCCACCTGCACGCGCGGCTGCTGCTGGGTCTCGCCAGCGTTGCCCGCATCCTGGGGACGCTGGGAATCGTTCTCGCTCATAGCTGCGATCCTTTCGTCTAATAACCAAAGGCCCGCCAAACATGTGGCGGGCCATCATTGTTCACGTTGAGTTGTACCCCAATATGCGGGCGAGCGTGTATGAGAACGCAATCTTTAAGGAATGCTTAAGTTCTGCTGCAAACTCGAAAGGGATCCACGCATGCGGCAAAACCACCACGAAGGCACCTGCCCCCTTTGCGGTGAAAAGCTAGTCCTTAAACAGATAGCCCACGCCGCGGACGGTGGTAATGTGCGCCGCGATCTGCGGGCCCACCTTAGAGCGGATACGTCGAATGTGCACGTCGACGGTGCGCGTGCCGCCGCAGTACTCAAAACCCCACACGCGGTGCAGCAGCACCTCGCGGCTGTAGGCGCGGTTGGGGTGCGTCGCCAAAAAGCTCAGCAGCGAGTACTCCATCAGCGTCAGGTCGATGGGCTCGTCGTCGAGTGTCACCTGGTAGGTAGCCAGGTTAATCTCGAGGTTATCGATGTTGAGCACATCGTCGGCGGCGACGGTCTCCTCCTCGCCCATCAGGCGCTGCGCACGAGCCTTGAGCTCGTTGGGCGTCGCCGTGGGGCATACAAAGTCGGCATGCGCGTGATTGGGCAGGCGCAGGGTGCCGAGCGCCTCGTCGTCGACGATTACCAACATGGGAACGCCGCCGCGGTCGTCGAGCCATTTGGCAATCTGATCGATGCGGTCGCTGCGGATGCCATCGGAATCGAGAATCAGCAGGTCAAAGTCATGCGCCGCAGTCGGCGAATCGGGGGTTGCCAGGCTCACCTCGACACCCAGGGTGGTCGTCAAGCTGCGGGCAAACTCGTGGAAGCGCGTCGTGCGCGCCATGAACAGGGCACTCTTTTCGGACATATCGACCTCCAAGGAAATGAGCTCAATCGTACTGGAACGAACCAGCGCGATTAGGAGTTCGCCAGATAATGCTTGATCTCCCACTCGGTAATCGTGGACTCAAACTTATGCCACTCGTCGCGCTTCTTTTTGAGGAAGAAGCTGTGGATGTGCTCGCCGAGGGCATCCTTCATAAACTGCGAGTCCTCAAACACGTCGAGCGCCTCTTTGAGCGAGCGCGGCAACGGCGTATAGCCGGCCTCGACCATCTGACGGTCGGTAAGCTTGAGCGTCTCGGCCGTTGCCTCGGGCGGGAGTTCCAGCTTGCGCTCGATGCCGTCCAGACCAGCCGCCAGCGTGACGGCGTTGACCAGGTACGGATTGGCCATGGGATCGGGACTGCGCAGCTCGATGCGCGTGGACAGCTGCTTGCCGGGCTTGTAGACCGGGATGCGGACCATGCTCGCGCGGTTGCGCAGGCCCCACGTAGCGTACTGTGGCACGGAGTCGCCGCCCGTGGTGATGCGCTTGTACGAGTTGACCGTGGGGTTGGTGATGGCGCTGATCTCGCGCGCGTGTGCCAGAATGCCGGCCATATAGTGCTTGGCGATATCGGAGAGGTGGTACTTCTCGTCGTCCTCGCCCCAAAAGACGTTGTTGCCGTCGTGGTCGAACAGCGACTGATGCAAAAACATGGCGCTGCCGTCCTCGCCCGCCAACGGCTTGGGCATAAAGGAGGCGTGGCAACCGCTCTCGTAGGCCTGCTGCTTAATGATGAGTTTGGCCGTGGTGATGGCGTCGGACATGCTCAGGGCCTCGGCGTGACGCAAGCTCATGCCGTGCTGCGAGCGGCCGGCGGCGTGGAAGGTGTACTCCACGGGCACGGACATCTTCTCGAGCGTGAGCACCGTGTTGCGGCGCAGGTCGCGAGCGGCATCGCTCACCGAAAGGTCGAAGTAGCCCACGTTGTCGAGCGGCTCGGGGGTGTGCTCGTCGGGGAAGTAGTAATACTCCAGCTCGGCACCCACGTTGAGCAGGTAGCCGGCCTTCTCGGCCTTATAGAACATGCGGCGCAGGGCGTCGCGCGGGTCGCCGGCAAACGGCTTGCGATCGGGAGTGCACACATCGCAGAACACGCGGGCGACGCCGTTATGGCTCGGGCGCCACGGCAGGATCTGGAAGGTCGAAGCATCGGGGAATGCGAGCATGTCGGCTTCCTCGGGCGTGGCAAAGCCCTCGATGGCGGAGCCGTCAAAGCCAATACCCTCCTCAAAAGCGACCTCGAGGTCTTCGGGGCTAATGGCAAAGTTCTTGAGGCGGCCGAGAATGTCGACAAACCACAGACGCACAAAGCGGATGTCACGCTGCTCTACGGAACGGAGTACGTAATCGATGTTCTGCTGGTTCATGTCGCTCCCCTTTCTTTCGGGCGGGTTTCGACTGGTCTATATCGCAGATACTATCGCAGAAAAATGTTTCCGCAGGGTTAAAGCGTATCAAGCGCCCAAAAAACGTGCGCGAACAGGCAGTTACGAACGAGCGGCTAGCGCGAGGTCGAAGCGCGGTGTTCGATGTGGCCGGGAACCTCGATGCGTTCGGGCGCCAGCTTTGCGGCATCGCCCACGGTGGTGGTAACAACGTCGATACGCTCGGAGAGGCGATCGACCACGCGCTCGGCGATGGTGGGGGTGTCCTGCGCGGCCGTGGTGACTCCGCCAAAGAGCACATGGTTCCAGGGACAGTCGTCAAACGTCGCGATCTTGAGCCCCGCCGGCAGCGAGGGACCAAGCTGCGCCAGCGCCTCGGTCAGGCTCAGGAAAACCAGGCCGTTGACGGCAATGAGGCCGAGCTCTTTTCCTGCATAGCCGCGGATGGTCTCGTCCAGGCGGCCGACGCCCGTGGCACCGCCATCGGCCAGGGTGACGACCTCGCCGGAAAGGCCGCGGCGCGAAAGCTCGTCGGTAAAGGCCTCGTCGCGCTCGCGACGGACGGGGCTGTCGTCGCTTGCTTCGGTGAGCAGGCACAGGTGCTCGCTGCCCGCAGCAGCCAAGGCGTCTACCAGGCCGGCGACCAGCTCACGGTTGTTAGATGTCACCAGATCGACACCGCCGTCGGCAACGTCGCGGTCGAGCAGCACAACGGGCAGGCGTCCCGCTGCCGCGACGATCGCCTCGTCGTTACCACCGCAGGTATTGACGACCAGGCCGTCCACGCCAGCGTCGATAAGCCTGGTGAGCGACTCGGCCTCCTTGGCGGGATCGTTGCCGCTAATGGCTGTCATGAGCGAGCAGCCGCGCGCGGCGGCGCTGGCGGAAAGGCCCTCGAGCATGGCGCTAGAGAACGGGTTGGCGATGTCGGCCAAGATCACGCCGATGAGGTTGGTACGCGAGCTGCGCAGATTGCGCGCGGCGGCACGTGGGCGATAGCCGGTACGCTCGATAACCTCCGCAATGCGAGCACGGGTTTCCTCGGTCATTTGCCCGGGGCGGTTATTGAGATAGCGCGAGACCGTGGCCGGGCTCACACCCGCCTCGACGGCAATGTCCTTGATTCTCATCTGCGCCATAGCGCACCCCGTTTCCCCATTGTCGGCAGTCTGAGCCATTTTAGGCATTTTTTAAAATTCTCGGTTGCAAAACGCTGTAGGTGAGCAGCATCGTTTTTGCGTCTCGAGCAGATGCGATAATGGGCTAGATAGCCGAGTCTTTGGACAGCTCAAAATAATCGGGCTGTAAGGCGATAACCGGACCTTGCTCTTCGGGCATCAGGTGCAGGTGTGTCTCGGCCAGATAGCTCGCCGCGTCGGTATCGCCCCTCTTAATGGCCTCGAGAATCCGGCGATGCTGCCGACGAATCGGCTCCCAATCTAGATCCTGCGACACCATACGCAACCAGTTGTATCGCTCAAAATGCGTATTGACGCTCTTCATCCAATCCCACAACATGTGACGGCCGGCAATCTCAAAACACGTCTCATGGAACAGGTTGTCCAGGTCAAAGAAACGACGCGTTTCGCCATGGTCGAGCGACTCGGACTCGGCAAGAATCTGATCGAGCCGATGCTTTTGCTCGGGTGTGGCGACCGAGCAGCATTTAATGAGTACGCTTCGCTCGAGTTTCTCGCGCAAGAAACAGGCGTTCTCGGCGCGCTCCATGCTGATCTTAGAGACGTAGGTGCCGCTTTTGGGACGCGTTTCCACCAGCTCCTGCTCACGCAGGCGCACAAAGGACTCGCGAATGGGCGTACGCCCGATTCCCGTCTCCTTTTCCAGACCAATCGCCGAAAGGCGCGTGCCGGGCTTGAGCTCGGCATAGATGATCTTGGAGCGCAGTGCATTGTATGCCTGATCTTGCAAGCTTTGATTATGCTGGTGCTGTTCCATAAAGCCCTCGGATAAACCCTCGGTTAGTCGAATACCACCATGCAATACTATCGCATCGACACGCCCCAGCTCCCAATCAGTCTTTTTGGGACGGGGCTCTTTTAGCTACCCTAGCCCGCAGATCGGCCCCTTGCCACAAAAGTGGCCCATTTACTACGTTAACACGGATAGCCTCGGCCATACCAAAAACCGTGAAAACAAAACCGCAGGTAGGCAGCTTGTCGATTTTCGAAAAAGCCGACTATGGTTGACCCCTTCGGCTTAAACGTAGTAGATAGGCCCTTTTCGTGGCGCAGCACTACTGCACCCCAAATTGGCACCCCGAGCCTGTTATAAGTTGCTGCGAAATACGGACGGTTGATGATCAAGGCGCGCTATGCGGGTTGCTATAGCTCGAACGTCCCACGTCCGATGCACCAAAGCATTTGCGACAGCTTCGCGAAACGCCTCGAGAGGAATTCGATCGGTTTGGACGCGCTCCATCCCTTCGATACGCTCATAACGGTAGTAGCGTGCAAACATAGCTACCGCCCTGTCCACCCGCTCAATTGCGGATACATTTGTCGCCGCCTCGCGATCCAAGATCACATCCTCGGTATCACCAAAACGGACGCAATCGATGCCAGGAAAATCATTCTTATCCGCCAAAATCGCCGCAGCGTTGGTATAGCCGTCCTTGCCGAGCAAGCGAAGCGTGCGCATAATATCCGACGTTAGTTCAGAAATGCCGAGATGTTCAACGCACTTATGCTCGAGCGTGTGAAAACTCAAGTCCTAGCGAACCGACGCGAGCGCGTCGAACGTTACGTTGCTGCCTTCGAGCGTCAGCCTGCCATACTCAAACCGGTCGACCTCCACCGTTGCCGAATCGTTTCGCCTGTAGGCCTTCAAGATATAAGACGAAAACCGTTTGCGTACTGATTTATCCGAGACGCAAACGGTTTTCGTCTTGATTTGCGTACGGAATTAAGATGCATAATTTCGCTTTCGTATGGCTCAATACCGGACGCAGACTGTTTTCGTCTGTCAATACGTCTGCAGTCCAAACGAAAAGAGCCCCGAGCTCGTATGAACTCGGGGCTCTTGGTGCCGCACATCTATGAGAGGATAAATTCGATGCGTACGGGCGCTATTCCATGAAGCCGCCCTGGGATGGCGGCAACCTCGTCGTTACCCGTCTGATGGGTGTGTTCAAGGCGTCCGTTCCCCTTTTTATCGACGTAACGGGCAAAAAGCTCGTCGAGGAGACCATCCACACGCACCACGGTGCGGCCGACGCCATCGAGGCGCACAACCCCACTGCCGCTCACGATGCGATGTATCTGCACCTTGCCTACAACCGCAACATGATTGTGGAAGGCACACAGACAAAAGGCATTTAAGGCTCGGCAATGATCTTTCTTTGATAAAACGCAAGCGGCGGCCGCCCAAACACGGGACGGCCGCCGCTTGCGTTTTATCAAATGGTGCAATGGGGTCAGGTTCACATGCACCAAGTTGGTGCAAAGCAACCTGTCCCCATGCAACAAGGGGTTGACTAGAGCTCGCAGGCGACCTTGTAGCCATCGCCGATGGCGTCGCGGATGTTGCCGCACTTGTTGGCGTCGCCCAGCACATGGACAGCAACACTGGCTGCAGCCAGGTCGTCGGCCAGTTTGGTATTGGGACGATAGCCCATAGCCAGCACCAGCGTATCGGCACCGGTGATGGTGTGGACCTCGCCGTCCTTCTCGTAGCTGATGGTGCCCTCCGTGATCTCGGTCACCTTGGCCTCGGTCAGCACGCGGACACCCTTGGAGAGCATGCGCGTGATGAGCACCGCGCGACCGGCGCCGCCCTCGTTGGCGGCGAGCGTCTTGGTCATCTCGATAACGGTGACGTCGCGGTTGGCCGGCGAGAGGTCGTTGACCAGCGGGGCCAGGTAATCGGCCGTCTCGCAGCCAACGGTGCCGCCACCCACGATGACGATCTTCTTGCCCGGGAAAGCCTTGCCGCCCAGAAGGTCGTCAGCCGTCATAACCTGCTTAAAGCCCTGCATGAAGGCCGGGGCGATAGGCTCGGCGCCATAAGCCAGGACGACCTCGTAGTCGGCGTAGTCACGCTGAATGTCCTCGGCAGTAAGCTCGGTGCCAAAGACGCACTTTACGCCGGCCTCGGCCAGGCGACGGTACTGATACTTGACCACGCGGGTGAGTTCCTGCTTTGCCGGCGGAACGGCTGCGATGCGCATCTCGCCGCCCGGCTCGTCTTGCTTATCCACGAGCACCACGTTATGACCGCGTTTGGCGGCAATGTAGGCTGCCTCCATGCCCGCGGGACCGGCGCCCACAACCAGTACGTTCTTGGCCTCGGCGGCGGGCTCGTAGCCAGCCTCGTCGCGCTCAACATCGGGGTTGACGGTGCAGGAGATGCGCTTGCCAAACATAATGCCGTTCAGGCAACGCAGGCAACCGATGCAGGGACGGATCTCGTCGGCGTTGCCAGCGGCTGCCTTGTTGCAGAACTCGGCATCGCACAGATTGGCGCGACCCATCATACAGATGTCGGCCGCGCCGTCCTCAATCAGCTCCTCGGCGATCCAGGCCTCGTTAATGCGTCCGACGGTGGCGACGGGAATGTTGACGTGCTTTTTGATCTCGCGCGAGCAGGCGGCATGCGAGGCCTGCTGCGTGCCGGCGGCGGGAATCGCGGAGCCGCGCTTGATGGTGGTACCGCCCGACACGTGAATCATGTCGACGCCGGCCTTCTCCAGGCGACGTGAGACGTAGATCATGTCGTTGAGGGTCAGGCCGCCATCGGTGTACTCATCGCCCGAGATGCGGACGTCGATGATAAAGTCCTTGCCGCAGCGCTCGCGAATCTCGGCGATGACCTCGAGCAGGAAGCGCATGCGGGCGTCGAGCGAGCCGCCGTACTCGTCGGTACGCTTGTTGTAGAGCGGGGTCAAAAAGCCGCCGAGCATGCCGTGGGCATGCGCCGCGTGGACCTCGACGCCATCGACACCGGCCTTCTGCATACGCACGGCAGCGTCACCAAACTGATGCGTGAGCTCGTGGATCTCATCGACCGTGATAGGACGCGGTGCCTCGCGGGCATAGGACGGGCCCACAAAGGACGGAGCGATCAGGCGCGGCGTGCCCGGAATGTTAAAGGCCATGTAGGCGGGGTGGAAGAGCTGCGGCATGATCTTGCAGCCATACTCGTGGACGGCTGCGGCGAGCTTTTCCCAGCCGGGGATAAACGTGTCGTCGTAGCAGCACATGTCACCCGGCAGATAGGTATAGGTGGGCTCGACCGTCACGACCTCGGTGATGATGAGGCCAACGCCGCCCTTGGCACGGGCACGGTAATGATCGACCAAGTCGTCGGTCACATAGCCGTGATCGGCCAAGTTGGTGGACACCGGCGGCATAAAGACGCGGTTCTTAACCTCGGTCGTACCGACCTTGATCGGGCTAAAGAGCATCGGGTAGGCACAGGACTCCATACAGGCTTCCTTTCGTTTAAGCCGCTCGGCGGCAGTTGCTGATGTACCTATCGTATCAGCGACCGCCGCATCTGCAGTCATACATGCCCAAGCGCCGTTCGACTAATGAATACCGCGGCCCAAGTCTTCGGCGATTTTGTCCACGCCCTTAAGTGCGGCACACGTCTTTTTGTTGGAGCAATGCCCCGTGCAAACGCCACCCTGAGCACAGTCGGCGCAGGTGCCCTTGCGGTAGATGCGCACGCATACCGCGACAAACGCAATACCGATAACAGCCAGAACAACAATATCGATAGGTGCCATAGCAAGCCTCCTCTAGTTAACCATCACTTACTTTACCCCATTTTCCACCTGCCAAAAAGGGACAGGTTTATTTTGGTCGGTTTTATCTGCGGAAACGCCACATCTTACTTCTGGATCAAAGCAATCTGTCCCCCATTACGCCAAAAAGCCCGAGTGTCGCTGGGACACCCGGGCTCGTGGAAAGGGGCCAATCCTTATTCGGACTTAAGCGGAAACTGCGGCGGAAGCAGTGTTGGTCTCGTCCTCGTCGGTCCATGCATGCGCGGGGATAGGGCGAAAGATCTGGAAGAGCATCGCAACCAGCAGAACGATGGCCACAATCGTCCAGATACCAAACTGTCCCAACACAAACAGGTTGTAGAACTGGTTGATGAACAGGCCGATCACCCAAGCGAAGGCGCACTCGTAACCGATGGCAATCGCGGTCCACTTGCCGGACTCCATCTGGTTGCGGATAGTACCCATGGCGGCAAAACACGGAGCGCACAGCAGGTTGAACGCGCCAAAGGCAACGCAAGCGCCCATGGTGGGGAACATACCGGCAAACGCAGTCCACAGGCTCGGGTCGGTCTCGGCGGCGTCAGCCACGGACAGCAGCGAGCCGGCGGTGGCGACGACGTTCTCCTTAGCCACAAGGCCCGAGACGGTCAGCGCAGTTGCCTGCCAGGTGCTAAAGCCGAGCGGGGCGAAGATCCAAGCGACCAGGTTGCCGAGCATGGCAAGCACGGAGTAGTCCATAAACTCCTCGGGGATGCCGTCCATCGCAGGCAGGAAGCCAAAGGAACCGTTGTAGCTTCCAAAGTTGGAGAGGAACCAAACGACGACGGTGGACGCGAAGATGACCGTGCCGGCCTTCTTGATAAAGGCCCAGCAGCGCTCCCACACGTGCAGCGCCCAAGAGCGGATCGCCGGGAAGTGGTAGGCGGGAAGCTCCATAACGAACGGCGTCGGGCGGCCGGCGAAGAGCTTGGTCTTCTTGAGCATAAGGCCCGAGGCGATGACGGCGAAGACGCCCAGGAAGTAGAAGAGCGGGCTGATCCACGCCGCGGTGGTGGAAGAATCACCGATGATGGAACCCATGAGCAGGGCGATGATCGGCAGCTTGGCGCCACAGGGAATAAACGTGGTGGTCATGACCGTCATGCGGCGGTCCTTCTCGTTCTCGATGGTCTTGGTGGCCATGACGCCGGGGACGCCGCAGCCCGAGGACACGAGCATGGGGATAAAGGACTTACCGGACAGGCCAAAGCGGCGGAACACGCGGTCCATGATGAAGGCGACGCGGGCCATATAGCCGCAGTCCTCCAGGAAGGACAGCATCACAAAGAGCAGGAACATCTGCGGCACAAAGCCGAAGATAGCGCCCAAACCGCCGACGATGCCGTCGCAGACCAGCGAATCGACCAGGCCACCGTCTTCGGTGCCACCCGCCACAAGGGCATCGTGCACCACGGTGGTGATACCCGGGACATAGGGGCCGTACTGCGCTGGGTCAACCGAGTCGGCATCGTTGCCCGCAGCCTCGACGGCTGCATCGTAGGCGTCGCGGCCCTGACCGAGCACATACCAACCGTCGGTACCGAAGAGCTGGTCGTTGGTGAAGTCGGTCACCGTGCCGCCTAAGGTGGAAACGGCGATGTAGTACACGCAGAACATGATGACCACAAAGATCGGCAGGCCCAGGATACGGTTGGTAACCACACGGTCGATCTTCTCGGAGGTGCTCATCTTGGCCGGAGCCTTGGTGAGGCACTCGTCGATGATGTGCGCGATGACGCCATAGCGCTCACCGGTAATGATGGACTCGGCGTCGTCATCGCAGTCCTGCTCGCACTGGGCGACCAGCTCTTCCACGCGAGCGGCCTTCTCCTTGGTGAGGTTGATGAGCTTGCAGGCGTCCGCATCACGCTCAAACAGCTTGACGGCATAATAGCGACGCTTGTTAGCGGGAACGCTCGCCGGAAGGTTGTTCTCGATGTGGTCCAGAACGTCCTCGATGGAGGAATCGAACTTGTGCTCCGGCACCTGGCCCTTGGAAGCAGCGGACTTCTTAACCTGCTCGAACAGCTCCTTAATACCCTTGTTCTTAAGGGCCGAGATCATCATGACCGGGCAGCCGAGCTTCTTGGAGAGCTTGTCCGTGTCGATCTTGTCGCCGTTCTTCTCGACCAAGTCGGCCATGTTGAGGGCGACGACCACGGGCAGGCCGGTCTCGATAACCTGAAGCGCCAGGTACAGGTTGCGCTCGAGGTTGGTGGCGTCGACCACCTGGACGATCACATCGGGCTCGCCGCTCATGAGGTAATCGCGCGAGCATTGCTCCTCGGGGCTGTAGGGGGAAAGCGAGTAGATGCCGGGGAGGTCCGTGATGGTAACGTTCTTGTCGCTTAGGAGCTTGGCCTCCTTTTTCTCAACCGTGACGCCGGGCCAGTTGCCAACGTAGCCGTTGGCGCCGGTGATCAGGTTGAAAAGCGTGGTCTTGCCGCAGTTGGGGTTACCCGCCAGCGCGACATGGATCTGAGAATCCGCCATTCAATCCTTCTTCCTTGTGCGCCCGCGCTGCTTTCTCCGCGCGGGCTGGATGATGTGCTTCAAAATTGCTGCATTAAGTTAGAAAAATCTAACTTAATCTGCAGAAATATACGCCGTGGGCCCTTACTGGACCTCGACGACGGCCGCCTCCTCCTTGCGGATGGAAAGCTCGTAGCCGCGCACGTTGAGCTCGACCGGATCACCGAGCGGTGCAACCTTCACGACCTTGAACGAAGTACCCTTGATGAGCCCCAGGTCCATAAGGTGGCGGCGAAGTGCGCCCTCACCGTGAAGCTTGACGATGGTAGAGCTCTCGCCCACCTTAACGTCACCCAACGTCTTCATCCTCTTATCCCCCTTTCGGTTTTTATGAAATGCTGCAGATTAACCGACGGTCATGATGTGCATGGCAACCTTGGAATCGATGCCAAAGCGTGAGCCCAGCACTGTGACGATGATATTGGCGCCACTCGAGCTCACCACGTGGATCTCGCTGCCCTCGACAAAGCCGAGGTCCTTGAGACGGTGCTTTATGTCCTCATTGCCCTTTACACGAGACACGTGCACGGTTTCGCCCGCTTTTACCATAGAAAGCGGCATGGCCGGCATCTGCGGTCCGCAAGACATGAGTGAGCTCCTAACATCGGTTCGTCCTCAACATCGACGCGATAAAAGTTAACCGCGTCTATGTTCGAACTAGTAAACTAACACGTGGTTAACTTTTTGGAAAGGATCTCTATTCAGTTTTCGAAAAAGTTTCCCATATTAAACAAAGGCTCCGCAAAGACGGTCTCTTTGCGGTGCCTTGTCATACCAATGTATGCAACAGAGGGGACTCTCCCCTTTTTACATTGTTCCGCTTAGAGTGAGAGATTTCTGATCGATGTGACGCAGGAGGCCTCATCCACGCCCGAAACACGAAAGACGACGCTCTCACCGCACTCACCATAGAGGGCCATGAGTCCCATGATATCGCGGCCATCCGTGTGGCGATCGCCGATGCTGACCGACACGTCACTACGATGCTTGGCGATAATGCCATAGAGAAGCGCAACCGGGCGGGCATGTAGTCCCAACGGATCTTTAATCGTCTTTGTAAACTCGACCATGTCCCCTCCCGCAGCATCGCACATTTGGCCGGCCAAACCCAGCCACGTGGTAGTTATTGTAGCGTTAGATGCTTGTCGAGAGCGGGACGGAAACCACATCCCACTTCGAGTGTCAACGATGGGACACAGTTTCCGCCAGAAGGCTCAACCGGAAACTGTGCCCCATTATTTTGCCGAATTCTGGGCCGCGCTTTCCCAGAGGGCCCCCTTTGGGAAAGCGCGGCCCATTCTGGACGCAGATTCCGGGACGCACTTTCCGCGACGTCCGGTCACCCTATGCCCTCGCAACGCCCGCGCATAAAAAACGAGGGAAGGCACGAGTCCTTCCCTCGTTAGAGACAATATGTAGCCGCTCGCCTACATCAAGCGCAGGCTGACGTCCTTGAGCTGGGCGCCGGAAACGGCACTCGGGGCGCCCGACATAAGGTCGGAGCCGCTGGCCGTCTTGGGGAACGCCATGACGTCGCGGATGGAATCGGAGCCAGTAAGCAGCATGCACACGCGGTCCAGGCCCAGGGCAAAACCGCCCATCGGGGGCGCACCAAACTTGAGCGCCTCCATGAGGAAGCCAAACTGCGACTCGGCGCGCTCCTCGGTAAAGCCCAGGAGCTTGAGCATGGACATCTGCATCTCGGCGTTATGGATGCGCATGCCACCGCCGCCGGCCTCAAAACCGTCCATGACAAAGTCGTAGGTGCAGGAACCGGCAGCCAACGGGTCGGCCTCGATCTTGGCGATGTCGGTCTCGGTCGGCAGAGTGAACGGCTGGTGCTCGGCTGCATAGGCCTTGCGGTCCTCATCCCAGTGGAACAGCGGGAAGTTGACGACCCACAGGAAGTCGTGCCCCTCGCGTTTGATCTCGAGTGCGTTGGCCATGTGAGAGCGCATGCCGCCCAGGATCTCGTCAGAGAGCAGGCGCGGGCCGGCGGCGAACATCACGAGGTCGCCAGGCTCGACGTTCATGCGCCCGCGCAGAGCCGCCATCTCCTCGTCCGAGAAGAACTTGACGATGGGGCTGTTGATGGAGCCGTCCTCGCGGAAAGCGATCCAGGCCAGACCCTTGGCGCCAAACGTGGAGGCCACGCCGGCGAGCTTATCGATCTTGGCACGTGCCCAGGCACCGGCGCCCTTGGCGTTGATGGCCTTGACGACAGAGCCCTCCTCGTTTGCGGCAGTTGCAAAGACCTTGAACTTGGAGTTGGCAAAGATGTCGGTCAGATCGACCAGATGCATGCCATAGCGGGTATCGGGCTTGTCGGAGCCATAGGTGTCCATGGCCTCCCAGTAGTCCATGCGACGCAGCGGCATGGGCATCTCGACACCCATGCGACCGAAGGCGTCGGCCAGGACCTCTTCGAGTGCGCTCATGACGTCGTTCTGGTCCACGAAGGACATCTCGATATCGACCTGGGTGAACTCGGGCTGACGGTCGGCACGCAAGTCCTCGTCGCGGAAGCACTTGGCAACCTGGTAGTAGCGCTCGACGCCACCGACCATGAGCAACTGCTTTAGGAGCTGCGGGGACTGCGGCAGGGCGTAGAAGTTACCCGGCTGAATACGGCTGGGAACGATGAAGTCGCGGGCGCCCTCGGGCGTAGACTTGAACAGGGAGGGCGTCTCGACCTCCATGAACTCACGGTTGTGAAGCGCCTCGCGAATGGCAAAGGTGAAGTCGGAGCGCAGCTTGAGGTTGGCCATCATCTCGGGACGACGGAGGTCCAGATAGCGATAGCGCAGACGGGTGTCCTCGCTGGTCTCGATGCCGTCCTCGATCTGGAACGGCGGGGTGACGGAGGTGTTGAGCACCTCGGCGTGGTCGGTCAGGACCTCGATCTCGCCGGTCGCGAGCTTGGCGTTGGTGGTTTCCTCGCCACGGGCGCGCACGACGCCGTGAATCTTGATGGGCCACTCGGGACGCATGGTCTCGGCGATCTTAAAGGCATCGCCGTCGGAGTGCTCGGGGTCGAAGGTAAGCTGCGTGATGCCCTCGCGGTCGCGAAGGTCGCAGAAGATAAGGCCGCCGTGGTCACGGCGACGGCTCACCCAACCGGTGAGGGTGACCTCTTCGCCCACGTTCTCGCGGCGAAGCTCGCCGCAGGTATGGGTGTGCATGGAATGCTCGTCGATGGGACGGGTCTGGCTCATACCAGTGATCCTCCTTTATGGATCTGTGCCGCCCCGTGTCGTTCCGGGCGGCGTCGTACAGATTTGCCCAGCCTGCGTAAACCGCGCAGCCGGACATGGCGTTCTATCTTATCGCACCCGCGCCGATGTACCGCGAAAAAGTGGCTCCCGCTCAAAGACTTGACGGAGACGAAACAATTGGCGCACCGCACTGCCCGCCCGCGCTTGTCACGTGCGACAATGTGCCTACAATACAACCGCACTCGGAAAGGCCCACCATGACTGCACGCCTCATCGTTATGGATATCGATTCCACGCTCATCAACCAGGAGGTCATCGACCTGTTGGGCGAGGAAGCAGGCGTGGGCGGGCAAGTTGCGCGGATCACCGAACGCGCCATGCGCGGCGAGCTCGACTTTAAGCAGGCGCTCGAGGAGCGCGTGGGGCTGCTTGCCGGCCTGGACGAGAGCGTTTTCGAGCGCACCTTTGAGCGCGTGACGTTTACCCCCGGCGCACTGGAGCTTGTGCGCTCGGCGCACAGCAAAGGCTGGAAGGTCGGCGTGGTAAGCGGCGGCTTCCACGAGGTCGCCGACAAGATCGTGGCCGCTGCGGGCATCGATTTTTGCCTGGCCAACCGGCTGGAGGTCGTAGACGGCAAGCTCACGGGCAAGCTGGCGGCAGACATTGTGACCAAGGAATCCAAGCTCATCCAGCTACTGGATTGGGCGGTTGAGTGCGGTGTCGATATGGCCCATACCGTGGCGATCGGCGACGGCGCCAACGACATCCCCATGATTCAGGCCGCGGGCACGGGCATCGCATTTTGCGCCAAGCCCAAGACGCGCGAGGCCGCTCCGTTTGCCATCGACGAGCGCAACCTGATGCTCGCCATGGACATCATCCTGCGTGACTAGCCGATCCATCTAACAACAGAATCAAATCCCCTATATCTAGTTTCCGAACAATTTTGTCTTAGTGTTCGGAAACATACCCTTTGAGTGCTAGACTTTGCGCCGTCGAAGGGAAGATATATGGATAAGCGAGATCTAGAGCAGCTGCTGAGCGATGTTGCCGACGGAGCAGTCACCCCGGCAGTCGCCCTTACGCGCATCCAAACGGCGCCAACCGCCGATCTGGGTTTTGCGCAGCTCGATCTTTCGCGCGGGGTGCGCCAGGGAGCCGGCGAGGTTGTCTACGGCGCCGGTAAAACCGCCGAGCAGATTGCCACCATTATCAAAGCGCTGCGCGATGCCGGTCAGGAGCGCACCCTGGTTACGCGCCTGGATGCCGAAAAAGCAGCCCGCACCTCGGAGCTTCTCGACAACGGGATCGACCTGGGATATGTCCCGAACGCCCAGCTCGCCCTCGTAGGCGGTAAGCCCTCCCCTACCGGTAACGGACGCATCGTTGTCGCCTGCGCCGGTACGAGCGACTTGCCCGTCGCCGAAGAAGCCGCGTTGACGGCCGAGTTCTACGGCAACGAGGTCGACCGCCTCTACGACGTAGGTGTCGCCGGCCTGCACCGTCTGCTCGCGCATGCCGAGGAACTTGCCCAGGCACAGGTGGTCATCGCCATCGCCGGCATGGAGGGCGCGCTGGCGAGCGTTATCGGCGGTCTGGTAAGCTGTCCGGTCATCGCCGTTCCCACCAGCGTGGGCTACGGCGCGAGCTTTGGTGGCGTAGCCGCGCTGCTCGCCATGCTCAACTCCTGCGCCAGCGGCGTTTCGGTCGTCAATATCGACAATGGCTTTGGTGCTGCCTACCAGGCAAGTCTT
The DNA here is from genome assembly GCF_052121915.1 of Collinsella sp. LCP19S3_B11. Taxonomy (NCBI): domain Bacteria; kingdom Bacillati; phylum Actinomycetota; class Coriobacteriia; order Coriobacteriales; family Coriobacteriaceae; genus Collinsella; species Collinsella sp. LCP19S3_B11. The sequence continues at coordinate 32,964 of NZ_JBQKDI010000011.1, forward strand.
ATCAATCATCTGAGCGCCGGAACACCCTGCGCCCGTTAAGGAGCATTCCATGTCCAACCATCAGCATACGCTTATCATCGACGGCACCTCGGGCATCAGCGGCGATATGACCGTCGCGGCCCTGCTCGATCTGGGCGCCAGCGAGGAGCACCTGCGCGAACAGCTCGCCACGCTGCCGGTCGACGGCTTCACGATCGCCGTCACGCGTGCAAACAAGCATGGCATCGACGCCTGCGACTTTGACGTTCAGTTGGCAGAGGAGCTCGAGAACCATGATCACGATATGGCCTGGCTCTTTGGCAACGAAACAGCTGCCGAGCACACGCACGAGCATGAGCACCACCATCATGACCATGGCGGACATGAACACGAACACTGCCACGAGCATACGCACGAGCATGACCACGAGGCTCACGACCATGGCCACGAGGACCATCACCACGCCCACCACCATCACCACCGCTCTTTGGCGGACGTCACCGCCATCATCGACGGCTCACAGCTAAGCGATGGCGCCAAGCGTCGTGCCCTCGCCATCTTTACCGCGCTCGCTGCTGCCGAGGCCAAAGCTCACGGCAAAACGCCCGACACCGTCATGTTCCACGAGGTGGGCGCCATCGACTCCATCGTCGACGTCTGCTCGGTCGCCATCTGCCTCGACGACCTGGGCATTGAGGATGTTGTGGTCGAGTCGCTCTCCGAGGGTCACGGCACCATCCGCTGCGCCCACGGCCTCATGCCCATTCCCGTCCCCGCTGTCGTCAACCTGTGCCAGGCAGGCAATATCGCCCTCACGCCTGCACCGGTCGCCGGCGAGCTCGTGACGCCAACGGGCGCCGCCATCGTCACCGCGCTGCGCACGTCCGACCAACTGCCCTCACGCTACCACATCGAAGCCGTCGGCTACGGCGCCGGCAAACGCCCCTACGAGGGTTGCTCCGGCACGCTCCGCTGTCTGCTCGTTCACGCGGACGCATAGCCATGGATGCCCGCAAGGCAAAAAGCCGCGCTGCCATCGTTGCGGCGTTCTCCGAGCTCCTGCGCGAAGAGGACTACGGCAAGATTGCCGTTGGCGACATCATCGCTCGCGCCCATGTGGGTCGGGCAACGTTCTACGGCCTCTTCAAGAGCAAAGATGACCTGCTCGCTGAGTTCGTGTGCGATATCTGCACCCATGCCCTCGACGATGACGGTACACCCCTCAATGACCCGCTCGTACAGGTCGAGCATATCCTCAACAACCTCTGGGATCGTCGTCAGGGCGTACGCGCCCTCGTAGCCGGCGCCGGCTCGCGCGTCTTCGCCGACTGTCTCCGCAAGACCATCATGTCGCGCGCAGCCGAAACCGTCCCTGTCGACCCCGCAGGCCCCGCCAGCACCATGGATCGCAACTTCCTCCTCCACCACATAGCCTCAAGCTTCGTAGCCACCGTCCAATGGTGGGCCTGGCACAACTTCCAAGCCGACAAGGCCGACGTAGCCAAAGACTACCTCTCAGCCATAAAACCCCTCTTCACCTAAGTAAGAGGCTCATCCCAGAGCATCGCCCCAACCCAAGGCGCCCGCGCATCCCAACGTGTCACTCGCACTTCAACGCCCCCAACAGCAACAAGCCCCTCCCATCCAAATTCAGATATATATGTTGGGTTGCTTGTACGAACGCAACAAAGACCCCGCAGCTGGCCGCATGGGGTAACTTCCCAGCGCATTCCGCAGGACGAAAGAACCCCCGCCGCACGAAGTGCGCAGCGGGGGTTCTTTCATGTCCGAGGACGCGCTGGGAAGTTACCCCATGCGGCCAGCGGACAACTATGTGGCCTTGGACTAGAACATGCCCAAGAAACCGTGCACAAACAGCGCGGCCAGAGCGGCACCGATAAACGGAGCGATGCCAGGAACGAGCAGGCCGTACTTCCAGTTGTTGTCAGCCTTGTTCTTGATCGGCAGTACCTGATAGGCCATGCGAGGACCAAGGTCGCGTGCCTGGTTCATGGCGAAGCCGGTGATGCCACCCATGCCCATGCCAACGGCCCAAACGATCAGGCCGACGCAGATAGCGAGCATCAGAACGTTCTCGCCGGCGCGGCTAGCGGCAGCAAGGATGGCGCTGATGAACACAAAGGTGCAGATAGCCTCACAGAAGAAGTTGCGGGCATAGTTCGTGCCCTCGGTGGTGGGGTTGGTCGAGAAGATGTTGCGCTGGGCAATGGGGTCGACGACGCCCTCGGAAGCCTTGAACTCGTCGGTATACATAAACCAAGCGATCACGGCGCCCACAAAGCCGCCGAGCATATCGGCAATCATGAAGGGGATGCAGCTGCTCCACGGCACCAGACCGACGATGCACTGGGCAAGCACCATAGCCGGGTTCATGCACACGGCGCCGCCAAAGACAAACAGGCAGACCGAGATGCCAAAAGACCAGGTGGTGATGGCAAACATGTGGCCGGAGCCCTGATACTTGGTGCCCTTAAGCACGGTATCGCAGTGTACGCCCACGCCAAAGATGATCATGAGGGCCGTTGCACCGAATTCGCTGAGAAGTTTGGTAAGCATAAAACCTTATCTTTCTTGTCGGTAACAAACGATTCGTTTAGGCCGCGCGCTAGTGCTGAGCGACGACAACGCCCAGGCCATCGGGAATGACGGCTACCTTGGCATCGGCACCCTTCATTTCAAAGGCGAGCTTGAGCGCCTCCTCGAGGGTGTTGACCGGCGTCATATGCATATCCTTGAGCATCTGGTGATCGCACAGGTCGGTGACCATGATCACAGGGTGATGCGCCAGGATGCGGGCAAAGATCTGGCTCGTCCACTGGTCGGGCAGGGTCTCGTCCTTAGGACGGTCGATGCAGGCGCGCTCAAACTCTGCCGGATCGTTGTCAGCGATGTTGTGATAGAAGCCCTCGCCACCGTGACCATCGGCGCAACCGGCGACATCGATGATCACGCCGCCCTCGGGAAGTGTGGCCTCGGCAGCGCACATGCCCTTCACGGCCTGATAGACGTTCTGATCGAGCGGATAGCCACCGTTGGTGGTGATGGCAATCTCGCACTCGACGGGCTCAACGCCGGCAAGGCTCTTCACAAACTCGCAGCCGGCCTCGTGCGCCTTGTGAATGTCGCCGGCAAAGGAGCCGATGACCTCGTGCTTGCCGTTGAGCACCACGTTGAGCACAAAGGCAAGGTGAGCCATCTCGGCAGCGGCAAACATGTCCTCGCTCACGTGGTTGTGGCACAGGTTGCCGGCGCGCGAATGGGAATCGTTCACAAACTGGCCGTTGTGGTTGTACATGATGGTCTTGTAGCTAGCGATGCCGGGCAGCACGGACTTGCGGCTGCCAGAAAAACCGGCAAAGAAGTGCGGTTCAATGAAGCCCTCGGCAAGCAGTAGATCGCAATCGGCGGCAATCTTGTTGATGATGCACTCGCCACCAGAAGGCAGGGTGCCAATCTTTTCCATCATGCTGTCGTCGGTCGCAACGTGCATGACAATTTCCTCGTTGGCAACGATCTCCTCGCCATACTTGTTGACGAGTTCCTCGTGTGTCGATGGACGATGCATACCCGTAGCAACCAGAATGCGAACGCGCGCCTCAGGCGCAGCGGAGTGGATGTGATGCAGCAGAATAGGCATCGTCACACGCGAGGGAACGGGGCGCGTATGGTCGGAGCTAATGATGACAATATCCTTCTTGCCAGCGCAAAGCTCCTCGAGCGAAGGCGATCCATAAGGGTTGGCAAGCGACTCCTCTACCAGCTCTTCCTGCGATTTTGCAGTCTTAAACTCGTTTTGGTGACCTTCCATCACACCCGCGAAGTTCTTATCCTCGAGCTCCAGATGCAATGTCTTGTGGTCAAACGGCAGTTCACATTCAAACAATGACGAGCGCCCTCTTCCTTTCAACTGACACACTAGATAAACCGTTGGAAGGATACGCCGCTCACCGAAAAACACCACCGTCCACCGAGTCGTTAACACAACGTTCATATTTGACCCACAACAAAACGGCCGCGATCCCAAGAGGGACCGCGGCCTCCTGTCAAAGAAGCTATAGGCAGGGTGGCTTACGCAGCGCCGAGGCAAACATCAATCCTGTGGCATGCGCGTGTAAGCTATCTTGCATAAAAAGGTCAATATACTGCATAGAATGACGCATTGGGTTTCGAACCGCAACATGGTAGCCCCCTCCGGAGCGTGCATTTTTGCGAGTATTCAGCATCGCAAGATAAGATTTTGGTGTCAAAAGTCTTTCAAAAGGTAGATCGTCCTCATGACTCGTCCCATCTGGATAACATGCGGCGAGAAACCAGCCATATATGAGCATCGCCAAGGCCCAATTGTCTTGCAAAATCATCAACAAAGGCAGCGAGGGCCGGCTATGACCTTATGCATCGATCTTTGGCTGCTGAAAACTCCGTTTTTTGCACGTCGCCCCAGGCACCACCCTCACCCAGCGGCCTTCCGCCGAAGCTGGACATCGCAAGGCCCGCCATCAGTTTACTTTTAGGCACACTCCGCAGGACGCAAGAAGTCCTCGCCGCACTCCACGCTATGCGCGAAGCGCGCCATTCTTCTCCTCAGCTTTAATTCCAGAAGACCGAGGACGAAGGGGGCCGACGGGTTTCCCTCTGAATGCATTCCGCAGCACGAAGCCCTTTCCAAACGCGCGAAGCGCGCCATTATTCCCCCAGCAGTAATCCGCCGAAGACCGGACATCGCAGGGCCCGCCATCAGTTTACTTTTAGGCACACTCCGCAGGACGCAAGAAGCCCTCGCCGCACGAAGTGCGCAGCGAGGGCTTCTTGCATGTCCGAGGACGTGCCTAAAAGTAAACTGATGGAGGGCCCGGACGACTGCAGGGCTATCGATTACCCCGTGTTCTGCAGACCTGCCGAGACGCCGGTCACAGTCGAAAGAATCAGGCTCATGTACTCTGCCTTCTTCTCCTCGGCCATCTCATCCTGGTTCATACGCACCTCGCGAAGGGCGCGGACCTGGGCGATGGACAGGGCGTCGACGTAGGGGTTACGCACGCGAACGGCACAGCCGAGCACGCGACGACGCTGCAGCGGCCACTCGTCACCGACGATGGCAAGGACCCACTTACGGGTGAGCTGCATCTCGGTAAAGACCTTCTTGGACAGATCATCGCGGTCGCCCAGATGCAGATACATCTTGGCAATGCGCTGATCGGTCTTAGCAATCGACATCTCGATGTTATCGATAAAGGTGCGGAAGAACGGCCACTCCTGGTAGGCAGCCTTGAGCTGGTCAAGATCGCCCAGCTGCTCGCAGGCGGTGCCCAGGCCGTACCAAGCGGCCAGGTTAATGCGTGCCTGGCTCCAGCTGAAAATCCACGGAATGGTACGCAGGTCGTCGAGCGACTTGGCACCCAAGCCGCGCTTGGCGGGACGCGAGCCGATCGGCAGCAGACCGACCTCGGTCAGCGGCGTCACAGTCGAGAACCACGGTGTAAAGTCCTCGGTGTTCAGCAGGTCCAGATAGCGCTCGTGGCTTGCGGCGTTGAGTTTCTCGGCCATATCCCAGAACTTCTGCGTGGTCTCGGTGTTGGTCTTCTCGACGCTCGGGGCCGACTGCAAAAGCGTTGCGGCGGCAACGGACTCAACATGGCGCTGAGCCAGCGTGCGGTTGCCGTAACGGGCAAAGATGACCTCACCCTGCTCGGTGAGCTTAAAGAAGCAGTTGACCGAACCCTTGGGCTGCGCCAGTACGGCCTTGTTGGCCGGGCCGCCACCACGGCCCACGGCGCCGCCGCGACCGTGCATGAGCACCAGGTCGATATCGTTCTTCTCGGCCCACTTGGCGATGCGCTCCTGCGCGGAGTGCAGCGCAAGCATGGCCGTGGTAGGACCGGCATCCTTGGAGGAGTCGGAGTAGCCCAGCATAACCTCCATGCGGCGGTTGGTCTGGGCAAGGCGCTTCTGCACCACGGGCAGCGTAAGCATCTGGTCGAGCACGTCAACACAGCCCTCGAGGTCCTCGAGCTGCTCGAACAGCGGGATCACGTCGAGCTCGGGAACGTCCTCCTCGTGTGCGAAGGACAGGTGGGCCAGCTCAAAGACGTCGGCCACATGCTGGGCACTCTTGGTAAACGAGATGATGTAGCGGTGTGCCATCTTCTTACCGTAGCGCTTTTGGATGGAGCCGATAGCGCGGAAGGTGTCGATGACCTCGCGCGTCATGGGCTGCAGGTCGCCATGGATACCGTTTTCGTGGATATCCTTGAGGGCGCGGGCATGCACCACGGAGTGCTGACGGAACTCCATCTCGACCATATGGAAGCCGAAGGACTCGACCTGCCAGATGATGGTCTGCACCGGGCCGTAGGCGGCACGGACGGCACCGCAGGCGGCCAGCGAACGCTGGACGACGCGCAGGTCATCTAGGAACTCGTCGGCGCTGTGATACATGGTGTCGGTGATACGGCGTACGGTGGCGTTCAGACGGTCGGCCATGACGAGCATGACGGCGCGATGCGGCTCGTGCTCGGAGATAAGCTCGGCGCGGGCCGTGTACCGGGCACTCATCTCGACCTGATGGTTCCACAGGTTGATGAGCTCGGCAGACGGCTTGCTGTAGGTGGCCTCGAGCGTGAGGTTGCGGCCGATGCGGCGGCACTTGTCCTCGAGCTTGAGCACCATGTGGGTGAAGTACTTGGCGGCGACCTCACGGCTCACCTTGGCGGTGACGTTGGGGTTACCGTCGCGGTCGGAACCGATCCAGCTGCCGGGATGGAAGAACGCCGGGCACAGCGGCGGCACGGTACCGGCCTTGTCACCCAGCACCCAGTCGTCAAAGCGACGATAGATGACGGGGATGACATCGAACAGCGTGTTATCGAAGATGTCGATGATGGTATCGGCTTCCTCGACCGGCGTGGGCTTCTTGAGCGCGATGGGGCTCGTACGCACCAGGGCGTCGATCTCCTGCAGCATATGGCGCTCGTTCTCCACCAGGTCGGAGCCGCCCAGACGCGGACGCTCCTCCAGCAGGTTAGAGATACGGCGAATCTTGCCCTCGACGGCCTTGCGACGGGCCTCGGTGGGATGCGCGGTAAAGACGGGATGGAACTCAAGCTTGCCGAGCAGCTCGTTGGCGCCCTCGACACCCATCTCATCCACCAGCTGGTGATAGGCGACGGTGAGTTCGTTGGCGGGATCGACCTCGGTATCGGTCGATGCGCCGGCCTCACGCTCGCGCAGCTGCTTCACACGGTAGTTCTCCTCCGACAGGTTTGCCAGATGGAAGAAGCTCGTAAAGGCGCGGACGATAACCTGCTGCTTATCGAGCGGTAGGCTGTCGATCAAATCGACGACCTCGCGAAACGCCACAGCAGTGGGCTCGTCGGCGGTGGGCACGCCCTGCTCGTCGACGGCCTCGTCGGCGGCACGGCTACCGGGGTTGCCGGCATTGGCCACGATCTCGGCCGACAGAATCTTGTCGAACAGGTCCGCGATCTCGGGATCATACTCGCTAAGCACACGGCGCTCCAGGCGCAGGAACAGCGCAAGGTTGTCGCGCAGCTCCTCGGGAATCTCAATCTCGGCGAGACGCTCCCTGGACTCGGCATTCGAGCCGATTCGGTTAACGAGGCGGTTGACCACGGCAGCGACGCGCGCCGCGGCTTCGGGTACAGACTGGTTGCTTAGGTTCTCAGCCACGTTTCCTCCCATTCCTCCTTCTGTGCACGTAACATGCGGTATTCATTATAGGCACTTGAGAAATACTTTCGACACTGATTGCGCTTTACCACACAAAAGTATTTTCTGCATTGCAAGGCTTTTTGCCCCAAATGGTCGTATTTCTCGGTGGGCGGCATATGCAAACGGGGACATTCCGCATAAAAGCGAAACACCCCCGTAACAATCGTTCGCCGCGAGCGGGACGCGTTAGCAGACCCGCAGCTCAAAATGATGCCCTACAGGCGCTCGCGAACCGCCTCGACAACGTTGGCCAGATCGACCAGCACCTCGTCATGGCTTTGCATGTCGCGCACCTTGACCTTGCCGGCGGCAAGCTCGTCGCCGCCCAAGACCAAAATGAGCTTGGCGCCCACCTTGTCGGCCTGCTTAAACTGAGCCTTGAGCGAACGACCCTGATAGTCTGCCTCGGTCACGATGCCTGCGGCGCGAAGCTTCTGCGTAATGGCAAAAACGTTCTGACGCAGTTCCTTGCCGGCGTTGGCAACGTAGACACACGGAGCCTCATCGGCACCCAGGTCGCTGCCAAAGGCCTGCAGGGCCAGCAGGGCGCGCTCAAAACCGACGGCGAAGCCGACACCGGCCGTGGGCTTGCCGCCCTCGAGCTCGACCAGGCCGTCGTAGCGGCCGCCGCCACCGATGGAGCCGACGCCGGCGCCGGGGGCCTCGACCTCAAAGACGGTACGGGTGTAGTAGTCCAGGCCGCGCACCAGGGTGGGATCCTCGACATACTCGATGCCGGCGGCATCCAGATAGCGCTTGACCTGCTCGTAGTGCTCGCGGCACTCGTCGCACAGGTTGTCACCCATCAGCGGGGCCTCGGCCATGATCTCGCGGCAATGGTCGTTCTTGCAGTCGAAGGCGCGCAGCGGGTTGAGCTCGGCGCGCTCGCGGCACTCATCGCACATCTCGTCGGCGTGATCGAGAATGAACTGCTTGACCTGCTCGCGATAGGCCGGACGGCACTGGGCATCACCCATCGAGTTAATGAGCAGACGGAGCTTGGAAAGATCGAAGCCCAGACGCTTGTAGAACTCCATGAGCATAATGATGCACTCGGCGTCCGCAGCCGGATCGGGAGCACCGAGCCACTCGATGCCCACCTGATGGAACTGACGCAGGCGGCCCTTCTGGGGGCGCTCGCCGCGGAACATGGCCTCGGCATAGTAGGCCTTAAACGGCGTGGAGCCCTGGGGCACCAGGTTGTTCTCCACGACGGCGCGCACCACGCCGGCAGTGCCCTCGGGACGAAGCGCCAAGCGCTGTTTGGGCTTGAGCTTGGCATCGGTGCCCTCGGTAAAGACACGCTCCAGGTTGGCGCCGCTAAACACGCGGAACATCTCCTTGCGCACGACATCGGTCGACTGGCCGATGCCGTGGACAAACACGTCCACCTGCTCGATCGCGGGCGTCTCGATGGGCTTAAAGCCAAACGGCTCGAACACGCCGGCAGCGATCCGCTGCATCTTTTGCCAGGCGCGCATCTCGGCGCCGATAAGGTCGCGGGTTCCCTCCGCCTTCTGTGCCTGCATGGGCAAACACCTTTCTTTTAGTATCGCGTCATAGGTAGTGGTCATTATACGGCACAAAAACAAAACGCGGCGACGCGTCTGACCGAACGAGGGTATGGGAGCTCGTTCGGCCAGACGTGCCGCCGCTGCAGCCGATCCGCTTTCCTCCGCCCCCTTCGAATCACACGATCTGTTGGGGACAGAGGAAAACGGATCATTTTGTATGCCCGTGGCCGCCTTGGAAACCGAATGATGGTACGAGCATCCATTCGGCTTCCAAGGCGGCCACGGACAGAACGCAGGGCGAACAGAAAAGAGCGACGGACGTCTACTCCCCCGCCACGCTCGCACGCAGCTTAGCGGCGATGGGCTCGGATGCCAGCAGGAATACGAGCATGACCACAGAACACACCAGGCACACGATCCAGGTGCTCGCAAAGGAGCCCGTGGCATCGAACAGCACGCCCGAGACAATGGCACCCACGGTGCCGCCGACCATCTCGAGCGAGGTAATGGTGCCCGTGACCTTGCCCAGATCGGCCATGCCAAACTGCTTGGACGCGGCGATAGTGGGCGTGATGGTGCCCATGCACGTTCCGACACCAAAGCTCACGGCAGCCACGATGGGACCAAGATCGGTCGCGGGGAAGCACAGGGCGACGCAGGCGATAATGCACGCAACGGATCCCAACACGTTGCCAAAACGTAGGCCAAAGCGATCGTAAATGACGCCGAGCGAAATCTTGGCGATAACGACGGTGACCATATAGGCCGAAAGCACAGTGCCCGCCCACACGGGGTCGTGACCGCCCGTGACAATCTTGGCGCCGTTGACGGTAACGCTCGTCATGTTGGTGACCTGGTTGGGCAAGATGGCACCGTTAACGAGGCCCATAAGGAGAAAGGCGACGACAAGCAGCCAAAACGCCGGGCTCTTCTTGATGCGAGACCAACCGACGTTAACCTCGGGAGCCGTGTGCTCGTCCTTGTCGCCAGCTGTCGAGACGGACGGATCGCCCGGGTTCTCGCCGAGCGGCTTAAGGCCTATCTCAGAAGGCTTGGTGCGGAAGGAATAGGCCGTGATGGGCAGCGCCGCCACCATGCAGATAGCCGCGAGCACCAGGAAGGCGGAACGCCAGCCAACGCTCACGATAAGCGAGCTCACGGTGGGAGACAGAACAGCGCCTCCAAAGCCCGAGCCCGAAAGTGCTATGGAGATCGCAAGACCTCGCTTGGCCGTAAACCAGTTGGCGGTCACAAGGCTAATGAGCAGGCGGGTCGAGGCGACGGCAAAGCAGCCCGAGACGGCAAAGAGCACGTAGACCTGCCACAGCTCACCGACAAAGCTCATCCCGGCAAGAACGGCAGAGGTGGCGATAACGGTAAGGGAACCCAAGATGCGACCGCTCACTTTGTCGGCAACATGGCCAATGACAAGCGAGCCGACAACGCTCACCACGGTTGAGATGGCGTTGGAGATGTTGTACTGAGCAAGGGAAATGCCCAAGTCGCTCACGATAAGCGGCTGAAACAGGCTCATGCAGTTAACGAAAATCGTGTAACACGTGGCCATGATGACAAAGCCGGAGGCCACGACGAGCCAACCGGGGAAGAATTTATGCTGCTGGGACATGGATTACTCCTTGTGGTCGGCGATATAGCCCAGGGCGACCGCCGCATAAGCCGCGGCGCCGAGCGGCAACTCGGCATCGCTAAAGCGTGCCTTGGGATGGTGCTGGGCAAAGTGCTCGTCCGTATCGGTCACAGCCGCACCGAGCGTAAAGTACGCGCTCGGTATCTCACTCGAGATAAGCGCAAAGTCCTCGCTCGCCATGGCATGGAACAGAGGCAGGAAGGCGGCCTTGGGCAACGTCGCACCCACATAGCCAAGCGAAGCCTGGGTCATATCGTCATCGAGCACGAGCGGGGGAACATCCGAGAGCGTCTCGATAGTCGCCGGCGTACGATAAGTCGTGGCAACGCCTTTGACGACCTCCGCGATGCGGGTCTTGAGGTGCTCCATGAGCTCAACGTCAAAGCCGCGCAATGTTCCCTCGAGCACGCAGGTGTCGGGAATCACATTGGCCGCTTGGCCACCGGCAAACTTACCCACGGTGAGCGCGACCTCCTTGGCCGCCGGCACCTCGCGAGCGATAAGCTCCTGGAGCGCCAGGTGCACATGCACGCCTGCCGTGATGGGGTCGATGCAGATCTCGGGGCTCGAACCGTGACCGCCCTTGCCCTGCAGCGTGATGCGGAAACCGTACACGCCCGAAAGCGCCGGGCTGCCGTAGAGCACCAGGCCAAGCGGCGACTGGCCGTTGACATGCATGGCAAAAGCCGCCTGAGGACGCGGGTTCTCGAGCAAGCCGTCGGCGATGGCAGCACGTGCCCCCTCAAAGGTCTCCTCGCCCGGCTGGAACAACAGCTTGACGGTGGCATTGGCGTCGACAAGCGCGGCCTCGCGAGCCTTGAGCAGGCGCGCCGCACCAAGCAGCGCCGTCGCGTGCATATCATGACCGCAAGCATGCATGCAGCCATTGGTAGATGCAAAGGGCTCGCCGGATTCCTCGACAACGGGCAGGGCATCCATGTCGCCGCGCAGCATAACGACCGTACCGGCCTGTTCGTCCGTGCAGACGCCATTGCCCTGGGCCGCGGCGGCACCGGCACCGACAAGGCCCACAACGCAGGAACCATCGACGAGCGTGGAAAATGGGATGTCCATCTCGTTCAGGCGCGCTTGGATATACGCAGAGGTCTGTGGGAGGTCGTTACCGAGTTCGGGCATCCGATGCAGATCGTGACGCCATGCGGCAAGCTCATCGGCAAAAGCCTGAGCCTCTTTGACCAGACCGTCGCCAATGGCGGCTTGCGCCGCCGCTGAGGTCTGAAGCGCTGGTTGTGGTTGGAAATCGGACAGAGCTGGTGCCATAGATGCCCTCCAGTAAAGTTTTAGCAGCAAGCACTTTCATACTCTAAAGTGCAGGGCATAACTTTAAAGGCGACGCATAAAAAACGCCGCCCCAGAGGGACGGCGCAACAGATTGTTTACAAACGCGCTCGCGGCTTTTTACGCAAAAAGTCAAAGTGCGTCTCGCTCAAGATAATCGACAGGAAGATGAGCGCAAAGCCGGCAAGCAAACGCGAGGTGAGCACCTCCCCCATCAGCAGCACCGAGAATAGCACGCCCGATGGCGACTCCATCGAAAGCAGTAGTGAGCCCGTCGAGGCCGGGACATGCGCCAAACCCACGTTTTGGATGAGCAAACCCACGCATGTGCAGCCCACCGAGAGAAATGCCATCACGCCAATAAAGCTCGGCGTCCACACGGATAAAGGCGCCTGGGTCTCGAACGGCAGCGAAGAGATCAGGCACAGCACACCGTTGCCCGCAAACATCCAAAACGTGATGACGTTGATGTCCATCTTGCGACCGTACTTAGCGGCCACCGCCATCTGGATGGCAAAGAAGACCGCGCCGCCCAGCGTAATAACATCGCCGACATTGAACTCGACGCTATCAAGCGCCACCAAGCCAATGCCCGCCAGACACAGCAACGCGGCGCCCAAGTTGTAACGGGTAAGTTTTTCGCCGCTTAGGACATAGCTCGCAAACGGAACCAAGATGCAGTACGTGCCCGTCAAAAACGCGCTTTTGCCTGCCGTGGTCTGCGCCAGGCCAATCGTCTGCAAACCGTAGGCACCCCACATGAGCGCGCCCATGCCAAGTCCAACAATCAGATTTCGAGCGTTGAAATGGGCAACAATGCGCTTGTGGAAGACGGCAAGCATGACCAGCGACGCCGGAAGAAAGCGAATGTAGAGCAGCTCGAACACCGGAATGGTATCGAGCGCGTCCTTCATGGTGGTAAAGGAATAGCCCCAGATGACCGCTATCGAAAGCAGCAAGACCTTCCAGAACAGCGGCGAGCGCGCACCGGCACCGCGAGAGGCACCGCCGGCACCCAGGTCTTCGCGGGCTACAGGGCTATCGGGCATATTTTCGATTTCAATAGCGGCATGATGGGCCATAGGGCATCCTCGCGCTCGGTCTGGGCGTGGTGTCCGCACGCGCGCGACCGCATGCCGCCTCATGGTCAAATAAAAACGGGACGCGCCGGACCCCCGGCACGCCCCGCAACTGTAGCAACAATCAAGCAGCCCACGCAATTCAGCCCACTAAAGTATCGAACACAAAAGCCTCGATGCTCCGGCAACATCAGCGTTCACATTGTTGCGCTAGATTAATTTAGTACTCTCCAGCTTTTCGATAATCCAGTCGTTGGCTTTGATGACCGGACGGCGGAAGACCACACCCAGGGCCAGCGACGGAATCAGATAGCTCGCCAGAATACCCAGCTCAACCCAGTACTCCATATGGTAGGCGCCAGCCATGGCAGCATGCATGGCATTGATGCCATGGGTAAACGGCAGGAACGGATAGATCGCCTGGAACACGGGGCCGGTCATCTCGATGGGGAATGTACCGCCCGAACCACCGACCTGCATGACCAACAGCACGACAGCGAGCGCCTTGCCGATATCGCCAAACGAAACCGTAAGCGTGTAGACGATATTGGAGAACACGAGACTCGCGATCCAGCCCGCCAACACAAACTGCAGCGGGTTGTCGCACTGGATTCCAAAGAACAAGATATCGCCGGCGCACACGAGCGTCGCCTGCAGCAAGGCCAAGCCGCCAAAGAACAAGTAGCGGCCCAAATAGATCTCGTGCAGGCGTACGGGGATGAGCTCGTTGATAAGCTCATCGTCGACCGAGACCTTCATCATGGCTGCCAGCACAATCGAACCCACCCACAGCGACAGAATCGTATAGAACGGCGCCATGGCCGAACCGTAGTTGCGGATCGGATAGACCGGCTTGCGGTCGAGCGCGACGGGGCCGGAAAGCGACACGGCCAAACCCTCGGGATCGTTGCCGATCATCGTCTTAATCGTCGCAAGATCATCCGACATCAAGGCACCGTCGAGCTCGTCCTTAAACGCGCCGATCTTGTCCGACGCCTCGCCCAGCTGATCGGAAACCTTGTTGACCAGCTTTGCAGCCTTGGAGAGGCCCTTTGCCAGCGAACCGGATGCATCGGTCAGGCCGTCTACGGCGCTATCCAAATCGCCCGAGATACCATCGAGCGAGTCTAGAATGCCCGAGACGGTCTTCTTGAGCTCCTTGGCCTTAACCGAGAACGTGGAATCGTAATCGGATTTGGCGCCCGCAATGCCGGCCTTGGCATCGGCGATGGCCTGATCGACCTCGGCACGCGTGCTGTTGACCTCTGCCATGCTGTCAGAAAGGGACTTAGCAGTTGCCGTCAGGTCCTTGGCGTTGTTGCGATACTCCACCGCAATCCTGCCCAGCGATGTTGCTACAGACTTAAGGCTCTCCTGGAGCTTTTCGTCACTGACCTGCTCGGCAAAGCCGCGGAGCTGGTCGGCCGTGGCGTCGATATCGTCGGCACGTGTATTGAGCGCCGCCGCGGCATCGTTGAGCTGGGACACCGTAAGGTCCACATGCTGGTTTGCGGTGTCGAACGCCTTCGCGAGCTCGGCAGACACATTGTCGAACGAGCCCGCGCTTCCGTCAATCGCCGCGTCAACGGCATCGTTGGCGGCCTTGAGCGCTTCCTTGGAATCATTGATGCCGCTCTTGGCGTGTTCCATCAACTGCTTGGTCGACTCATCGACGGTACCCGTCTGCTGGAGCATACCGCTCGCCGACGTCAGCGAATCGGACGTGGAGCTCAAAATGCCCGCAAGCGACGTTGCGCTGGCCTGAACGCCCTGCAGGTCCTGGACCGAATCGCCGAGCGTCGAGGACAGGTTGGCGATAAAGTTGCTGACCTGGTCGGTGCTCATGTAATCGAGCAGGCTGGACACCGTCTTAAGACCGATGCTCGTAATGGTCTCGGTAAAAGTTTCGTTAACCTGGCTTTGAACGGCGTTCGAACCCTTCTCGGTCACGATCTGCGCGATGGCGTTGGCCTTCTGGTTCTCGTAAAACTCGATATCGGCGTGCTTCACCTCAGTCGAGAAAAGCGTCATCATGTCGGCGCTAAACGTTTTAGGGATAACGACGGCAGCGTAGTACGCGCCCGACTTAACGCCCTCGATCGCCTTATCGCGGTCGTTGAGGACAACCCAGTCGAAGTTCTCGTTGCCGCGCAGGGTGGCGGTTACGTTTTCGCCCACGTTGACCTCGACGGGAATCAGATCGCTCTCGTAGCCCTCGTCGGTGTTGACCACGGCAATCTTAAGATTGCCGGTGTTGCCGTACGGATCCCAGCTGCCGGCGATGTTAAACCACGCGTACAGACACGGCACGATAATGAGGCCCATCACGACAATCAGGCCGATCACGGAGCGAGACACGTTTTGGACATCGCGCTTAAACAGATGCAGGATGTTCTTCATTTATGCCTCACCTCCTTTGGAGTGCTTGCCAAGCGCGGTGGTATCTCCATCATTTGTGGCTGTGCTGTCGCTGCCCTGAGATTTATGGTGCGATCCTATATGCGGCAAGCGGCCCGCGGACTGATCGCCGCCCTTGGCACCACGCTCGCTGGCGTTGAGGCCAAACATGTGGCGGGCGGCAGGAATGGCGGCCGTGTGTTCGCGCATCTCGCGACGCAAGTCCTCATCCGAAAGCGCCGAGATGCGCATCTGGGTATTGAGGCTCGCGCGGATATATTCGATATTGATAAGCCAGCCGCAGATAGCAATAACCGAGATGATCCAAATGACAAGCAGGATGATCTTGCCGTTATTGTCGATATCGAGAACCGTCGACAGGACAAAGAGCAGGACCTGAACGCCCACCACGGCGGCAAAACCGCCCTTGATGTAGTAGGGGTAACGGTGCTCAAAGGTCACCGCATGGTCGAGCAGTTCGCGACGGTACGAATCAGAATCGAGCATGACACGCATGGCCGTGCGCAGCGAGTAGCGCTGGCGCGGCAGGTCGTTGGACTCGCAAATCATCATACCGGTCGTGGAAAGCTGTTTATCAAAGAGCAGGTTAAGGTTGAGCAGCAGCGGACGCAGCTGCAGGCCGATAAAGAGCGCCACGATCAAGAACACGCCCAGAATGCACAGGTTAAACAGGTAGTTGAACGAATACATGCCGCCGACCGTCTCGCGCAGCAGATTGATGCCGTAGGTAAAGGGCAGCAGCGGATGCAGCCACTGGAAGAAGCCGGGCATCATCTCGATGGGGTACATGCCCGAAGAGCCCGGAATCTGCACAATGACCAGGATGACGCCGATCGCCTTGCCGATATGCTTAAACGTGGTGGACAGCGCATAGATGATATTGACGTAGGTGAACGAAATGGCGATGCCGCCCAGCACGAACAGCAGCGGGCTGACGCACTGCACGCCAATCACCAGATCGCCTACCGTAACGATAATGGCCTGGAACGCGCCCAGGATCACCAGTAGCAGCCAGCGGCCAAAGTAGCCCTGACGCGCGGTAAAGCTGCCGATGCCTTCGCGGTCGACCTCGAGCTTGTAGATAGCGATAAGCACGTAGCCGCCCACCCAAAGCGCCAGATTGGTATAGAAGGGAGCGATGCCCGAGCCAAAGCTCTTGACCGGGAAAATTGACTTGGAAGTCAGCTCTACGGGAGATGCCATAAAGTCTGCCACGTCATTGACGTCGACACCCATCAGTTCAGCCAGCTCGCCCATGGACTCGGAGGTCTGCAGCGCCGCAATGTCGTTGGCGGCGGTTGCGAGCTTGTCCTGGACCTTGGCAAGCGAGGCATCGGTCTGGGACAACGTGGTCTTGGCCTGACCGAGCGTAGCGTTGAGTTGCGAAAGTGTACCGCGCGCACTTGCAATAGCAGGCGTGAGGCCAGACACGATTCCCGTCAGATCACCCGAGACGGCGGCAAATGAATCAAGCGCGCTCGAGGCCTTCGGCAGCGCGTTTTGACCCAGGTCCGTCTGGGCCTGGCCAAGGTTAGTCGCACCGGTCTGGATTGCGTTATTGATAGCGTCGCTGGCACCCGAGACAGCCGCGGCGTCATTCGCCATGGCGCTCGACTGCGCAGACAGACTATCCTTGATGCTCTGAAGCTTTTCATTCTGCTCGCGGAGCAAATCGATGGTCGATACAATGCGCGCGTCAATTTCCTCGGAACCTGTCGACGTGTCATTAACGAGAATTTCCAAGTGCCCGATAACGGCCTTATTGTGGTCGATCGTCGCCTGGAGAGACTCAAGCGAGTTGTCGATACGGGTGGTCGTAGATGTGACCGTGCCCGTCAGCTTGCCAATCGCAGCGTTCGCGGAGGCTGACGTCTTGGTGAGCGCAAGGCTGCCTTCCGAGAGCGCCTTGGAGAGCGAGGTGATGGAATTACCCGCCGTGGCGCGCGCCTCGCCCAGCAGGTCGTTGCCCTGGGAGATCGCCTGCGTCAGCGACGGCGCCTGACCCTGTAGACCGTCAAGTGCTGCATCTGCCGAGGCAATGGAACCACTCGTCTTATCGATGGCGGCATTCATGTCGCCAATCGAACCACGCACCTCGCCCAAGGTATCGGATGCTTCGGACACCGAACTTGCCAGCGAATCCTGGGTCTGGGTTGCCTTGTCCTTTAAATCGACTCCGGCATCCTTGGCGATACCGGCAACAGTCTCGCCCGCCGTGGAGACAAATTCCGAGTTGATCTGCTCCTCGATGGTGCTTGCACCGGTGTCGGTAACCTTGGGCGCAATAGCGCTCTTCTTCTCATTGACGTAGTACGTAAGCTTGGGCTGATGGTAGTTGCCGTCGAGCATCGAAACCAGGTTATCCGAGAAGTTCTTGGGGATTACGATGGCCGCATAGTACTCACCGCTCTCGACGCCCTCTTTAGCATCGGCCGCCGAATCGACGAAGGTCCAGCCCAGCCGATCGTTCTCCTTGAGCTGATCGACGACCTTATCGCCCGCGTTGAGCTCGCCCACCAAGTCGTTTTGGGTGCCCTGATCGTTGTTGGCGATGGCAATCTTGATACCCTGGGTGTTTCCGTACGGATCCCAGTTTGCCACGATGTTGTACCAGGCATACAGCGAGGGAATAACGCACACGCCGAGGGTAACCACCAGGGCGACGGGATTCACAAGCAGTCGCTTAATGTCGCGCTTAAATATCGCAAAGGAGACCTTTGCATCGGATAGTTTGCTGCCGAGACTCACGCTTGGACCATCCATCCTGTCGTTGAATCGAATCGTACTATCGATAACCATTGTACGAAGGCGTTTTAACGTCTCGATGCACAATGGTATTGAGTTTTGCGGGTAGCAATATACTACGAAGATGAGTTAGCGTACAGTTGTACAGTATCTTAAATTTCAGCAGGTCACAAAACCACAACCCACACAAATTAGCAACCCAACTAGTCATTGGGGACGCTCTTAAACGACCAGTCAAACAAGAACGTCCCCAACGACTAGTTTGGACCACGGTAACGTCGATGTTTTGGCAATGCCAGCGAGCGGGCACCAGAGCGAACAAATTGGCATGAAAAGAGGACGGCATAGACCTTCTGGTCATGCCGTCCTCTTTGAATGACAAGTTGTCGCTCTGGTGCCCGCGCAGCGTCGACCGGTCCGCCGTTCGTTAGAACGGCGGAACTGAGGGCAGCGTCGAGCCGTTCCGCCGTTCGGCAGAACGGCGGAACCAATTACATAAGCTCGCAGACAGCCGCCGCGAAGGCAACGGGGTCCTCGGGCAAAATACCCTCGACGAGCAGGGCCTGGTCATAGAGCAGGCCGGAGTACTGCTTGATCTTGTCGGCATCGCCCGCCTTCTGAGCAGCGACGAGCTTGGCAAAGACCGGGTGCTTGGCGTTGAGCTCGAGCACACGCTGGCTCTTGGGCATACCGTCGGGCGCACCCTCGGGACCCTTCTGAAGCACCTTCTCCATCTCGAGCGAAAGCGGACCCTCGGTGGTGATGCACGCGGGAGCATCGGTCAGGCGCGCAGAGACGGCGACCTTCTCGACCTTGTCACCGAGTGCCTCCTTCATGGCGCTAAAGAGGTCCTCGTTCTCCTTAGTGGCGTCCTCGGCCTCCTTCTTCTCGTCCTCGGTCGCCAGGTCAAGATCGCCGGTAGCGACATTCTTGAGCTCCAGGTGACGATCTTCGACCTCGGGCTCGGCACCGTCGGCAACAGCCTTCTCGGCAGCCTCGCGGGCAGCATCGTCCTCGTAGATCTTGGGCATATCGACGGCAACGTACTCACGCATAGCCTGGAACGTGAACTCATCCACATCCTGCGTCAGCAGCAGCACGTCATAGCCGCGGTCGAGCACACCCTTTACCACGGGCATCTTGGTCAAGCGCTCACGCGAGTCGCCGGCGGCGTAGTAGATGGCCTTCTGATCTTCGGGCATGCCCTTGGCATACTCGGCCAGGGTAATCATCTTCTGTTCCTTGGCAGACCAGAACAGCAGCAGGTCGGCGAGCTCATCGGCCTTCATGCCATAGCTCGAATAGATGCCGTACTTAAGGCCGCGGCCAAAGTTCTCAAAGAACTTCTCGTAGGCCTCGCGGTCGTTGTCACGCATATCCTCAAGGTCGGCGGTAATCTTCTTTTCCACACGCTTGGCGATAGCCTTGAGCTGACGGTTCTGCTGCAGCGTCTCGCGCGAGATGTTGAGCGACACGTCGGCGGAATCCACGACGCCGCGGACAAAGTTATAGTAGTCGGGAAGCAGGTCGTCGCACTTCTCCATGATCAGGACGTTGGAGCTGTAGAGCGCCAGGCCCTTCTCGTAGTCCTTGCTGTACAAATCGAACGGCGCGCGGCCCGGCACAAACAGCAGGGCGTCGTACTCGAGCGTACCCTCGGCGTGGAAGCTGATGGTGCGCGCAGGATCGTCAAAGTCGTGGAACGTAGACTTGTAGAACTCGTCATAGTCCTTCTGCTCAACATCGGAGCTGCGCTTCTTCCAGATCGGCGTCATGGAGTTAACGGTCTCGAGCTCCTGGTAGTCCTCGTACTCGGGCTTGTAATCCTCCGGCGCGTCCTCGGGCTTGGGTTTCTGGCGGCTCTTGGAGACCATCATTTGGATCGGGTAGCGCACATAGTTGCTGTACTGCTGAATCAGGCTCTTGAGGCCCCACTCGGTCAGGAAGCGATCGTAGGTCTCGGCCTCGCCATCGGCGTCGAGCTTCTCGTTCTCGCGCAGCGTCAGGATGACATCGGTGCCGTGCTCGGCGCGCTCGCCGTCCTCGATGGTATAGCCCTCAAGACCGTCGGATTCCCACACATGGGCGACATCCTCGCCATAAGCGCGGCTGACCACCTTCACGTGGCTGGCGACCATAAAGGCCGAGTAGAAGCCCACGCCAAACTGACCGATGATGTCGACATCCGAACCCTGCTGCTCGGCGTTCTCGGTCTTAAACTCCTCGGAGCCGGAATGGGCGATGGTGCCCAGGTTGCGCTCGAGCTCCTCGGCGGTCATGCCAATGCCGTTATCCGAGATGGTAATGGTGCGGGCGTCTTTATCAAAGGAGACGCGAATAGCCAGGTCGCCCTGGTCGAGCTTGACGCTCGGATCCTGCAGGCTCTTAAAGTTGAGCTTGTCGACGGCGTCGCTCGCGTTAGAGATAAGCTCGCGCAGGAAGATTTCCTTGTTGGTGTAGATGGAGTTGATCATGAGGTCGAGCAACTTTTTGCTCTCGGTCTTAAATTGACGCATGTGCAGTCCTTTCGCGCTACCCCCGTCCGCAAAAACAGCCCGGTTGCCCGAGCCGTATCGCAGACCTGCTATGTTCAGACTTAGATTTTATAACCCATTAGCGCGCATATATACATGCGGAATCGAAAAACTGTATGTCCGAGCACTCCGATGCGCCAATTGCCAAGGAGTGTCCCCAACTGTCGACAGAAAAGGAACGTCCCTATCTGCCATCTACGCGCTTGGCCATCCAGGCATGGGGCTGGCCCTCGTCTTCGTAGTCAACCGGGGCAATTTGTGTGTAGCCAGCCTTTTCATAGAGCGGCAACACGTATTCCTGCGCGTGCAGCTTAATAAGTTTAGCGCCGGCATCGCGTGCGCATGTATCGCTGGCCTCGACGATCGCGCTTGCCAACCCGCGACGACGCATGGCCGGCAGCACGGCGACGCGCCCCATAATGTAGGTCTCCCCCGCGGCGACGCCTTCGTCCAAGTCGCACGCCGGTGGCACCGGAGCCTCCGCATCTGCCGCGCGCTCCAGCTCCTCGGGAAACACGCGCGAGCAGCCGGTGAGTTGGCCATCCACATACAGCGTCACATGGATGCAGCCCGGGTCCTCGTCAATCTGGTCAAACTCGTTTTCATAGCCTTGTTCGTCCATAAAAACGGCGCGGCGCACCAGCGCCGCGTCCTCAAAGCAACCTGTCTTAAGTTGGATATCCAAGGCGGCCCCTTCATTCAGTAAGAACGTTAGGGACAGATTTTAGCGAAAATGAGCCCCGCGCACGCTAAACTTCGCACGCACTTTTGCCAGGCAATCGTAGTGGCCCACGTTATGGGCGTCACTCGCGATAAAGCTGTACAAGTTCTGGTCGAACAGGCGCTGCGCCGGCTTTTTCTCGCGACCAAAGCGCCCACCCGCAATAAAGTCGGCAGAAGCCTGCAGCTTACAGCCCATGTCGACCAGACGCTTAGCAATGCTTACGTCCTTTTGAATGGCACGGTAGCGCTCAGGGTGGGCAATAATCACCTGGCAACCGCGACACTGCAAGTCGTAGATCGTGTTCTCGTATTCCTCAAAGTCATACGAATCAGCACGCGTCGAGAGCTCAAGCAAAAGCTCGTTTGAGTCATCGAAATGCAGGCGGTCGGCCCATTCGATGCCCAAATCCATGAGCTTGGCATGATTGACCTCAAAGCCCATCTGCAAATGCATATCGCCCGCATGCGCGCAAAGCAGTCGATAGGCCTCCCACATTTTTTCGAAGTCAAAATACGGGTCCCGGCAGTGTGGTGTACACACCATGTGCGTAACGCCGACGGCGCGGGCCGCCTCGAGCATCGCCAAGCTTTGCTCGAGGTTCGCCGCGCCGTCATCGACTCCGGGCAGGATATGACAATGGATGTCTCGCATATCGCCCTCTTATCTGCGTCGTTGCTCATTTCTTAAAGCGTTGCGCCTTCGCAGGGATGCCCGTTGCAGCCGCGCCGCCAACAGTGGGATCGACCCCCGCCGCAGCGTTGTTCTGCCCCTTATCCCCGCCATAATACGAGTAATAGTAGTCGTGGCTCGAAGTCTCGCAGTAGTTCATGACCGTACCGATCACGTTGACCTCGGCCTTGTTGAGCTGATCGAAAGCAGCGAGAATCTCATTGCGCTTGGCAAAGTCCTGGCGGACGACATAGATGGTGCCGTCGGTGATCGCGGCGACTTCGGCAGCGTCGACAAACGTGCCCACGGGCGGCGTATCAAAGATGACGTACCGGTACTTTTCCTCCAGCGCGGCGACAAGCTTGGCAAAGCGGCGCGAGGCAACGATGTCTGCCGGATTGGGAATGCGCGGCTCGGCGTCGAGGAAAAAGAGGTTGGGCTGACCGGTGTCGACAACGGCCTCATCGATCGACATCTGATCGGAAAGCACGGCGTACAGGCCGCCGGCATGACGGACGCCCAGCATATTGGCAAGTGTGTGGTGGCGCATGTCGCACTCAACGAGGAGAACACTCTTGCCGCTGGTTGCGATGGCCTTGGCCAGGTTGAGCGCGATGGTGGACTTGCCCTCGTTGGGAATGGAGGAGGTCACCGTAATGGACTTGATGGGCGTATCGACACTCGCAAAGCGAATGTTGGCGAGCAGCGTCTTGGCTGCGTTGTTAAAGGCGAGGGTATCGCCGGACTTCTTTTTACGGGCCATGGATTACTTACCGCCCTTCACAACGGGGAAACGGCCGATAACGGGCACGCCGAGCAGCTCGACGGCGTCATCGACAGAACGGACACGCGTGTTGAGCATGTCGAGCAGCACAACAATCGCGACAGCGACAAACAGGCCGGCCAGGGCGGCAACTGCAATGTAGAGCTTGCGGTTGGGGCCGCTGGGCTGGGTGGGGACCTTTGCCTTGTCGATGACGTTGACGGCCTGGGCGGCGTCGACGTCCTGGGCGACGGTGGAAACCGAGTTGGCCATGGCGTTAGCGACAGCGGCAGCGCCATCGGGGCTGGCACCGGTCACAGACAGCGAGATAACTCGGGTCGTGGTCTCGCTCGTAACACTCACCTTATAGTCAGCCAGGCTGGAAAGGCCCAGCTCCTTGGCGGCACCGCTCTTGACGCTGTCGCTATCGAGCAGCGTGGCGATGTCGTTGGAGAGCATCTGGCTTGCAGACAGATCGTTGTAGTAGCTCGTCTGGCCGCCATCGGTCTTGGCGAGAATGTACATGCTCGTCGTGGCGGTGTAGGTGTTGTCCATCATGATGAAGGAGACGACGCCCATGGCGATCGCGCAGACCACCGGAAGGGCAATGACCAGCTTGAGGTGCTTTTTAAGCAGCTGGAACAGTTCAAGAAGGGTCATGCGGTTCGCCTTTCATTTCCCTAGTTCGTATCGACAAAACTGCTCGTATAATATCGCATATTTCTACCATACCCGAGCTCTAATACATAAGATACAGCGTCCGCGTGTAAGTTGCGCAACAATTCACGCGGCAGCGGAGGCGCGGGCGTACCGTCTAATCCTCGGTTTTTGCTATGCCGCTACGCGAACGGTCCCTCTTGTTGCACGGGAAACGTTACCGTAATGGTGGTTCCCACGCCCGGCTCACTCGACAGGTCAATCGCGGCGTGATGGTACAGAGCGGCGTGTTTGACGATCGCCAAACCCAGGCCGGTTCCGCCACGCGCCTTAGAACGACTCTTGTCCACGCGATAAAAACGCTCGAACACTTTACCCTGCTCCTCGGGCGCAATACCGATACCCGTATCGGCAACAGACAGGTACGGATGACCCTCGTCATTGGTCCCGCAGCGCAGCGTGACCGTACCGCCAGGTCGGTTGTAGCGAATGGCGTTGCTTGCAAGGTTGTAGATCAGCTCGTCAATCAGGCGCGGCACGCCTTCGATCACCATGGGCTTCGTCTCGTGCCCAATGGTCACATTCGACTGCCGGGCAACTTGCTCAAGACGCTGTTCCACCGTCAACATGGCGCGAGAGAGCTCGATGGGTTCTGTGGACCCAATGGGCACCGCCTCGCCCTCGGATGCTCGCTCCACCTCGTCCAAGTTGGAAAGCGTAAGAATGTCGTTGACGAGCGCCGCCAGGCGGCCCGCCTCGCGATAGATGCGGCCACCAAAGTTGCGCAAGTCGTCCTCGCCCTCAACCATGCCGTTTGCAATAAGCTCGGCATACCCCGAAATCGCGGTAAGCGGGGTCTTGAGCTCATGGGTGATATTGGCCGTGAACTCGCGGCGCATTCGGTCGTTGTCCGCTAGCACCGCCATTTGGCGCTTGAGTTCCTGGCGCTGCGACTCGATACGCTCAAGCATGGGGACCATCTCGGCATAGGCGTGCTCATAGCTACGGCGTGGGTGGTCCAAATCCACCTCTTGCAACGGCGCGATGATTGCACGGGACTCGCGGCGCGCCATAAAAAACGAGAGTATTGCACCCGATGCTGCGATAAGCAGCATCGGCGCCACCATCGACAGCAAAATCGCCGCAACGCCAGGCTGGGCTTGCGCCAAGCGGACAACCTGGCCGTTATCAAGGGCGACGGCGCGATACAGCATAATCTCGTCGAGCGTAGAGCTTGCGCGCTCCGCGGAACCCAAACCACTCTCAAAGGCCTCGATGACCTCGGGGCGATCGCCATGGTTGGGCAGTGAGGAAGGCGACGCCTCGTTGTCGTAGGCAACCGATCCATCCTTGTTAATCAGCGTGATGCGCAAGTCCTCGCGATCGAGGCTACGCAAGAACGGGATGGGCTCCTGCTGTTCGTCGAGGGCGGCAGCAATGAGCTCGGTTTCCTGCGCCAGATTGGCACTCGTGGCATCCGCCAAGGTGTTTTGCACAAAGAACGCACCCAGCACCGTAAACGCCACGATAACCGCCATGGCGCAAACAAAGATCGTCACAAAAACGCGGTGCGACAGCGTATGTTTTCCCTGGGGGGCGAAGACCACGGGTTACTCCTCCGATGCGGTGGCCGCGGTGTCGTCACCTTCGGCACCGTCACCGGCAGAAGGCTCGGCCAAGCGGTAGCCCACGCCGCGCACGGTCTCGATGGCACTGGCATGCTCGCCCAGTTTTTGGCGAAGCGTCTGCACGTGCACGTCAACGGTGCGCGAACCGCCGTCGAAATCCCAACCCCACACGCTCTGAAGCAACGACTCACGAGTAAAGACCACGCCGGGCTTGCGCATGAGGTACTCGAGCAGGTCGAACTCACGCAGGGTGAGCTTAAGCGGCTCGCCGGCAACGGTCACCTCGCGATGGCTGGGCGAAAGCACGATATCGCCCACGCTGAGCACATCGCTCGCCTGCTTGACCATGCCGCCGCGACGCAGCAGTGCGCGGCAGCGGCTCGCAAGCTCCATGAGCGAAAACGGCTTAGTCAGGTAATCGTCGGCACCGCCATCGAGCGCCATCACCTTGTCGAGCTCGGTATCCTTGGCGGTAAGCATCATGATGGGCACCGTCTCCGTCAGGCGATCGGCACGCAGGCGACGCATAATCGCCAAGCCATCGGTATCGGGCAGCATGATATCGAGCAGCACGGCATCGGGCACCCGTCGCGCCACGGCAGCCTTAAACTCACCGTCGCACGAAAAGCCTTCGGCCTCGATCCCCTGCTTGCGCAGTGCATAGACCGTCAAATCCCTGATGTTGTCATCGTCCTCGACGTAATAGATCATGTTGAACCCCTTTGCGGCCGGCATGACCGCATCTTAATCCTAAAGGTACCTTTACTAGATGGTATCAGCCAAAACGTCCCGTCAAATAATCCGCCGTACGCGGGTCAGTAGGATTTTTGAAAAGCTGAGCGGTGGGCGCGTGCTCCACCAACTCACCTAGCAAGAAAAACGCGACGGAATCGGATATGCGCGCCGCCTGCTGCATATTGTGTGTAACGACCACGAGCGTGCAGGTCTCTTTGAGCTCGCAGGCCAGCTGCTCCACCACGAGCGTCGACACGGGGTCGAGCGCCGAGGTCGGCTCGTCCATCAGCAGAACATCGGGCCGCACGGCAAGTGCGCGGGCGATGCACAGGCGCTGCTGCTGTCCACCCGAAAGACCCAGGCCCGACTTTTTGAGCTTGTCCTTGACTTCGTCCCACAGGGCAGCGCGGCGCAGGGAGTCCTCGACCAGCTCATCCAGCACGGCGCGATCGCGCACACCCATACCGCGGGGGCCATAGGCGACGTTGTCGTAAATGCTCATGGGAAACGGGTTGGGGCGCTGGAACACCATGCCCACGCGCTGGCGAAGGCGGCAGATATCGTAATCGCCCAGGATATCTTGACCATCGAGCGCAATCTTGCCCTCGATGCGGCAGTCCTTGATGCCGTCGTTCATGCGGTTAAAGCAACGCAGCAACGTCGACTTGCCGCAGCCCGAAGGACCGATAAACGAGGTAATCTGCTTGTCGCGGATCTTGATGGACACATCCTTAAGCGCGTGGTGATCTCCATAGAACAGGTCGAGGCCCTCGACATCGATGCGCGTCGGCGAGGTGGCAAGGTCCTCTGCCGTGGGGCGAGTCGCATCCCCAACTTCGCGCTCATGCGCGGCCTCGGCCTGCGCTTCCATTAGCTCCTCGAGCTCCGTGGGCCCCACAGCCGCAGCAGCCGTCATACCGCATACCTCCACATCGATATCAAATCAGCAGTATCGATAGTAAAAATCGCAGCTCATATATGCGTGAGGGTATTGTCAAGTATTTGTAAGGACCTCCTCGATACGCGACGGGCAATCATATCGACCGTGCACACCCAAGCGTCCGCTCAGACACGAAGATAAACCTTACGCGCCAAACCCCAAGCGGCACAGCCGGTAAACGATATACTCTAGAGCCAAAGGAGACCATCCCGTCGAAAGCGAAATCAGTGAAGCATCTTACCCCTCTTGTAAAGCGTTCCGCGCAGCTGATCGTTGGCCTTGCCTGCGCCGTCGCCCTTGTCGCCGGTATTCCGTCCGTCGCCGGCGCCCAAGTGCTCACGACCGATAACATCTGCGGCAAAGCCGCCGATGCACGCGGCATTGCAGCCGAAGACCTGCCCGATATCGATGCCTCCAATGCGTTTGTCATGGGTAAAAACGGCACCGTCTACTATGCCCGTAGCGCCGACGAGCAAGTCAAAATCGCCTCGATCACCAAGGTCATGACTGCAATCCTCGCGGTCGAGAACTGCAAAATGGACGAGAAAATCACCGTGAGCAACGCGGCGGCAGCCGTAGGCAACTCGACCGCGGGACTCCTCGAAGGCGACGAGCTCACCGTCGAGCAAGCGCTGCGCGGCCTGATGATCCCCTCGGGCAACGACGCCGCCATCGCGCTTGCCGAACACGTGGGCAAAAAACTTGACCCCAAGACCAAAGATGCCGTCGCTACGTTTGTAAAAGCCATGAACGAGCGGGCCAAGAAGCTCGGCTGCACGGGAACGCTCTTCGAGAACCCGCACGGGCTGGATTTTGACGAATGGGCCGGCGATATGCATTCAACCGCACACGATGTGGCATTGATGATGCAAGAGGCCATGAAGGACGACACGATTCGCGAAGTCATGGCGAGCAAAGATCCCTGGATCGAAGTGACGGGCGCCGACGGCTCCGATCATTCGCATTCCATGGATACGCACAATGTTTTATTGGGCCAAGACGGCAATATCGGCGGTAAGACCGGCACCACCGACGATGCCGGATACTGCTTTGCAAGCGTCTACAATCGCGATGGCGACGAGATCTATACCGTTGTCTTGAACTCCAGCACCACCGACCAGCGTTTTGCCGATACGGCCACACTTGCTAGTTGGTATTACGACCACAAGGTAACGGTCGAAATCGCCAATACGCAAAAGAAGACCGCCAACGGAAATCCGCTGATGGCACGTGTCAGTCAAACCGACTGGACAGACAAAACGATCGATGCCACGCTTGCCGACCCCACCGCGCAGGCAACGGTGTTCTCACTCGCCGGCGAAGTGACCGAAAAGGTTAGCTACGATGACCTTTCGGGCACGGTGCATGTTGGCGATAAGGTGGGCAGCGTTACGCTTAAGCAGGACGGCACCAAGATTGCCGTCATGGACCTGGTTGCCGACGAGGAAGGAACGGGGCCCAATCCCATCGAGTGGCTGCTCGTGAAGCTCGACCGCCTGGGCCGCCGCATCGACAACCGCCCGCTCACAGCCGAGAGCGAGACCGTAGCCAAGGCTCCTGAGGTGTAGGGCCAAAGCGTTATCACATCGAACCAAATGAGGCGTCCAACGGGGCGCCTCATTTTTTGAGGTTTCGAATCCCCAGTTAACGTTCTCCATACCAAAAAGGGCCCCTTACGGAGCCCTTTTTCAAATTCGTACTGGCGGAGAGCTGGGGATGTCCGGGCATGCTACGCATGCCCTCCGGCTTCAAAGCCTGGCGGCTTTTCGCCCACGGGCTACAAACGCTTTCGCGTTTGCTTAACGCCCGTGCCCTCTCGGGTTCGAATCCCCAGCTAACGTTCTCTATACCAAAAAGGGCCCCTTACGGAGCCCTTTTTCAAATTCGTACTGGCGGAGAGCTGGGGATTCGAACCCCAGATGCCCTTTTGGGGCATACTCGCTTAGCAGGCGAGCACCTTCGGCCTCTCGGTCAGCTCTCCGTAACAGCCGTTCCATAGTAACCAAACACTCGAATCCGGGCAAGGGGAAATTTTGATAATTGGCCGGCAGGCTTTCCTCCCCCATAAATCAAACCCCTATCCCAACGACCGGCTGAGGGAGCCAAGCTCATCGTTTCCCATCGTGCGCCACATTTGGAAGATGCAGACGCGTGCCAGGAAAAAGAAACCGTTATCGACCAGCTGCACAGCCGCGTCTGCCAGCTGGTTGGACACGGCGGGCACCGGCGGCAGTTCGAGCCCCGCCTTACTGATGGTCTCAACCGCTTCCTCGAACGTCGGTGGCTCATTGACACCCATCTCGTTCATAAGGCCCTGCATTTCCTCCAGTGCGTTGCTACCCGACTCCTCGCCGCGCGGTACCAAGCGGTAGCACGCCAACGCCAGCTCGAGCTGATCGCAGTTCCAGTAGGCAAACGCTAGGCGATAGAACAGGTAGCCGATTGCGGAACGGTCACTGGCAATGCGCAGGCCGTGGCGCGCCACCTCAATGACCTCGTCATAGCGCTCCAGACGCGCCAGCACGTTGATGAGTGCAAAGTGTGATTGCATGGATGAGCGCGCCAGATCGTAAAGATGACGCACCTCGGGCAATGCCCGCTCAAAATCCTCCTGATCGGCGTAAAAGCTGCAAATCTCATGCTGGGCAAAGTACAGCGCATCGGGAGCGCGCAAAATACGAACGGAGCGGTCTTCCTCCATTACCGGCAGCACCATACGCACCAGTTGGTTGTCGCAAAACAGCGTCTGGACCGGTCCTGTCGCCAAAAGCTCGGCAACGGCGCACTTGGCCTCCAGCTCCTCAACAAGACGGGAAAAGCCCTCAAACGCACCCGCGCGGTCGACTTTTGCCCGCTCGCGCAACTCAGCGACGCGCGCCACATACGGGTCATCGCCCTCCTCCATAACCTCAAGCTCATCAGCCGTATCGGCAAGCAGCAGGTCGCGCAACGCCGGCGGCAGCGAACGGTGGTCGTCACGCGGGCGAGCATGAACCTCAGCGGGCTCAATCGAATCCGGCGCGTCCGACTCATATGCCTCAAGCATGCGCTTGCACGGCATATCATCCATATCCATACTTTCAAAATTCTTAGCGGCGGGAACGCAATTGGCCAGATAGGCCGCACGCCCAAAGGAATATGTTGCAATGATGCGCTCGCCCTGCTCGCCATCGGGAGCCGCAATCTGAACGTAGCAGCGCGTAATGCTGGCACCGGCAGCAAAACAAGCCGCTGCTAGCGTGAGCGCCACGCGCGCATCGTGCTCGGTGGCCCATGCTGCGCGCTTAGGCTCATCCACCTCGCGCCAGGCATCATCTTGAGCATCGTATTCACGTTGAGGCATGGCATCCACGACCGAGCGCCCAAACCGAACGAGCATAATCCCCTCGGCAACGTTTGCCCGATAGGTATAGTCAAGCCGCGTGACAACGTTGAGGGCTTCGACCGCGCGCGCAAAACGGGTGCGCACGTCCCACTCACCGCCTGGCTGGCAAGCTACCGTACCCGGTTTGCCCCACGGGTTGTCACTCGAGGCCGTATCGAGCAGTCGGGGAACATCGTTGGTCGTCTTGGCGATATGCCACGCGTCAAAGAGCGCGCAGCCCTCAAGGCTCGGCGAGGATGCCGCAGGGGCCAATCCGGCCCCGATGCGCTCAAGGATGCCGGAGAGGCGGTTAAGACGACACTCGATAGCAAGCAGCATGTCAATCTCGTCTTGGTCCAGCAGGCTACGATCAAAATTGAGATAGAACAGCTTTGAGCGGTCGATACGCGCTAGGCCCATCTCGGACTTGGCAGCGATGGTGCGCAGTCGGGGCAAATCGACCTCGCTCATAAGGGCGGCGGCATAACGCTCGATACCGCTCGGATTATCGGCATGGTCAACGCGGTAGAGCAGCGTCTCGATAGCATCGGGGAGCGGTGCCGTGTTAAAGCCCAAAAACACCTCGACCGGCTCGGGCAACTTTACGAGTTTGATCTTGTTGGCGGTGTTTTTTATACCCTCATCGAGCTCGTCGGCAGGTACCGTGTTCGCAAGAGCGTTTTCGGGGTCGGCAAATATCACGTAGCGCAAGAACATCGAGGCCATAAACTCGCCATAAGGGAGAGCACGGCTCGAATTCCATGTCTCGTGGTCGGACTGCTCACGCATGGCCCCTTCGGGAGAGCCGGCCGTTCGCGCGCAAGCGCGCATTGCACCGTTGGCTCCCCGCACCAAAATCTCGCCAACACTGGAATCGGACTCGTCAAGGACCAATTTCATGTCGGGGTTCTTGGGCAATGGCACTTTCTGAACAGGGCCGTCAACCTTGTAGACCTCACCTGACACGCTCACGTAGCCCAAAAGCGATATGTGGCTTTTGCCTACGAATTCGACGACGTAGCAAGACTCTTTAGGATCCTCGCCAAAAACTTTCCAGACAACACCATACGAGCGCCCCGCGGGTTGCTCTGGCATCGATGGAAAACGCTTTTTGGGGTCGAGAAACCTGAGCTTGTATGTCGGACGCTCTGCCACGAAATATCACCCTGATCGGTCGTCTAGCGAAGGAGTGGTCGCGGACGGACCGCGACATCTACTCGGAATCTTACACGAGTCGATAAGAAATAGTCTCCCGCGGGCGGAGGCGCACGATTCCAGTCGAGTGTCTGGGGTCGAATGGCGGCGTAAAAGAAAAGCCCCCGTTGCCGGAGGCTTTAAAGTCAATTGGTGCGGCGTATAGGATTCCGCGCATCCGCTTCGCGGATCCGCGCCGGCTTCGCCCGCCTGCCGGCGCGCTCGCCCGCTCGCTAAAAACGCTTCGCGTTTTCTTTACGCTCGCGCCTCGACCGAGGTTCGAATCCATGCATGGCTTCCAAAAAAGAAAAGCCCCCGTTGCCGGGAGCTTTAAAGTCAATTGGTGCGGCGTATAGGATTCGAACCTATGACGTTCTGATTCGTAGTCAGACCCTCTATCCAGCTGAGGTAACGCCGCAACGCACGGATTATTATGCACGCGAGGCCCCGACGGGTCAAGCGACAATTTGAAAAAATTTTACGATGTGGTGATTATGCTGCTCGCGCCTCGACCGAGGTTCGAATCCATGCATGGCTTCCAAAAAAGAAAAGCCCCCGTTGCCGGAGGCTTCAAGTTCGATTGGTGCGGCGTATAGGATTCCGCGCATCC